>DAOUPA010000749.1 GCA_030626405.1 Planctomicrobium sp.
ATCGGTCCATTGGCAAGACAGACGTTCACCGCGAACATCGCTGCCAAAAAGGAGGAAAACTTCCAAGTGGTTTTCATAATGTCAATCTCCGGGACTTCGCAGACACCGAATGGCTCTTTACGAGAATCATGGAAAGGTCACGGCAGCCTTGAAATAAGGCTGCGTATTTCATTGTATATGGAGTCTCGGAACGATTGAAATCAAATTCCCGGTAAACTCCTGAATTCGATGGCAAGTTTCCGACATACGTCGAAATGGCTGGAACGACCCGAACAGCCGGATTCAACGTTCTAACAGACTAAAATGCCACTTCTGTCAATTTAGTTCGGTTCGCGAGAATTCGTTCTAATCGTGATTTCGAGTAAATTCGAACCACCTCGTCGTTAAAAGTCAGTCGTCCCTGCTCGTCTTTACCAAGCATGTTCTTGATTTCTGGAGTCGCTCGTCCGGCATAAAGTGCGGCGAAAGTCTCTGGATCAACTCCTCTTCCTGATTCGAGGTCCTGGCGAGCGTTTCCACCACCAGCAAGAATTAGAAAGGCGTTCGGTCCTTCAGTGACGGATTCGTATCGTCCATCGGACTTTAATGATTCCATCGCATCAACCAAGCTGCGATTTGCTTCACGGATTTTATTGGCAGTCTCTTCTGAGACACCGTCAGTTGCTTGTTGCGCGTTGGCAAAGTTTGGTCCGACATTAGCCAGTCCGAACAAATATCCGATGGACATCATCAGAACGGCCACGGAAAACATTCGCAAAGTTGTCATTCCAATCATCCTTACTGTATCAAGCGACAAAAAACTCGGGTGAACAATCTCTTAAGCATAGCGAGGAAACAGTAGCCTGAGCAACTTTCCCACGACTTTATGCAGCGCGTCGTTGTTCCTTTTCGCCGATTTTGTGGGATTTGCCGCTGTTGCTTAATGTCTCTGAAGCCTGCTTTTTCCGATTCTCGGGATTTGCATGGAAGCTTAACATGAGAAGTAATGTCGAACCCAAGACGGCAACACCGCATCCAAGTAGAGCCGTTTGATCGTCACTGAGTTGTTGTAACATTTCAAGCACGAGGGCCACTCCGTCTCTGTGAACCACCAAACAAAAAATTAGTGAGGTGATTGATAACATTGTGAAGGGGAAATGCACTTCGGAAAATCCCGAAGTGCTCCGTACAATACTTTTCCCGCTCCATCTGTTTCGGACCGCTCAGGGAACGGACTCGATAAAGAGTCGACCGAACAGATTGAGAAGAGACAACGAGCCGTGACCGAACCGTTCACGCGATCCATTTCAGATTTGCAGGCTGTAACAGTTATGCAGAATGTGTGACTTGCACACCCCAGAAGCAATGCTTAAGCAGAGCGTGGACCGTGATTCATCGCAGTATTTATGAAATCTAAACTGAATTAAAAAAGCCCGGCATTTTGGAAATGCCGGGCTTTTAGCCGAGAAGCAGTTATTCATTCCCGCTCACTCGCTAATTACACTCCGCCACAAGAGGTCCTGCCAATTCTTCGAGAAAGAAGAGCTTGCCTGGCAAAGTCGGCATGAAGGTAGAAGGGATCCAAGAGGTCGGTTCGTGGCGCAGTGTCATCCACAAGCTCATCCCTTGCCACATCATTCCGCGACCGAGTGTTCCATCCGCGCCACCGATAATGTGATCCGCTTTCAAAAAGAGACCTGGTCCAATCGTGTTCGCAAAAGCAGGGACCAATGTCGTTCGGCTCTTGAAACTCGTCAGGGCGTTTTGCTCAATTGTGAGTGGATGCAATTTCGCACCGACTCGATGAGTTGCCTGCTTCCAATCGTCAAGCGAGTCATAGTCGCCAGCGAATTGAGGTTCCCAAAATGCAATGTGACAAACCCGTCCAATTCCAAAAGCGACAGCCAGTTCACCTCCTGCATCTTGAATTGCAGCGATTTTCTCTACATAGGTCGGCAGGTTTTCCTTCGTTGCGAAATTGCGCTGATTCTTCGGAACCGTGAGATCGCCCAAGGGACCGTAGAAGGCTTGTTCCATCGCATACTGAAACGAACCAGAGTTTGAACTCGGCAGATTATTGCCTTCGGCGTCACTCCATTCGTCCATATTGAAACCATGCACGTGGTGGCAATCGACTCCCCACTCCTTCAGGAAGAAAATCGCCCAGCG
>DAOUPA010000371.1 GCA_030626405.1 Planctomicrobium sp.
AATCGGATTGCAGAACTAGATCAGGAAGAAGATTAGCTTACAATTGCCGGAACAGATCTTTCATGCCCAAAGTCAATTAGGCATGTTTTCAAAACCAATATCAAGGCGGTCATATGAATTATTCAGTTGATTACGACAACTACGGGCAACGCGATTTGTTCGTGATCGATGCAGAACAGTCGGAACGCGTGGCGTTTATTCGGCGGGTTTACATGCATGTTGCTGGTGCCGTTGCACTCTTCGTCACATTAACGGCGATCATGATTAACACACCATCAATCGTTGAGCCGCTTGCCGGTCTCTTCCTTCGCAACTTCTGGATATTCTTTATCGCCTTTGCCATAGCCAGTACAGCGGCTCACAGAATGGCAGCCACGGGAGCGAATCCGGGATTGCAATATGCTGGGTTGGGTTTGTATGCCTTTGCGGAAGCGATTCTGTTCGCTCCTTTACTCTGGTGGATTCAGACGCGGCCGGGTGGCGGTGGCGACGCCGTCATCATGCAGGCTGCGGTGTTTACTCTCATGATCTTCGGCGGTCTCACGGCATTCGTACTCATCACGAAAAGTGACTTTTCTTTCCTGCGAAATTTCCTCGCAATTGCGATGCTAGCGGTATTCGCGTTGATCGTTGTGTCTTTCTTCACACCGATCACATTAGGCACCTGGTTCGCAGGTGGGATGGTGCTCTTAATGTCCGGTTTCATCCTTTGGGAAACCTCGAACGTATTACATCACTACCGCACTGACCAGCATGTGGCGGCGTCTTTGGCGATCTTCTCGTCACTTGCAACTCTGTTTTGGTATGTGCTGCAACTGACGGCTTTCAACGATTAGTTGATTTGAGTTTCAATAGAAAAAAGAGGCTGGTTTCAATCTGAAACCAGCCTCTTTTACTGTTTATCGACAGGCGAAGTCTTACGCTGCGGCGTCTTTGGGATGCCCTTTGATCGACTCGGCGGCAGCCTTGCCGATCAGCGATGCTTCAATAGTTAATCCTGGACCAAAGGCGATGGCGACACAGGGAAGCTCGGCCTTTCTCTTGCGAAGTTTGTCGAGAACAAACATGACTGTTGGTGAGGACATATTCCCAACTTCCGAGAGGACGTCCCAGCTATCATCAAGATCGGATCGACTCAACCCGAGTGAGGTGGCCGCTGCTTCAAGGATTTTTGGACCACCTGGATGAATTGCCCAGGACCGAATGTCCGAGATGTCTAAGTCAGTTTGATTCAACCACTTCTTAGTCCAGTCGCCAAGAGTTTTCTCAATCAACTCTGGAACTTTAGTTGAAAGGCGGATGTCCAAACCCTGGTCACCAAAAGCGACTCGAAGGTTGTCACGTTCGTTATGAATGAGGTATCCGCAATTCAGATCGACTTGCCAGTCTGAACTCGGACGTGAAGTCCCTACCAAGGCGGCGGCGCCGTCTGAGAAAATTGCGTTTGTGATCAGTTTTTTCGGCATCGGAACAAGGTCGTAATGAGCGCTGCAAATTTCAAGCGCGACCATCAAGACAACAGCATCGGTTTCAGAGCTTGCAAACGCATTGGCAACACGCAATCCATTCATCGCTGCCTGGCACATCATCAATCCGATGTTTGTACGATGCACATGGGGAGATAACCCCAGGCGCTGGATGAGAGCCGAGTCAAATCCGGGAGCCGAACCAACCGTACTGGAGACCGTCACCAGATGAGTGACATCCTCTGGCTGAAGTCCAGCTTCCTCAAGTGCATTTCTGGCAGCCTCTTCGGAAAGTGGGCCAGCAGCTTTATCAATCATTTTCAGCCGGCTTGATGTTCCAGGGCCTCCGTTGGTGACCAGGACCTTAGTGGTCTCTTCGGCGACTTTTTGATCGCCCAGTAAGCTCCTCAGAAATTCAGGCTTATGAATCACATGGCGTTGTTTAATAGTCGTCTTGGGGTAGAGCCGCTGAAGTGAATCAACGAGCTCGGGGTAATCCTCTACGAGCAACTGCGCAAACTGTAAGGCTTCGTCTTGTGTAATTGTTGTCTTAGGAAGCGCTGTTCCCATACCCAATATCGAAAGTGGCATTATTTCTCCCCGCCGAATAAAAACTTCCGAACAACGTCTGTTCGAGCGATGTCGCCCGAAAGATGTGGTCTTGTGTGAGATACAAAATACTCGAAAGTATGTGGTCTTCGGAAAAATTCGGCTTGAAATGACACTCTCTTGAAAGAAATACGTTCGCTTTTCAACGAAAGTCGGGAGAACTCCAGCTCACACTGTTACAACGGTTACAGTTGTTCTGTTAGATAACCGGCGGGTGATATGACTGAAGAAACTGATTGGAGCGAGGTGCTGTGAGGAACTGTGCGCAGCATCCCCCGCTCCTAACGATTGTGCCGAATGTAGTACGGTTATTGTTGCTTGGTGATGCAATAAATCGACTCCTGTCGCTTGCCGTCAGCTTCTGTCGCACTTCGGTAAAAAATCTGACTATTACAAATCGCTGGTGTCGCGAAGCAAACATTCCCGAGTTTATTTTTAGAGATAAGATTGAACCCGTCTGGAAAGGCATCGAAGACGAAAGTCTCTCCGCCTTCATTGGTGATATAGATGCGGTTGTCGACCAAAACTGGTGATGCGGAGAATGTTCCGCCTAGGCGTCCTTTCCAGATTTCTTCACCAGTCGCAGCGTTCCAGCACATGGCGACACCAGCGTCAGTCACGCCATAAAGTTCGCCCTCTCTGACCAGCATCGATGGAACATAAACACGGACGCCGTTTTCCCATTCAACTTTCCCGGACCCATCGGTACGCACCGCTGCGATGTGGTTCTTGGGATAACCACCGCTGGTGTAGATGAGATTACCGTTGGTGACGGTCGAGGTGACACACTCAGTTGTCGCGCCTTCGATCTCCCAGTTTTCTTTTCCGGTCAGGGGATCGAGACTGCTCACGAGTTCACAACCAGTCATCAACAATTGAACTTTCCCGGAAGTTTCAAGAATGATTGGAGACGGGTAGTTTGGCATTTCTGGGCGATCACGTTTCCAAACAATCTTACCGGTTGATCGTTCCAGCCCAGCAATTGCACCTCCGGATTTGTTATCAGCGGAGACGATGACCAAATTCTCATAGACAACCGGTGAAGATCCAAACGCCTGATGGACGACATAGTCGCTAATTTTCTGCTGCCAGAGGATCTCGCCGGCCAGCGAAAGAGCAGTCGTGTACATCGCATCGTCGTGCAAGAAATTGATAAACAATCTCTCGCCATCACAGGCTGACGTCGAGGATGCCTGCGTTCCTTTTTTGTTTCGAGGCGGCGTCGCTTTGCCTTCATGGACGATCGTTTCCCAACGTGATTTTCCGGTCTTACGGTCGAGGCAAAGCAGAAGCCGTTGTTCCTTTTCATCGATCGAAGTCGCCAGGAAAATCTGATCACCAATCACAGTCGGCGACCCATGCCCTTTGCCAGGAATGTCTGTCTTCCAGGCGATGTTCTTTTCCGCACTCCACTCGACAACAGGATCTTGCTCTGGATTGGCGTGTCCATTTCTTGTTGGCCCTCTCCATCCAGGCCAATCGGTATCGGCAGCGTTGACCTGAAATGATGGAGCCAAAAGGAGTAGAGAGAACACGAGTGTGAGCCGCTCCAGGTGAGCAGTGGGAATGAGATCGCTCAAAAATCGACGACGGAAACTGGCATCAAGCATCGGGAAATTCCAACTGGTGAATGTGTGGATCATGTTGAGGCGGACAGTATCGCAATTCAACACAATCCACGAAAGGGTCTGCTGAAAATCAACCCTCACTGAGCCAAATTGCCGTGGCAGATAAAAAACTTCAACAATAACCGTTGACACATAGTACCTAGCCACGTAAAGTACATTGTCGCACAGTTAATAAAGGAGAATGCTATGGAATCACCTATTCAGGGAAATCAAGTTCGAGGACATCTCGACACCATGATCCTCTCTATTCTGGATCGAGAAGAGTCGCACGGTTTTGATATCGTGAAGCGTCTCGAACAGGCAGGTGAAGGATCGCTCAAGCTCAAGGAAGGGACGATTTACCCCGTCCTGTACCGCATTGAAGACGCTGGACTTGTGAAGGCGAAATGGGAAAAGAACGACTCCGGACGCAAAGGTCCACGCAGGAAAATCTATTCGCTGACAAGCAAAGGACGCAAAAAACTCGAAGCGGGCCGGACCGAGTGGACGCAATTCGTTAACATCGTTGGAGCCATTGTCGGAGGTGCAGCATGAACACGTCTTTAATGATCGCTGTGGAAAAAATCGTTCGTCCCATTGACGCCCCTCTCGTCAGGAAAACCCGTATGCGAGAGGAACTTTATTGCCACCTGGAGGCAATCTACCACGAAGAATTAGCGAAACTTGACGATAAACAAGCTGCGTTTCAAGCCGCCATCAACCGTCTTGGTGATCCGGAAACAATTCGTGCTGAGTTACGAAAATCGATTCCCCGCTGGAACCAAATCCTTTGTAAATACTTTCACTACATTCTTCGTCAACCGGGCGAAGGCCGCGTACGTTATGCGTTGCGATTTGGATTGGGTTATGCACTCTTTCTCGCGGTTTTGCTTCTCGTGCCTGCTGTGATGAATAGTCTCTTATCGGGGAACGACCAGCAGTATCCCGGCGCTTCGTTTTTCGTTCTGCTTTCTCTTGTGATGGGATGGAATTCTTTTGTCGCAATCCTCTGTGCTCAACCGCTGATAGAACGTAAAGGTATCAACAGTCATCTTTGGAGGTTCGGCTTCGCAGGCGCTTGTTTTGGATTTTCAGTCACAGTGACTCACTTTCTGTTGTGGGTCGTCTCTGGTTGGCAAGACTCGCTTGCAATACTTCTTCCCTGGGCGCCTTTGTTTGTGTTTTGTGCAGGCTGGGGTATCTTCTCAATTGTTCTCTGGCATCTGAAGACTGAATTGAAACAAACACGGGACTGGGACGACCTCGAACTCGCTTACTGACCATTTCTAAAAGTGATTCTTGCAATAATCCATCTTCTTGAAGAAAGATCGATATGAACAAGTCTTTAATGATCGCCGTGGAAAGGATCGTTCGCCCCATCGTTGCTCCGCGTGACAGAAAGCAACGAATGCGGGAAGAACTTTACGCACATATTGATTCGATCTACATAGAAGAATTCGAAAAATCTGGCGATGAAGCAGCAGCATGCGATGCCGCAACAACAAGACTTGGAGACCCCGAAGTTGTGCGCGCGGATTTGCAGGTGACGATTCCATACTGGAAACAAACTTTCATTCGCTGGGATCAAATGTTTGCCCGCAGGCCGAAGGAACCGAGGCTTCGATTTTCCTTTCGTGTTTCATTCATGGCATGGGCTTTTACGGCAGCGGGGTATCTGGGAGCTTTTGCCCTGGGTTTCTTGATGACTCAGGAAATTTCACTGCTGGAAATCATTCCATTGATCATTTATATGCCAATCGTTTTTGGCTGGAATTTTTTCGTCATCGCGATGTGCGCTCAGCCTTTCCTGGAACCTCAAGGGGTGCTTGAGAAAAAACGAGGAGTCGTTTTGGCAGGCATTCTATTTGGGCTTTCCGCGGCAGCAACTGAGCTTCTTTTATTAAACCCATTCACTTGGGACCAACCGCCGTTCATGTTCTTCCTGCTGCCAATAATTGCATTTATTGCCGGTTGGGGAATGTTTGTTCTGGTTGTTTCTTTGTTCAGAATTGAGAAACGGCAAACGATTCCATGGGAAACTCTCGAACTTGCCGATTGATTTGAATTTGTCGCGCGAACTTATTGAATCCTCTTCTGTTCTGAGTCCGATGAATAAGGCAGCCCTGCGGGGCAAACATGGACGGTTCGGCAGGGATTGCCGAACTGGACGTGATGAATGGAATTCGGACTTTTGATGGCTCAGGGGGGGAATGGACACCCATCATTCATCGAGGCAAGTGCGCTTCTCGGTTGACACCACAATCGCAGACGGAGAAGAATCGTCGAGCGTAAAAAGACTGCGCCCTCGCTTACGCTTCTGGGTGATTCTGTCTCTCTTTCTAGTCGCACCATCGCTGCTCTTTCCTGGTGCAGAAACGACAGAAACAACCGCGCTGGCGACTCCGCCAATTGTTCGTGAAGACACTTATTCCATGAACAAGGATTGGTTGGAAGTTCACTGGGTACTGCGAATGAAGTGCAACGGCTGTCACCGACCGGGAACCGATCAACACGATTTTTCAACGTATGCAACGTTGATGGGGTCAACACCCGATCTCGATACGTCCGTCATTGTGCCTGGGCGACCGGAGGATTCCACTCTCTGGCAATACGTGAACTGGAATCACAGCTTCCATCCCGATTCAGATGCCCCGAAACATCCATACATGCCTCCGGAAGAAAAACGAGATTATCTTACCGCCGGACAGTTGGAAACTCTTTACCGCTGGATCAAGAACGGAGCGTTGGAATACAGGCTGCCAGACCATTGCAACACTCGACCACTTCTGGAAACCGATTTCGTTTCCGCAAAAGAATGTGCTCAGTGCCATCCGCATCAATACGAAGAGTGGTCCCGTTCTATGCATGCCTACGCACAGCATAGTCCGGTCTTCGAAGCGTTTACATTGACATTGACCGAACGAACCGGTGGCACGATTGGGACTTTCTGTACGCGTTGCCACACCCCGATTGGTGTCTCAATAGGCGAGACAGCTTCAATGAGAAATGTCCACCGCTCCCGGATTTCGATGGAAGGTGTGACGTGTGTCGTTTGTCATCGTCTGGAAAAACCATTCTACAAGGCGAGTGGTCGCATTCCGGTTTCACCTGGACTCGTTAACGAAGGTTGCATCTACGGTCCGTTTGGTGATCCCGTCAACCCAGATGGTTCCGCACACGAAGCCGAAATGACATCGCACCAGACGAAATCCAGCTTTTGTGGAACGTGCCACGATGTGACCAGCCCCGAAGGCGT
>DAOUPA010000061.1 GCA_030626405.1 Planctomicrobium sp.
GTTTTTTTCCATGGTAAACTGTTTGCACTCGATTCTCCCTACGTCAACGGGACAATTGGTGTTTGAGATACTCCTGGAGAGCCTTGATGAAACCGGAAATGCCTGAAATTCTCATTCAACAGTTTCAGAGATTGCGAGGACGGATACGTGGCGTTTCGGCCGCAGGTGGCTTCGGGCTGACGCTGTTCGTCGTTGCCTTAGCCATCGGAGCGACATTGATCTTCGACATCTTCGTTGATCTCCCCATTGCCATCCGCGCAGGTATGTTGCTCGCGACTGGAGCATTGGCACTACTGGGACTGACTTTTTGGGTCATCCGACCAGCGACGAAGAATGTTGACGACACCGAATTAGCGGCATTTGTTGAAACTCAATTTCCAGAACTGAATGAGCGTTTGTTATCTTCGGTCGAATTGAATGAAGAGGACGAAGTGTCTGCCTCTCCGCTGATGCGAAAATGGCTGTTACAGGAAACAGTGACGCTCGCAAAACGAGTCGACTTTTCCGAAGCAGTCGATGCGACGCGCGCGGTCCGGCGCTGTTGGTGGGGAGGAGTTGCCTGTCTGGCACTGCTGCTCCCACTGCTCTTCGCCGGAGATGCTTATGCAGTTCTATTCTCCCGTTTCATCAATCCTTGGGGAAACTACGAGCGCGTTCAGAATTTAGTGTTGACGATTGAAAACGGTGACCGCGTAGTTGCGGAGAAAAGTGACGTGACCATCGAAGCCAAAGTCAGCTGGCGATTCAAGCCTGGCACCAGACCCGACTCGGCATGGATAGAATGGACAACTGACGACGGACGAACGGAAACTCGCCGACTCGACTGGAGCAAGGAAACGGAAAGCTTTGTTGGAACTCTCAACCGTGTCGAGCAGAGTTTCTCATACCACGTTTCTGCAGATCGATCTCGAACGCAATCGTTTCGGATTGATGTCGTCCCGCTTCCGCAAATTGAAGAGCTACAGATCGAAATTTCCCCACCAGCTTACACCGGTCAACCTGCTCAGTTCCATGATTTGGCGTTGGGTGAAATTCGAGTCATCGAACAAAGCCGCTGGGAAGTTTCCGTCACATTCAACAAGCCTGTCGAGAAAGCAGAAATTCTTTGGATTGATGGAGATTCGCAACTCCTCGCAGGTGAAGAAGTCGCAGCACTGATTGACGGAACACCGGTGATGGATCACACAGAGATTCCATTGAATGTTGGTGAAACATCAGCTTTATTGTCGGAGACCCTCCCACTGGAGACTCCGTCGGGACGGTTCGCAATTCGGGTGACCGACAAAGCTGGCCTCTCGTCGGAAGCCAGCGTGATTCGTCGACTGACTATCGTGCCTGACGCGGCACCGCTGATTCAATTCGCAGATCATGAAGATAACATCGCCGTGCGACCTGACGACATCATCGATCTTCCTTTGACCATCACGGACGACTTCGGCATTGCTTCGGTCGAACTTCATTACGAGGTCACTCGTGATGATGCGATGCAACAAGAAGGAATACTAGAGGCGGAAGAATTCGAAGTTGGGAGCCGTGATGCACGTCAGGTCTTTCGATTCGCTCTCTCTCAGCTGAACATGCAGTCCGGAATGACTCTTTCGCTACGAGGTCGCGCCACCGATGAACGACCAGTGCCGGAACCAAATGAATCCTGGACGGTTACCCGGTTCTTGATGATTCGCGACGACGCCAAGCCTTACGGTGAACAATCGGTTGCTCAGCAACAGCAACACACGAAACAAGTTCTGGACGCACTGAAAACAGAACTTCTCCAGCAAAAAGAAAAGGCCAAGCAACTTGAGCAACAGGCAAAAGACCAGAATGCCAAGAAAGAAAAATGGGATGCCGACCAAGAAGTTCAGGAACTCCGCGAGAAACTTGAAAAGCTGCAACAGCAAATGGAGAAGCTGAGCGCCCTTTTCGACCAGCAACCGTTGTTCGAAAAAATTGGCGAGGAAACGCGAAACATCGCTGAAGGGAAATTGCAGGAAGCAACTGAAAAAATCGAACAAGCTCAGCAAGCGAACTTGCAAGAGAAGCCTCAAGAGTTCGCCGAAGCAGCCAGTAAACTCAACGATGCGGCCCAACAACTCGACGAAATGCAGCAGAAATTTGATCAACTCGCCGACTTACAACGTGATCTATTGGAGTTGGGAAGATTGGCGAATCAGACGGAGCAACTCGCGAACAGTGTTGAAAACCTGGAAAACCAGAAGCAACAAATGCAGGAACAACCCGAACCTGCTGACCAGGTCCAGCAACGAAAATGGGACTCCGACCAGCGGGAAGCCTGGGAGGACTATGAACAGTTAGACGAAAGTTTGAAAAGCTTGTTCGAACGACGTCCAGAACTTGCGGATGCAGCGGCGAAGAACTTACAGGAAAAACTTGAAGACCTCGCGAAACGAGCGGAGGAACTCTCCAAGCAACAGCAAAATCTCGCAAATGCCGCAAAGCAACAAGCACAGGAAACGGCGAAGGAACTTGCAGAGCTACAGAAAAAACAGAACGAGCTTTCTGAAGCTGCCGACCAACTCGCCAACAACTTAGAGGCTGCTGAAGACAAAGAACAGGCGACCGCCAGCATGGAGAACCTGCAAAAAGCACTCGAAGAAATGAAAGCTGGCAACGCCGAAGCAGCGGAAGAAGCTCAACAGCAGGCTCGCGAAGAATTGCAGGATCTGGCGGAACGCCTGGAAAAGGAAGTTGCCGAAGCAGCCAAGGATGGAGAACCTGACTCGAAACAATCCGAGTTGGCGAAAGAGTCGCGGCAACTCGCCGACAAACTCTCCGAAGCAACCGAGCAACTTCAGCAACTCTCGAAGGAAAATCAACCTGCCGAAATGCAGCCAAATCAGCAACCAACTGCAGAAAACTCGGCGCAACAGCCTCCGGAATCGAACGAACTCACAGAAATGTTAGATCAGCAGCAGGCACTTGCCGAGTTCGCTAATGATCTTCAGGAGAAATTAGAGGAACTTTCTTTAGATGACGCAGCTGTTGATCAAGCGAGCGAGCAATTCGCCCAGCAATCGCAGCAAGCTTCTGACAAATCGCAACAACTCGACGCGACCGAAGCAGCAAAACAGGCACAGCAGGCATCTGAAACCGCACAGGAACTGGCCGAAAAACTCCAACGCGATGAAGTTCCACAAGGTGTTCAACAAGCGGCTCAACAGGCCGCTCAGCAACAAGCCGAACTTGCGGAGCAAATGCAATCTCTAGCTGAAAATCCAGAATCACAGGAGCAACTCCGATCGCAACTGCAACAGCAAACTGAAGAGCAAACGCAGCAATTGTCGGAGGAACTTGGAGATCGGGCGTCTGAATTAGCAGCGCAGCCTGTCAATAAACAAAACGAATCGCAACAAGCTGAGCAAGCAGAGCAGCTTGCAGAGGAAGCCAAACAAGCAATGTCGCAAGCAAGCGAAGAGTCTCAAAAGAACAACCAGGGTGAAGCCAGCCAAAATGCAGAAGCAGCAGCGAAGTCCCTTGCAGAAGCAGCAAAGAAAGCCAAAGAAGCCAGCGGCGAGCAGAGTTCAGATTCACCTGTCTCTGGAGAAATTGGTGAGCAAGTTGCACAAGCGTCACGGCAACTGAACGCTGCCGGGGAGATGCTTCAAAAACTTGGAGCACCAAAACCAGGCTCAGAAGGTGATCAGCAGGGAGAAGGACAACCGGGCGAAGGTGAATCTTCATCGAAAGAATCGAAGGATGGCGGTGACGGGAAAGGTCAACAACAAGGAGACAATCCGCAACAGTCCGGGCAGAAACCATCCACGGCAGATGCACTCAGGCAAGCGGCTCAGTCAATGCGACAAGCCTCCGGACAACAGGGTGGGAAGTCGCAATCCAAGCAGCAAGGCGAACCGTCTCAGCAAGCCCCTCAACAAAGTGGCACCAGCCCTGGAGGTGAATCGTCAGACTTCGGAACAACCCAGCAACTCGCAGAGTTGATGCAGATGCAAGTTGACCTTTCAAATATGTCCAAACGCGACTGGGGACAACTCCCAAGCGAACTTCAAACAGAATTGCTCGAATCTTCACAGAAGAAACCAACGGGCGAGTACCAACGTCTCATCCGACGCTACTTCAACGACATCTCAAAGGCCCGCTCCCCAGAATTAAATGGTTCCGGTGATTGATGCTTCGCGAACTGTCTCAATGTGTTTCGTTCCACCGGGTGACTCACCCAGTGCCAAATGATGACGGAGGGCCGATTGATTGCGGCTTGACAAGGCCATTTATACAATAAAATCGAGTGATCGGAAGAGTTAGTTTTATTACAGAAAGCGGCTCATCGTGCTGAGAGGGTTGACGTTGAACTGTGTCAACTTTTTCGTCGATGCGGTGTTGTCCTTTTCAGAAGGTGCCTTGCTGATGAATGATCCGAGAGAAGCAAAGCAGAGCGAAGCCACCAGTTCTTCGTTCCAACCATCGGGCGACGTGCAACGGCAGACTGCGACCGAACAAGCGCTCAAAGAGTCGGAAGCGGTCTATCACTCTCTTGTCGAATCGCTACCACTGGCTGTCTTTCGCAAAGACCGCGACTTTCGGTTGATCTTCGGAAACAAGCTTTTTTCCAAAGCTCTGGACAAAGAGCCGCAAGAGTACCAGGGAAAAACTGACTTCGACTTGTTTCCACAAGAATTAGCGGAAAAGTACCGACGTGATGACATCAAAGTATTGGAAACAGGTGTTGTTCTGGAGGAACTCGAAAAGATTTCCATGGCCGATGGAACACTGCGCGAAATCGAAGTTCTCAAAGGGCCCATTTGGAATGCTGCCGGTGAGATTGTTGGAATTCAAGGAATGTTTCGTGACGTTACGGTACACAACGAAACACTGAGATCCAGTGAGGCGCGGTATCGCGAGCTGTTCGAGAATGCGAACGATTTGGTCTATACCTCTGACCTGAAAGGGCGTTTCACGTCGTTAAACAAGGCTGGTGAGGAAATGACCGGCTACACCAGAGACGAGGTCATCGGCCAGGACATTTCCATCATTGTTGCTCCGGAGTATCTCGAGAAGGCGCGCGAAATGACTCGCCGTAAAATCGAAACGCAAGAACGCACCACTTATGAAATTGAAATTCTGTCAAAGGATGGTCGTCATATCCCAGTTGATGTCGGATCACGAATCATCTCTGAACAAGGACAACCTGTCGCGATTCAGGGAATTTGCCGTGACATCACAGACCACAAACAGGCTGTCGAGGCACTGAAAGATTCAGAGGCACTCTATCATTCATTAGTTGATAACTTGCCGATGTATGTCACACGAAAAGATCTCGATGGTCGAGTGACTTTTGTCAATAAGGCGTTTTGTGAACTCGTCGAGATGACAGAAGAAGACATTCTCGGAAAGACTGATTACGATTTTTTCCCGACCGATCTGGCGGACAAATATCGTCATGACGATCTCACGGTGGTTGAAACAGGAGTCGTTTTTGAAACTGTCGAGAAGAATCATACGGAAGGTCACGACAGTTTCATGGAAGTGCGGAAGGCTCCCATTCAGAATGCAGAAGGTCGAACGATTGGAATTCAGGTCATTTTCTGGGATGTCACAGATCGTCAAACGGCTCAGACAGCTCTCCGAAAAGCAAAAGAGGCGTCCGATGAAGCGAAGAAAATTGCCGAATCTGCCAGCCGCGCCAAAAGTGACTTCCTGGCAAATATGAGCCACGAAATTCGCACGCCGATGAATGCGATCCTCGGGATGACGGAACTGCTTCTCGACACAGAACTTTCACCAACTCAACAGGACTATTTAAAGATGGTCCACACTTCCGGTGATGCATTGTTGATGCTCCTCAACGACATTCTCGACTTCTCGAAAATTGAAGCTGGCAAGATGGACTTGGAGTACACCTCGTTTGACCTGCGCGAAAGTATTGGGAACACGGTCAAATCACTCGCACTGAGGGCACACGACAAAGGTCTGGAACTGGCAATGCGCATTCACAAAGATGTGCCGAATGAATTGGAAGGTGACATCGGACGTCTCCGTCAAATTATTGTGAACCTCCTTGGCAATGCGATCAAATTCACCGAAATCGGTGAAGTTGTGATGGATGTCAAACTCGCTGCTCAGGATTGTGAACCAGCAGGTGGCGATGAGAATCTCAATAAAATCTGTTTGCAGTTCACAGTCTCCGACACGGGAATCGGAATTCCAAAGGAGAAATGTGCATCTATTTTCGAAGAGTTTGTTCAGGCTGATGCTTCCACCACTCGCAGCTATGGTGGGACTGGTCTTGGCCTTGCCATTTCTTCACGCTTAGTCGGACTCATGGGAGGGGAAATTCATGTCGAGAGTGAACTCGATCAAGGCAGCACTTTTCACTTCACTGCCAGTTTTGATCTTGCCAGTCAGGAAGTGATCAAGCCTCCGAAGATTCACCAGGGAGCCATCAAGGGGACTCCAGTCCTGGTCGTTGACGATAACGCGACAAACCGACTCATTCTCGAAGAAGTTGTTGGAAGTTGGGGAATGGAACCGACTGTTGTCTCGGATGCACACCAGGCTCTTGAGCAACTCCACAACGCTCAGAAAAATGGAAAACCATTTCGCCTCGTCGTTTCGGATGTCAACATGCCAGAGGTCGATGGCTTCACGCTCTGTGAATGGATCAGGCGTGATCCAGACATTGCAGACACAAACATCATCATGCTCACTTCCGGCGGGCGCGCTGGTGATCACTTGCGACGCAAAAAATTAAAGATTGCAGCCAATTTGATGAAGCCGGTCAAGCAGTCAGAGTTATTCAATGCCGTAATTATGGCGATGGGAATTTCTGCTCCTGAAAAAGAACGTTCATCAACGACTGACACCGCATCGACAGAGAAAGTTGGGCCTCTTCGCATCCTGCTGGCAGAGGACAATCTGATGAACCAGAAGTTAGCTATCGGAGTCTTGGGAAAACGTGGTCACAACGTCACCGTGGCCAACAACGGCAAAGAAGCCGTCGATGTCTGGCAAATACAGGTCTTTGATCTGATTCTTATGGACGTACAAATGCCTGAAATGGACGGATTTGAAGCAACAAAAACGATCCGTGAGGCTGAACGGAATACCGGTCAGCACATCCCTATTATCGCGATGACCGCCCATGCCATGAAAGGAGACCGTGAACGCTGCATCGAAGTCGGCATGGATGGATATGTTGCGAAACCAATTCGCATTAGCGAGTTATACAGAGAGATCGAGCACTGCCTCGCCAACTCATCTCGTACTGAAACATCAACTCCGGAGCAAAACAGCGATTCACAAAACCTCGTTGACTGGGCCATTGCTTTCGAAACAGTCGATGCTGACCGCGATCTTCTCAAAGTCATCGCGGAAGCATTCGTCGAAGAATGCCCTCAACTTCAAAGCGATCTCGTAGCAGCGATCAACAATACCGATGCGTCCGCCGTGCAGCGTGTCGCTCACACACTCAAAGGGACACTGGCGGCATTTGGAGCAAAACCAACAATCGAATACGCCCATCGACTTGAATCCATGGGACGCGAAGAATGCCTCGACGACGCTGCAAATTGCCTGAAATCCCTCACTCCATTGCTCAACAAAACAACCGAATTGCTGACCTCATTCGTCCAAGGTGAGTTCGACCCGCAATGTGAATGAACAAAACGAGGTTGAGCCACCTCAACTTTATGAAACATTTCAGCTGAGGACTCCATTATGAAACGCCGGTCATTTCTGCTCACTGCTGCAGCAGCTTCTGCAGCCGGGTCTTTGAATACCGAACTTGTTACTGGCGCAGAGACAACGATCAAACCGACTTGGCAGCGGTCGTTCGCTGTCGATGACAGCCGCGTCACGTTTCATACCGATGCAGTGACTCGCCCGGTCAATGTTCTTGTTGTTGCCGACACGCATTTGTTCACCGATGACGAACGCGGAAAACCGTACCAGGAATTCAGCGGACGGATGTCCCGAGCCTACAACAAAACAACTCATTTCAAAACGCGTCAGCCGACCAATCCGGAACAGAGTTTCGAGGCCGCGCTGGCACGCGCGAAGGCGAATCAGGTCGACCTGCTGGCCCTGGTCGGAGATCTCTTCAGCTTTCCATCAGAAGCCGCCATTGACTGGGTTTCCGAAAGACTCGCGGACGTAGAGATGCCTTGGCTGTACGTCGCTGGCAATCACGACTGGCACTACGAAGGGATGGAAGGTTCGCTCGACAAGCTTCGAGAAGAATGGATTGAGAAACGACTCAAGCCGCTCTATCAAGGCAATCATCCATTGATGGCAGCCTACGACATTCAGGGCGTACGCTTTCTGACCATCGACAACTCACACTACGAAATCCTGCCGGAGCAACTCGAGTTCTTCCGAATCCAAGTCAACAGCGGGCAGCCATTGGTTCTGTTGGTGCATATCCCGTTATACGCACCAGGACGACCTATGGGCTTTGGCTGTGGGAATCCGAAATGGGGAGCAGCCAGCGACCGTAACTACAAAATCGAACGTCGTCCCAAATGGCCTGAATCTGGCCATACCCAAGCAACAATGGACTTTCATCGAGAAGTCTTCGAGGCCAATAACCTGCTCGGAATCTTCGCCGGTCATACGCACCGACAATCCCTCGACGTCATCAACGGCACCCCCCAATTCGTTACGAATGCCAACGCTGTTGGTGCGTATCTAGACGTTTCGTTTGTGCCGGAAGAACAGTTTTCGAAAACGTAGATTCAACGCAAGCTTCGAAAGATCACCGACCGCCTTCCGGTCTTATTTAGCCGCCGGCGGGTCAAACAACGTTTGATCGTTCCTTCAATTCCTGAGCTTGAGCGGGTGGTGTGCGTTTTATGTTTCCGCTCAGGTGGAACGGGTTGCAGATCGAATTCGTTCGACAATGCCGTTGTTTTTGTGTCTGGAACCTTTCAGGTTATAGACGCTGGTGGCCAGGAAACGATTCCTCCATTCTGGACTGATTTTGAAATAGTCTTCCAGAGCGGCAGAACTGAACTTGTAATCGTGAGCGTCAGAACCTTTCAGGAAAATCATGCGGCGTGCCTGATTGATCAAATCTTGAGCAGGGAAGCCTGCGTCCAAATATCCCAAGACGCCTTCTGCTGCCCTTCGTCGTTGACCACTGATATCAGCGAGGATTTTTGTGATCAAACCAGCGGCAGAATCAGTCGGTTGAGAACTGTTGATATCATCAATGGAGACGTCAGCGACTTTTCCTCGTCCTCGCATTGCTTCTCTGAAGAGTGTCAGAAACGCAGCATTCTGAAGTAAAAGGAGTTTTCGAGTTTCGTCGTTTCCTGTGTTGTCGAATAAGAAACGAATAGCGTTCGTGGTAGTCACTGCGTGCAGGGCAACGATCCCTGCCTGACGAACAAGCAGTTCCCCGGCACCGACATGAAACGCATCGAGAATTGACTGAGGCGAGATGCCTCGATTGAGAAGGTCAACGACAGCGTCGGCGGCATCGTCTGCTGATCCAGATCGCAACGTTTTGAGAAGATCGTTGGTTGCCACGCTATCAATCTTGCCAGCGAGCCAATTTTCGCGAATCTTTGGAGCCAGCTGCTGATTTCGTCGCCATGGTCGGTCAGGTGCCAGGTCATTCTTCGACGGATTGGCTTCGCCGTTATGATTCAACAGGGCGTAAGAAAGAGAACGTAGAATTGGTTCTGAGTGATGCCAGCCAATGGTCTGTAAAGTTCGCCAGGCATTCGCAACATAAATCGCTTTGTGTCCGATGCTTCGGAAATCTCGGGCGGCATAACCAGCGAACAGTTCGAGCACATCCGTGGCGCCAACGTATCGAGCCAGTCCTGCCGCAGCGACGTCCGCTCGTGGCACATTCCAATTTTGCATTGATTCGTGAAAAACTGTACGCACATTTTCGGGTGAAGGAATCTCTGATTCTTTGACTGCCGCCATTGTCCAGTTGCCTTCGCGGACGTCACGTTCCTGAGAATTTTTGAATCCGTCCAAGGCCCAGAAAATTGGCAACCAGCGATCCTGATCTGGACTCGACAAACTCGCAATGTGTGCCGAATTCACGACAAGCACAGCATGGAATTTAAATCCTACCGATGGCCGAGGTTGCACGTTTCGAATTCCCGCTAACAACAGCGCAGCCAAGAGCTCTCGATAGCTGAGACCACGACGTACGCGCGTGCCGGCTTCTTCCAGCAAACGACCACGAGGTGTCTCTTCAATGAATCGAACGAGCGATTCAATTTCTGGATGAAACTGAACCGTGCGGCTGTCCAGCTCTGTCTCCTTCGCCGAAAGTGGCTTCAAGCCACTCACTAAAGACATTCCCCCAACCGCCAGAGAACCTTGTATGAATCCACGTCGAGATAATTCAGTCGCCATCTTGCAGTTCCCCGAATTTGATAGAAATTGGAGTCCATCCAGCCAGACGATTCTCATTCTACCATGGGGCTGCGCAGTTTGTCACTTCAACCGGAAATGCCACTACTTCGGTAACGTGAGTTCAAGACGCTCCTGCTGGCTGATAATGAAATTGAAAATCATCTCGAAACGAGGCCCTAGTCTGACGATATTCAAACTCCTTTCTCCGAACTTCTTCTTCTGCCGCGGTTTTGAGAGAGGGCTTTATTGAGGGCTTGGAGGTAGGCGTGGACGCTGGCGTCGATGACGTCGGTGCTGACGCCTTTGCCGTGGAAGGTGAGGCCGTCGACGTCGATCGCCAAACTGACTTCTCCCAACGCATCTTTGCCACTTGAGACGCTGCTGACGTTGTAATCGATGAGTTTCGCTGCGATACCGACGATCCGTTCGAGGCACTTGAACGCGGCATCGACAGGACCATCGCCGGTTGAGGCATCCTGAACGATGTTGCCATCTTCGTGCTCGAGTTCAATCGTTGCGGTCGGGATTGTGCCGGTTCCACCCAACGTCTGGAAGCTTTTGATTGTCCAGTGCTCTTCGGTCAATGCGCTCGATTGATTTTCGACAAGCGCGAGGATGTCGGCGTCGAAGATTTCTTTCTTCTTGTCCGCCAATTCGATAAACGCATCGAAGACCTTTTGGAAGTCTTCATCATTGAGTTCGTAGCCGAGTGTCTCAACGCGGTCGCGGAAAGCGTGTCGACCACTGTGCTTGCCGAGAACGAGATTCGTGCCGACATAGCCGACATCCTGTGGTCGCATGATTTCGTATGTCGAACGATCCTGAAGCATTCCATGTTGATGAATCCCGGCTTCGTGCGCGAACGCGTTTTGACCAACAATCGCTTTGTTCCGTTGCACGGCCATGCCGGTGATCTTCGAGACGAGTCGACTGGCTGGACACAACTTCGGCGTGTTGATATTCGTCGTGACGTTGTAGTAATCTTTTCGCGTTGTTAATGCCATCACCAATTCTTCAAGGGCGGCATTACCAGCCCGTTCGCCGAGACCGTTAATGGTACATTCAATCTGCCTGGCACCAGCTTCCACGCCGGCGAGGCTATTCGCGACGGCGAGTCCCAAATCGTTATGGCAATGCGTGCTGATGACTGCTTTATCGATGTTGGAAACGTTCTCCTTCAAGTAGGAGATCACTTTGAAGAAGTGATTCGGCGTCGCGTAACCGACCGTGTCCGGGATATTGACGGTCGTCGCACCGGCGTCGATAGTTTTCTCAACAACTTCGCAGAGAAAATCGAGTTCGGTACGGGCGGCATCTTCCGGTGAGAACTCCACGTTCGGCGTGGTGATGTCGCTGCGGGATGCCATTTGATCGCAAGTGTACTGCACACTTTCGACGGCGCGGCGAACGATTTCTTCTTTCGCCATCTTCAATTTGAATTCACGGTGAATCGCGCTCGTCGCGAGGAAGACATGAATCCGCACGTTGCTGGCATCCTTGAGTGCTCCCCACGCGCGGTCGATGTCATCCTTGCGACAACGAGCCAAACCGCAGATTGTCGACTGATCTCCATAGACCTGCGCGATCTTTTGCACCGCTTCAAAATCGCCGGGAGAGGCAATCGGGAAGCCCGCTTCGATGACGTCCACACCAAGGTCGACGAGTGCCTTCGCCACTTCCAGTTTTTCGGCAGTATCCATACTACAACCGGGCGATTGCTCGCCGTCTCGAAGAGTCGTATCGAAAATGGTAATGACGTCAGACATGGCGTTTCCGTTTGAATGAGGAGCTAGGATTTCGGGGTTAGGAAATTGATCTTTAGCCGGACACTTCAAATGTCCGGCAAGCTGCTTCATCGAAATTGCGAATAAAAAAACACCCTGCGACTCAAGGAGAGTCTCAGGGTGTTGTGTGTTCTGTTTACAAACTCAGAGCAACAGCCTAAGACCTCCCGCGTGGGAGGAGACTAAGTAGCAGGCTGAGGTTGAGAGTTGTGCTGTTCATGTCGGAGAGGGTAGATGGTGTTTGCTGAGTCGTCAAGTGGAAGGCTCAAAAGCCGACCGATTCATCGCGATCTTCGGCTCTTTCTGCTAGCGGAGGACAACCAAAGCGCGAACAGGTTCGGGAATTTTTTGGTGTTCGTGCGACATTGCCAGAAGATCGGTCGTTCATCGGACAGAACCTTCTATTCAATTCTGGATAGTCCGTAGGTTTGACGTTGCCGACGGAATTCACTCAACTGTGAGGCTTGCATCGTAACAAATTCATATGTTTATCGTCGCCTTCCGATTCGGAATTCACATTAGGAGTGTCTCTTGGACCCGCTCATTATTCTTGTCATCGGTATTGCGACAATTCTTGGCCTGATTCTTCTCCTGCGAGTGAACGCATTTCTGGCGCTGATCATCTCTGCGATGGTTGTCAGTGTGCTTTCGCCTGGAAAAGTTGAAGAGTTGATTCCGCGTGTCGCAATTGCCTTTGGAAATTCGGCAGGAGGCATTGCGATTATTATTGGGCTGGCCGCGATCATTGGTGAGTGCATGATGATCAGCGGGGCGGCGGATCGAATTGTGCAATCATTTCTTAAATTCTTAGGAGAGAAGCGGGCTTCGTGGGCCTTGATGGGTAGCGGATTTGTGCTTTCTGTTCCGGTCTTCTTTGATACGGTCTTTTATCTCCTCGTGCCGCTTGCTCGCTCGCTGTTCCGTCGAACAAACAAGAACTATTTGCTCTACATTCTCGCCATCGCAGCCGGGGGAGCGATTACACACACACTGGTTCCGCCGACGCCGGGACCGCTCATCATGGCGACAACTTTAGGGATTGATATTGGAGTCATGATTTTGGTTGGGGCGATGGTCGCTCTCCCGGCGGCAATCGCAGGGCTGAGCGTCTCTGTCTGGTTAGACAAGAAACTCGACATTCCGTTTCGGGACGACAAAATCGTCGGCACCGAAGACGATGTTCCCGAAGTGCCAACGACCAGCCCGACATTGTTCATGTCCTTGCTGCCTGTGATCTTGCCGATTGCGTTGATCTCGGCAAACACAGCACTCGACACATTAGCCAATGCTCAACACGCACCTCAGTTGGTTGTTAGTGACATTACGGACTGGAATACGTTCCATACAGCATTAAGAGATCAGACAGATCCTGCCGCCATTCCGCAAATCGTGAGCGTTCTTCCGGACGATGCGAAGGCAATTATCGAACAAGCGGTTCTTTCTACTGAAGACCAACAAGCCCTGGTCATGGCGTTGAATGCAGCAATGCTGCAAAGCAATCCGGCTCTCTACGAAAACACTGAGTTTGATACCGTGGTCCGCAAACGCTGGAAAATTGATGTCGACCTGAAAGACGAAGATCTTTCCGAGAAGCAGAAAAACCTCCTTGATCGCGAAGCCCTCGTCAACACGATGTCACTTCAAGATCTTGGCAAAATGAAGGTTCACGAACGCGAACGATTCAATCGCCTGTTACTGGAAGTGACATTCCCGGACCTTGTGAAGCCGCATCTCTGGGAGACCAGCCTGCGTAAGGCGGCGAACGTCTCCAAGTTGTTCGGCAATGCAAACTTCGCACTGTTGATTTCAACGATCATCGCGATGTGGCTCGTCTTCCAACAGAAGCAACCAACACTCAAGGCAATGTCCGAGACTGTGGAACTTGCCCTCATGAGCGGCGGGATTATCATTCTGATCACTGCCGCTGGTGGTGCTTTTGGTGCGATGTTAAAAGTGGCAGGCATCGGAAATGCCATTCAGGAAATGTTCACACAAGGCGATGGAAATACTGCGAGCACCGGATTCGTATTCCTGCTCTTGGGCTACTTTATTGCAGTCCTCTTGAAAGTTGCCCAAGGGTCGAGCACAACCGCCATGATCGTTGTTTCATCAATGATCGCCTCAATGATCGGCGGCATTGAACTCGGCTTCAACCCGGTCTATCTGGCAACCGCGATCGGAGCCGGTTCTCTCATGGGAAGCTGGATGAACGACTCCGGCTTCTGGATCTTCACGAAAATGGGCCGCCTGACCGAATCCGAAAGCCTACGAACCTGGACCCCGATGCTGGCAACGCTGAGCATCGTGAGCTTTGCAATGACAGTGTTGCTGTCGAAGGTATTGCCGTTGTTGTAAAGGTGCTCGTTTCACCAACAGATATTGTAGGGCAGGGTTCTCCCTGCCATTGAAATCCAAGGAAGGAAGGCGGGAGCCTGCCCTGCTTGGCTTGAGATAATGTCGCATACGCCCGGAGGTGTCTGGTGCCATGTCCACATCGCGTAGCAGGGTAAACATGAATCGGCGTTGTTAGCGCGCTCAGCATGCCCATGCTGCTGACGCGACATGGACATGGCACCCATTTTTCACGTCTCCTTCCATAACATTGAAACATGCCACCCCGCCCAGAAAGGTAGTCGTTACCTGGAAGTGCCAATCATGAACTTTCGTTTCCGGATACTGGTTGCAGCCATCACGATCTCTGTAGGGATCGAATTATTGGCAGATGAAGGGATCGAGACGGAGAACACGGAGGTTCCGACAAATCAGAAGCTCGGGAGCGTTCACGTGAGCGGGATGAAAGGTGCTCTTGATCATCTGGCGAATCAATTGATTTCCAGTAGTTCGCAACAGAACATCACCATTCTCTGGCTCTTTGATCGGTCAATTAGCGTTGTTCCTCTACTCGCTGAAACGAGAAGAGGCTTGCCTCGATTTAACAAAAAGGTTGCAGCTACTGCACGGAAAAAAAATGGCACATTGCAAATGTCCGCGGCTGCATTCGGTAAAGAATACAACGATTTGACAAATACACACACAACCTTCTTGCCAACATTTCTTACAGCAATGAGAGGAATTACCAACGATTCAAGTGGCAGGGAAAATGTGTTCCAGGCGATCCTGGAAGTTGTCCAGCGGAATCGAGTTTTGGATGAGAGTCATTCTGTTTTTCTCGTCATTGTGACTGACGAAAAAGGCGACGATGTTGACCAGTTAGAAGCTGCCATTGATGCATGCCGAAAATCCAATGTCACGGTCTACATCATTGGAAAAGAAGCCCCATTTGGTCAAGAATATCGATCCGTCCCTTTCTATTATTCTGATGGTCATATCGCAAAAGTGTTTGTGAGTTGCGGGCCTGAATCTGTTCAGCCCGAAAGAGTTCCCTGGCCCATTTGGGGAAGCAAAGAGAGTTCCTCAGAGATTCTTTCAAATTATGGTCCGTATGCTTTGGTTAGATTGGCAGAACAGACTGGTGGCGAATTCCTGATTCTGGATGACATCAAGGACGAGGCAGTCAGCGCCGAGAGACTGACGATCTATAAGCCAGAGTCTTTCTCGCAAGAACAATATCAAGCTTTCGTGGCCCGCAATGCAGCGCGCCAAGCACTCGTTGATGTCGCTGCCACCGACCCGAGTAGAATGAAGTCCTCGAATCTAACTTTTTCCCATCAATCCACAAAAGCGTTTCAGAATGAGCTTGCAGGAGGGTTGAAATATGGAGCATATTTGAATCAACACTCATTTCAACTTCTAAAAAAACTTCGCAAAGGGCAAGCCGACCGTGGCACACTTCAAGAAGCACGTTGGATTGCAGGTTACGATTTAGCGTTGGGACAAGTCCTTGCCGCGCAAGCACGTTTGATTTTGTACGGGGACATGCTGATTGAAATGCAACAAAGCCCGAAAGAATTCACTCGGAAAGAGTCAATCGGTTGGGCTCTGGTGCCAATCGCAAAGTCTGAAACCGCAAAGCCCGTGGAGGATATTATCGCCGAAGCAGTCCAAGTCTTAAATTCCGTCATTCAACAGCATCCAAATACACCCTGGGCAGAGATCGCAAAACGCGAATTGCAACGCGGGTTTGGCTGGCGATGGATAGAAACTCAAAAAAAGTAATCTACCTGCCGTTCCACGTTGCGGTAAGTAGAGGCCGGGTGCTTTGGTTGAATCTCAAATTGTGTGCCACGTGCTCTGTGAGCCGTGGAAGTGCGGGCGAGAGATATTCCTTGGTGTTCCCACCTTCCTCGTGAAGTATGACGTTTCGCCTGATTGCACCACTCAACACCGAAGAAATCACCAAAGTCGGCGCGTTATCTGGAACCTAATCTTCTTCCTCCTCCCTGATTTCAACGAAGAAAGATTGAAACCTCGATCTTCGGGAACTATCGATGATTCGGAACGCCTCAACTGGAAGGTATTCTTCACCACCAACTAAGAGCGAAATTGTGGCGCAACACCATTGGAACACGTTCTTCGTCGTCGTCGTGGTCGCATGCATCATCTCATGCGTTGGCTGTCAGAAGGGGCAGGATACGGACCGACTGTCATCGGGATTGCCAGATCATCCGGCGAGTGATGCGTCAGCGGAGGCGACACTGCTACATGCTTCAAGTGCGTGTCTGGCGAAGATTTCGAAGCTGGAAGAGTTTGATGAAAGGCCTTCCGATGGAGATCATTGGGTCAAAGTCTGGTTGGATGTTCAAGAATCAAGTGGAACAGTTCCTGAGTTTCTGTACCTCGTGAGAGAGTATGGTGGATTGGCTCCAGCTGAAGTGGTGCAAGAATGGAGACAGCGATCCCTGGTATTGCGTCACGACTCTTTGAATGTTGGCGAGCAGCACTGGTTTATTTTCTCCGAAGATTACGACTCGGCGACATACCCTCCGAAAGTTGCCGCGTGGTGGCGGCATAGCGATGGGAGTGTCCCGCGTGGGGTGGTCGAAGCAATCAGGCACGACCGCTTCAAAACTCATCCGGTCTGGGACAAGACGTTGAACGTTGTCTATGAGGCAAAGCAAGAGAACAAAGAAATCCAGATTCGTGTTCGCGAAGCGGACACTCTTGAAGAGCAAGGCGTACTGTTCAATGTGAAAGTCCCTGGCAAGTTGACTTCGCTCAGGTTGAACCCTTCGCCTGGAGCTTATGAAATAGTGTGGCCGAAGAACGGAGCGATGGACGTTGTCTCTGTCTCGACTGTTGCTCAGTTGCCTGCGGAAAACCCGTTCGATCTCCCTCCGGCAAGTTATCGCATCAACTATGCTTTCGAATTGAAAACTGGTCGCAAGCTCGCAGTGTGGGTTCTCACGGATCAAGAAATCTGGCCGATGATGCATGCCTTCCAGCAATACGACCGTGAAACTGGAGAGACGATCACGGACATGCAGTTCGAGTTGTTGGAAACTGGAGGGATCGAAGCTGGCAGCGATTCTGAAAACTGGTATCAAAAAACAATACGCACTTATGAATCGGGTCAGTTGGTCACTCATCGAGTCTACCGACACGAGTACATCAAGACTGGAATAGAGCCGGTCGACAGCAGCTCCCACTGGATTCCGGTCGGAGAAGAGTAGGCCCAATTTTGCTTGGCGATTGAGTGTCGGCAGGTGCTGACCATGGCCACTGAAGTCTTCGGCACAATCGTCACGATTGTCAACGCCGCATACATTCTTCGCAAACACCTCCTTCTTTCCATCCTTCCAGTCCTCTCTACTCTCTCATCCTCCGATAGGAAATCTATGACGCCTTACCGAGTAGTGGGCAAACTTTCGCTGAGCGGCTCTCATCGAAACTAAATCTAAATAAATCCAAATAGACCGAATCCACCCTGTTCTTTTTTTACAGTGGGTTCATAGCGAGGAGTCAGGAAGATGCTCGTTCTTTCACGTCACCGAGATGAAAGCATTATGATTGGCGACGATGTCGTCATTACCATTGTCGACATCCGTGGTGATAAGGTTCGGTTGGGCATTCAAGCCCCAACCAAAATCCCTGTGCATCGACAGGAAGTGTACGAAGCGATTCAACGTGAACGTGCTGCGGAAAACAGTGATGATCAAGCGACATCGGCAAAGTCTTCGGCATAGTTGTTGTATTGACAACTTGCTGTTGCTTTTCCGTTCATGATAGAGACGTTGCCGAGTCCCCTCACTTGGCAACGTCTTTTTCTTTGCTCGTTTGATGTGATCGCGAACGCAACTCGCAACAATGAAACCGGGCGGCTGTGTGCCCTGCTTCAATCGGACGCTAACGAGTTCGGCTCGTTGGCTGGAGAAAACTTTCCTTATTCCAGTTGCCTTTCCAAACTATGTTTTGGTTTTTGCTTGCTTGTTTCGGTTCTGCGTTCGTCATCTCGACAGTGATGACAATCGTAATTTTCCGTTATGCGCCACGCTGGGGACTTGTGGATCAACCGGCGGCTCGAAAGGTGCATGTGACTCCCACTCCTTTGGGGGGTGGGCTGGCGATTTACCTGGGATTTCTGCTGCCGATGCTTGCGGCTCAACTGGTCGTGCTGCTGATTCAAACCGAAGTTATCTCTGGGGCTTGGATTCCTGACGAACTCCGCGTTCATCTCGATGGAGTGACGCATCGCTCCGGCCAACTTTGGAGTCTGCTTGCTGCTGGCTCGGTGTTGGTTTTTATGGGCTTGCTCGACGACCGGTTCGGTCTTTCCTGGAAATGGCGACTTGGAGTCCAGTTTCTCGTCGCCTTTTCACTGGTCATCTCAGGCGTTTCGGCAAGCCTGTTTGTTTCACAGCCCTTGGTCGGGCAGGTGGTCAGCGTTCTGTGGATTGTCGCATTGATCAATTCACTGAATTTTCTCGACAATATGGACGGCCTGAGCGCAGGGATCGGGCTGATCGCCTCGGTGATGTTTGCGAGTATCATGTTGACTTCTGTCGGTGAGCCAAGATGGCTCGTTGGTGGTTGTCTTGTTGTGCTGGCTGGAGCGCTGGCAGGTTTTTTGGTTCATAACTGGCCGCCTGCCAAAATTTTCATGGGAGATGCTGGAAGCACATTCATCGGGCTGATGCTCGCGAGTCTGACAATTCTCGGAACCTTTTACGATGAATCAATGCCGCAGAGGCATGTGATGCTGGCTCCCCTCTGCATTCTGGCGATTCCGCTTTACGATTTGTGTTCAGTGATTCTGATCCGACTGAAAGAAGGTCGGAGTCCGTTTCAACCAGACAAGAAGCATTTCTCTCATCGTCTGGCAGCAATAGGGTTGAGTCAAAAGCATGCGGTGATGACAGTCCACTTCGCTACGATTACGACAGGGCTGGGCGCGCTCTTGCTCTACCAAGTGGAAGGCTGGCTTGGAGCCTGGCTGGTGATTTCACTGGTGCTGTGCATCTTGGTGATCATTTCAATCCTTGAAATTGCACCACGCTCCAAAGACAAAGAAGGTTGACTCTTTGCGAAACTGGCATGCAGGTCTAAAATAGTTGCACTGTGAACTATTTTACTCATGCAATCCGATATCTCGACCGTCCGTATTTTGCTGCGGGTGTGTGCGTTCCGGACTGGTTGAGTGTTGTTGACCGAAAGGCACGCGTTCGCGGACGGCGGATTTCGGAACAATTGCCAGAGTTGAGCGGTGACGACACAGAAATCGCTCGCGGTATTCAGCAGCATCTTGACGATGATCGCTGGTTTCATGGGACGGCGGCTTTTTATCAAGTCACCGCATTGATTGCGCAATCGTTTCGAGAAAACCTTGATGAATCCGATTCGTGGCGTTGTGGCTTCCTGGGACATATTGTCATGGAGCTGCTCCTCGACTCGGCGCTGATTGAGCAAGACTCAACGCGGCTTGACCGGTACTACGACCTCCTTCGAGAAATCAATGCGGATCGATTGCAATCCGTTGTTTCGAGCTTGGCAACGCGCGAGGTGACTCGCCTCGCTGAAATGATCGACATGTTCATAAACGAGCGGTTTCTACAAGATTACCTTGACGACCGTAAGCTCCTGCGTCGGCTCAATCAGGTGATGAAACGGATTCAGCTTGCTCCGCTTCCAGATGCAGTTTTGGTGACTCTTGCTTACGCACGTGAAGTCGTGCGTGGCGAAGTTGGACAGCTTTTACCTGTCGAGCACTTCGCTGAGCAACAATTCCTGCCAATTGTTGATTGACGATGCTGAAAATCTGCCGGATAATTGATGTGATGCGAGAATTCTTCACATTCACTTCATTCTCACCTCTCTCTTCGCATCAGTCTTTGCCAATCACTTTCTTTAGTTGCTTTCGTACTTTACACTTCTGGCGATTTGTCTTGTGCGGTTCCGCATCTGACTTTCAGATTCCGTGATCGAAGTACCATTTGGCAATTTTCAATTCTATTTTCCTTCATCGGAGAAGGTGTTCAATGGCAGGTAACGACTGGCTGCAACAGTTTGTTGATGACGGCACTATCAGTGACGATCAGTTGGCTGAGGCGATTAATGTCGCCAAAGCAGGCGGGATCATGCCTGAAGATGCCCTGGTTAAGCTGGGTTATGTCGATGAAGGTCGAATCAGCGAAGCGAAGGCGGCGGCCTTTGGATTCAACTTTACAGACCTTGACAACCTCGATATCGCGAGTTCGGTCATCGAACTCGTTCCGGAGTCAGTCGCCCGTGAAAACTCCTGTATTCCGGTCGAATTTATCGGAGATCGTCTGGTCGTTGCAGTCACCGACCCGATGAATTTCGAAGTTGTGGAAAAGCTGCGATTCATTTTGAATCGCGATGTCGAACTGACAATGGCGCCTAAAGAGTCGATAAACGACGCTATTAACCGTTTTTATGGCGGCTCGGAGACAGAATCTGTGGACTCCATGCTGATGGAATTCACTGAAACGGCGATTGATTTCACTGAAACTGAAATCAATGAGGCGAGTAAAGATGCCGAATCTGAAGAATCTTCGCCGATCATTCGCCTGGTGAACATGATTATCACCGAAGCCGCAAATATGCGGGCGAGCGATATTCACATCGAGCCATTCGAGGATCGAATTCGTATTCGGTACCGAATTGATGGAACGCTCGTTGAACGCGACAGTCCGCCCCGTCGCCTCTTGAGTGCGCTCACATCGCGTATCAAAGTTATGGCGCGTATGGACATCGCTGAAAAGCGGCGTCCACAGGATGGACGAATTAAGACACGCGTGGGCGGTAAGGAAATCGACCTTCGAATCAGTGTTCTCCCGACAAATCATGGTCAGGCGATCGTGATGAGAATTCTGGACCGAGACAACATCAAGGTTGGCATCCGCAGCTTGGGGTTGAGCGAAGAAAACTACCGACGATTTCAAAATATCATTCGTCGTCCTAACGGTATCTTTCTGGTGACAGGTCCAACCGGAAGTGGAAAGACCACGACCCTGTACAGTGCTTTAGGTGAACTTAACCGTCCAGACCGCAAAATCATTACAGCTGAGGACCCGGTTGAGTATTACCTTCCCGGGATTAACCAAGTTGAAGTGAA
>DAOUPA010000331.1 GCA_030626405.1 Planctomicrobium sp.
AGAATTCGTTGCGGACGTTCAAGCTGGTCGATTTCCAGATGAGTCACATAGCCATTAAGCGATTGCCAGACTCACACCATGCGCTGTAAGTACAGAATCCTCTTTGCATGTACACAACAACGACTTCTGCCATATGCCGAAACGGTCAACTTCAGTCGTGGACTCAATGAATTCTTGACGATCTCTAGATGAAAATTGCTTAGTCATCGCAATTGTGGAACGCGCATTAATTGCAAGTCTGATTCAAACGGCCACAAACGAGTCTTGTCTCGTTTTTTTCCAAATCCTTTCACAGCAAAATACCCTGGCTGATAATTTGTACTCCCGTCCGGAAACGTTTCGAGTCGAGGGCCGAACATCTTTTTGTATCTTGCAATTGATGGATCATTGGGCGAGGCGAACGACCCAACGGTCACGAGAGATTCATAGTGGTCATGCCAAACGTAGGCATCGATATTATTGAAGATGCCCTCCTTGTCATAATTCCCACGGAGAGCAGTTGACAACTCGCGGGCTCCATGCGCTGCATCGTCGAGATTATCATTTTTTAGAAATTTAGCCAGCGTGATGCCTTCCTTACCAGGCTTCATGTTGACCTGCTTACCACGAAAATGGCGAATGACCAATGTGTATTCACCTCTATTTTCAGTAAGAGAATTACGTTCGCCACTGTTGAGCTTCACGAGCAAAGGGTCTCTCTGTTTCCGAGAAACTTCTTCGGCCGAAAGCAAAGGGTTAATCGTCATAAAGGCCCCACCTAAAGCTGATGGTCGACCTTTTTTTGAAACAGCTGAAACTCCTTTCTGCAGACACTTTGGATTCAACTTCTTAATCCACTTGAGCGAGTCCTGAGCGAGTTTGTCGTCAATATTGTCGTAGTTTCCGGCAAGAACGAGAACTGTTTGTACTCTCCGTAGCTTGCGGACTTCTTCGCGACCGATTCGATCAGTCACTGTCACTTGATTTTTGCCTGAGTCGTGAACGTACATGTACGCCGGCATTCCTGAACGTCTGAGTTCCAAAATCAGTTCGTGAGCCGCCTCTTCTTGAGTCTTCCCAGACTTAGAGAGTCCTGATTTGCCAGTTGTCTGGAATGATGCGACACTGATCATCCAGGGCCCGCGTTTCTTTTCCAGCTCATAACTCTTTGATGGGTCAGCATCAATTCGAGCTGCCGGACTGCTCGCCACAAGACCAAATAGAAACGTGAAGGCCGCGGTGATTTGAAAGAATCGTCGAATTATCATAGCACCCTCCGTGGTCTCGTCATTGACGATGTTGCGACTGAAAAGTCATAGACTCATTGAACTGGAGGAAGACATCGTGTCGACCTGCACTTCATCTAAAAACTCTAAGATTTGAAATCTCAAGGAGGGACTTCTATCAGCTTTCCGAAGATGTGTCCATAGGCCATCTGTCACCAAGCGTATCTCGTTGCAGCTTCGTGAGTTGTGAAATCCCGATCTCCGCAAGATCGAGCTGTTCATTAAGCTGATCCCGTGAAAAAACATCCTGCTCTGCAGTACCTTGGACTTCAATAATGTTACCACTTCCTGTCATGACCGTATTCATATCAACGTCGGCTTGACTGTCTTCCGGATAATCCAGATCGAGAACAGGCTGACCGTCGACAATCCCCACACTGACGGCGGCAACGCTGTCGGTAAAAACAGAACAGATATCAAAATTCGGATCTTCAACTTCTGAAAGAGCGTCAACCAGCGCGATAAATCCTCCCGTGATGCTCAATGTCCTGGTTCCACCGTCAGCTTGAAGAACATCACAATCGACGGTCACCATGCGTGGACCAAGTTTTGAAAAGTTGACCACCGCTCGCAAGCTGCGGCCGATTAACCGCTGAATTTCAGTCCCGCGACCATCTGACCTTCGAGATTTTCGAGGTGATGTGCTGCCCGGAAGCATGTTGTACTCAGCCGAAACCCAACCTGTGGGGTTCTCCTGCTTCTTCTTCCAAGGTGGAAGATCTTCGCTGACGCTCGCAGTGCAAAGAATCGTTGTCTGCCCAGCCTGAATCAGGATGCGACCTGGCGCTGAGCCGAAATACGGTCGTTCGACATGTAACGGGCGAAGTTGATTATTGTCTCGTCCATCGTGGCGTGGCATGATATTCCTCAAGAAAAAGGTGTTGTAAAGCGGCAGAGTCTATCCATTGGCTCAGCTTCTTTTAAGGGAGAACAAGATATCGTGCCCGACGGACCTGCCCCTCCCAGCCTTCCCCAACCTCCATCTCAGTCCAGGAAACGTGGGTTCAAACACAAGCCGAGCCGCAAAATCATAACAATTGTTATTTTTTCCCTAGCTTCACAGACCCTTCGAACCGATACAACCAAGACAGCACATCGTGTGTAAGGAGACTGATGTCTTCATTCAATGTTCCAAACATATCAGTTTAGTTTTGGAAAACTTTAGGTGGCGATGTGAGATATTTCGACAGAGACGAAGCTGGAAGGAAATCCATGGACGCGCAGGCACTGCTTGTTCGTTGTTGCAAGCTCGGACTTAAACAGTCTCACCTTGTAGTCACGAAACGGGATCGACATGCCATGCTTTTCGTGAAACGAGTCACATGCTCGCTACTCACGTTAGCGTCGGTGTTTTTGGCGACCGATCTTCATGCACAGAATTGGGGACCAGAACCAAACTCGCAGGTTGTCCAGCAGGGAGACCCCTACGCATATGGTGGCCCGACAGCATACGCTGAACTGATACCGGATGGACGACTCAGCACATTGTCGCTCGATACTCCTCTCGGCACAGCCATCAAAACGCATGCTTCCGGGAGTTGGATGCGGCTGGAATATTGGAATGCAAAGATTGGTCACCGAGGTGGTCGGTCTCTGGGTGAACCAATTGCCGATCTGAATGGAAATGTGATTGACAACATTAGCGAACCGTTCGACCTTCCACTTTTCCCGTCACAAGATCTACCAATTATATTTACCGGTAGAGCGGTTGCTCCGACAACGGATGGAACGGACTGGGACGATATCGGTGGAATCAAAGGATCTTTTGGAATCCCTCTCGATCAACGTTCCTGGATTGAAGGCTCCGTCTGGGCCCTTGAAGAACAGGGAGAGAGTCTGAGAGTACCAAGCATTCCACCGACATCACTGGCTCCTACCTTTGGGGTCTTCCCGGTTGAATTTATTGTCATCCCGTTCACAATCGACGGGCAACCAGGCTCGTTCCAGAATCTTCCAAACTCGCCTGCCAGTATCGCACCGATTATCGTTTACGACACAGATTTCTTTAGTGAATACTCAGTCAATGTCTGGTCGGCAGAGATCAATCACGTTTACGATTTAAGAATCCCACACGATGGCTGGACACTTCAGTCGATCATCGGCTACCGCCACGAAGAGTATTCTGAAAGGCTCACTTTTGGTGGGACGTTCGGTAACATTTCAGGATATGCCACCGACGGAACCGTGAACACTGGTCCGCTGACGAACCCACAAACGAATCGAATTGACTCCAAAGTGCATAACTATCGGAACGCACTTCAATTCGGATTCCGTTCCGAAGTGAAACAACGGGGACTGACTCTCGGAGTTGAGCCCAAGGTTGCACTTGGTCTGGGTTTGATTCGCTCACGAGTAAATACTTCGAACGCCCGGGAACCGGGGGATCTTTCCTCGATTCTCAACGATCCGCTGTTGCTCATTGACGACCCCGATTCAACCACAGATTTCGACCGAGAACTCGACTTCGCACCATCGGCAGAACTCAATCTTTATGCCAAGTACGATGTGAACGAATGGTTGAAATTCCGCATCGGGTATAATCTCACCTGGATGGGAAGAGTTGGAGCAGCGGACACAAGCATTAAGTACAACACGATTTCAGCTGCAGACCCAACAATGACTCCTGACACACTCGATTTTGGAGTCAAACAAAATGTGAACAACCGAATCATCAACGCATTTACGATCGGTGGTGAAATCGTCTTACCGTAGATCATTTTTCTTTCGGTAAAGCGTTGCCAGTCCTGGCGAGCATTTCCTCATAGTCCTCGGGTGAGTTCATATTTCGCAACGAATCCAATTGCGGATCAATGCGTCGAAGCTCCTCGACCGAGACAAGCGTCGATGCCACTGAGTCGATCAGTTTGCGAGGGCGCCGCTCTCCAGCATCGAGAAGCTCTTCGGTCTTTTCGAGTAAACTCGTTCGGTAAACCGCGGCCAGAGGATGAAGAAACTGCTGGTCAAACGGGACTGCAAGATCGGCATTCCCCAGTCGGCTGATCATCTCACAAACAAATTCTGCTCGAAGCATCGGGACATCGCAGCCAGTGAGGTAGATTGCATCGACTTCATCCCCGATTGTTCGCAATCCATACATCAAGCCTGACAACGGTCCTTGATGTGTCACTTCGTCTCTGACGATTCGACAAGACTCTGGTAACTCAGGAAGCTTCTGATCTTGCGAAGCGACGATCACCACGTTTTGCGTCACCTCGGAAAGAGTACGCACAACTCGTTGCAGTACAGTCTCCTCACCGAACGGCAGCAGATGCTTCGGTTTCCCCATTCGCGAACTCTTACCACCACATAGGATCGCAGCACCAATACGTAATGGAACAGTCATTATTGTGTCACCTATACTGGAATAAAAAACAACCTCACCGCATCGATACGGTGAGGTTGTGAACTGACTCGCAGAGCTAGAAGAGTCACGACGCTGGTGGTGGAGGTGGAGGTGACGGTGGACCAAAGATCATTCCCAACGCACCAACTTCGCTGGCAGGTTTCCATTCGCCCAGTGCCTGAGACCAGACAAGCGTTCCTCGACTGACTTGACCAGCTTGAGCACCATGTGCCATCTGATTGAGATCAAACGGTCCTTCCGATTTCCCATTGACTGCGATGTACCAGGCACTCACGGGAGGTGGAGGAGGCACCGCTCCAGCTCCGCCTGCTTGTCCCATCCCTTGAACCATTTGGTTCGCCATGGCGAACCCCATGCCGAGTCCCATCCCTTCCGAAGCTCCGCCTCCAGATTCATTTTCGGCGGCGGCCATCATCGCTTGGCCCATCTGGAATTGCTGGAATCGCCCAAGGTCGCCAATCACTCCCATGCTCGATCGAGTATCAATGGCTTTCTCAACTTCCTCTGGAAGCGAAACGTTGACGATGAACAGTTGCGGAACATTGAGGCCGTACTCGTCATCCACTTTCTCAACGGTGTTCTGACGAAGTTGCTCTGAAAGTTCTCGGTAATTGGCTGCGAGATCGAGGGCGCTGATTTTCGACTCCCCGAGTAAGTCTGCAAAGGACGAGGCGATAATGGATCGCATCAGTTCGTTAATCTCGTCAAACTGAAAGCTTGAATCTGTTCCAATCAGTTCTCGAAGCAAAGCCTTCGGATCAACCGCTTGCATCGTGTAGGTACCGAACGCTCTAAGACGAATCGGCCCGAAGTCAGCATCTCGGAGCATAATCGGATTCGGCGTTCCCCACTTCAGGTCTGTGATTTGCCGCGTGTTGACAAAATAGACTTCCGCTTTGAAGGGACTGTTAAAGCCATACTTCCAACCCGCCAGCGTACTCAGGATCGGTAGGTTGTCCGTCTTAAGTTCATAATGCCCCGGCTCGAAGACATCCGCGATTTGACCACGATGGACAAAAACCGCCATCTGCCCAGGTCGAACGATCAGTTGGGCCCCATTCTTGATTTCGTTCTGATAGCGTGGAAAACGCCAGGCAATTGTGTGCCGCGAGTCGTCGACCCATTCAATAATGTCAATTAACTCAGCGCGAAGCTTATCAAAGAGTCCCATTCCACGATCCTTAATGAATTGAATTGGAGATGTGCATTTCGTCAAAGGCGGTCACAACCGCTGTTGATCTTACCCTGCCATAGAACGAACGTTCAAGCACGAAGACCGGATCAAAAGAAATTCGATTTCTCAGCTGAATTGGCAATTTCAGGAAAGCGAGTCCCCCTGCCATTCTACACCAAGCATGATTGAATTCAATCCGCTGCCAATTCCCAGAAGCGCAATGTGATCGCCACTAGAGACGAAGCGATCTTCAATTCCGAGCGCCATCGCCGTAGGGAGCGCAACCGCTCCGGTGTTGCCTAGAAATTCCACCGTTGGAAAATCAAGGGTAGGGGACAGCTCCAGCTTATCCAGTAAGAGCGAGCGATGTGCTTTACCGACTTGATGCGTGAAGGTTTTGGTCACGTCTGCATTCGTCCAGTCCAGATTTGCTTTTGCCTGCTCCCAGGTTTGTTGAGCAAGGCCAATTCCGGCATACAGAAGTGCTTCGGAATCCGTACTCATCAGTGGACGATGATCACCTGACTCTGCACTATCAACTCCCCCTTCACACAATTCCGAATGAGAAGTGTCCGCGCGGCAAGCTCCGCCCAACAGGCGGTTTCCAGTTTGACTGATCGATTCGTGGCAAAGCATGATTGCAGCTGACCCTGAGCCAATCGTCAGTGATGCAAAATCAAGTTTGAATGACTTTCTAGTGACCGTTGGATCGTTGTTGAGCTTTTCGATCGTCGCCTCAACCAGCGGTCTGCCAATTTCTGTCCCGACGACGATTCCGGCTTTGATGCGACCAAGCTCGATCATATCTGCGATGATCACCGCCCCATTCAAAAGTCCCAGGCAAGCGTTGCTGACATCAATCACAAGCGAGTCGTTGGGAAGTCCGGCAGCGGCATGAACACTCGCCGCTGTAGCAGGTTCCATTTGATCCCTGCAGACAGAGCCGTGAATCAGTGCCCGGCACAACTGTGGATCGATGCCTGTCGTCTCTAAAAGTTTGCGAACAGTCGCTCCGCTAATCTTTCCTGGCAGTGTTCCAGGTGGATAGAAACGACGCTCTCGAATTCCGGTCATCAATTCCAGGCGACCTTCGGGAAGTCCGAGACGTTCGTAAACGGAAGCCAATTGAGTTTCGATTTGAGCGGAGGTCACAATCTCATCAGGGAGATGAGTAACTATGGCTTCCAGGCAGACGTTTTGATAACGCATAAGATGCTATCGACGGTACGAGACCACAATGAAAATCATCGAAATGAAAGACCCGTGGCATGAAATTATTTTCACGTCACGGGTATTGAAATAGTCGTTCGAGAGAGCTGCAGGAAAATTAGATTGCAGCAGGCTCTACGATTTTCGCTCCATTGAGGAGCGTTTCGATCTCGGCGATTTCACTGTAGTGTCGCTGCCGCTCTTCTTCAACTTCTTCGTTCCAGTTTTTAGGATCTAAAGCTGCAGAACTGCGAACATATCGCAAACCGCGAAGAAGAGTTTCTTGTTGTTTGCGTGTTAATTGAATTGTGAATTCAGACATAATATCAGGGCTCTTTGCTATTCCTGTTTAACGTTGTCTTTGCTCGATCGTCGTCCCTGATGTATCGATTAACGCCAACAGTAAAATTTTGGCACGGTCCGTCAACTCCTGGACGCGTCTGCCTTATCTTCATCGTAATAACGAGGTGACATCCTTTCCTATGATTTCATCCTCGTGTTTAACTGCAACAATCGGCAAATCTTGCCGTCAGTCTTTTTTGGCTCTCAAAGAACCATTTTGAAAGGCCTCCGCCATTGCTTTCGGAATTTCGGCTTCTGCGAGAACCACTTTGGCTCGGTTCTCCTGAGTCAGTGATTGCATTTCTTGTTCCATTGCCACAGCTTCCGCACGACGTTCTTCCGCTTTTGCCCGTGCAACACGTACATCCGCTTCAGCCTGATCTGCTTGAAGTCTTGCGCCAATGTTGTCACCAACATCAAC
>DAOUPA010000534.1 GCA_030626405.1 Planctomicrobium sp.
GTCATGATTTTTTTGGTGGGACGTCGGCTCTGGCGGCAGAAGCGGAAACATCGGAGCCGGTCTCTTCATATAACCTCAAACCAAAACCGGTTCACCACCCGGCGAAAGCGACATCGGTCATTCAACTCTTCATGAACGGTGGTCCGAGCCAGATGGACTTGTTCGATCCTAAACCGGTTCTCGACCGGATGGATGGTAAACCGTATCCGGGTAATGTTGAAGACATCGGAAACCAAAGCACCGCCGACATTGGCGTGATGATGGGCGGGCAATACAAATTCGCCCGGCATGGTGAGTCAGGGATGTGGATGTCCGACGTCCTACCACACACGGCGAAAATGGCGGACGACATCTGCTTGATCAACTCGATGTGGACCGATCACCCGAATCATGACAATGCTCTGTACAAGATTCAGAGCGGTCGCCTCTTCATGGGGTATCCGACTCTTGGCACCTGGACGATATACGGACTCGGAACGGAAAATCAGAATCTGCCTGCCTATGTCGTTCTGAATGATCCACTTGGCATGCCGAAGAACGGTGCCCGGAATTGGACGTCAGGATTTCTCCCACCAATTTATCAAGGGACTCGATTCCGCCCGACCGGATCTCCCGTACTCAATTTGAAGCCGCAGTTCGAGCAGCCGAACGCGGTGACAGAAACAGCACGTACTCTATTGAATCAGCTTGACGATATTCACCGCAAGCAACGCCCATATAACACTGAACTCGATGCACGTATCGAGTCGTACAGTCTTGCGGCTCGGATGCAGTTATCGGCAGGAGAGTCTCTGGACCTCTCAAAAGAAACACCTCACACGCTCTCGATGTACGGCGTGGGAGAGAGAACGACAGATTCCTTCGGGAGGCGCTGCCTATTGGCTCGGCGGTTGGTTGAACGTGGCGTCCGTTTCGTGCAACTTTTTCTCGAAGAACAACCTTGGGACAGCCATATCGATCTCTCTGCGAATCATCGAGGCGTTTGTGAACGGACCGACAAGCCGGTCGCCGGACTCCTTCGTGATCTCAAGCAGCGCGGCTTGCTCGATTCGACTTTAGTCGTTTGGGGAGGTGAATTCGGGCGGACGCCGACCTCGCAAAAATCGGGTGACGTCTACACCGGTCGTGATCACAACATGCAGGCATTCACTTCGTGGATGGCAGGCGGCGGAATCAAAGGTGGAACTTCATATGGTCAGACCGACGATTTCGGTCACGCAGTCGTCGAGAACCCGGTCAGCGTTCACGATTTCCACGCGACGATTTTGCATTTGCTGGGACTGCATCATCAAAAATTATATTTCACCAGAAACGGTTTGCACGAAAAACTGACTGGCATCGAGCCACCTAGAGTCGTGAAGGAGATACTCACTTGAACGAACCCAATTTCAATATGAACCGACGAGACCAACACGCTGCGGCGGTGACAGCGAGTGCGGCAACCGTTTTGAGTTCAAAGTCTGTTCGTGCAGAGAACGCAGCGCCGCAACTCAAAATCATTGACACGAACGTCAGTCTGTTTCAATGGCCATTTCGACGTCTGCCGCTTGATGAAACAGAAGCTCTGGTCAACAAGCTTCGTTCACTTGGTATTTCGGAAGCATGGGCAGGAAGTTTCGAAGGAATTCTGCATCGCGACATTGCGAGTGTGAATGGACGTCTTGCCGATGCGTGCGATTCGTACCCAGAACTGGTTCCGATCGGCTCAATCAATCCAGAACTCCCAGGTTGGGAAGATGACCTCGACCAATGCGTCAACAAACACGACATGCCTGGTATTCGGCTGCACCCAAATTACCACGGGTACACACTTGGTGATCCACGCTTCGCAGAACTCCTGAAACGTGCCACAGCAGCCGGGGTTTTTGTGCAGATTGCAACTTCAATGGAAGACGGACGGACGCAACATCCGAAGTTGCAAGTACCGGATGTTGATCTCGCGCCGCTCCCGGAGATCCTGAAAGGTATTCCGGAAGCAACAGTTCAAATTCTCAACTACAAACCACGTCTTTCACTGCTTGCAAAACTGGCGAAAACGCCAGGCGTCTTCTTCGACATCTCTCGCGTCGATGGTACGAATGGAATTGCGAATCTACTGAAGACTGTCTCCGCAGACCGAGTGATGGTCGGAACGCACGCTCCGTTCTTTATTCCTGAATCAGTTTTGATTCGGATTCTCGAATCGAATCTGAGCGAACCAGACCTGTCTCTTCTCCTCTCAGAAAATTCTAGTAAGTTAATGAAAGCTTGAATCCAATGAGTTTCGCCACTGGACAACTCGGTTTGCCGACTGCGCAGCAATTAAAGAAATACCGGATCTGGGATTCTTATTTTACTCCGTCATTTTCACACCCAGGTCAAGATGGAAGTAGCCGGTTGATCACCGATATCGAGCAGACACTTCCTACCATCAAACTGGGAAAAATCGAGAAGCTTTGCTACTTTGCACACGTTGGCATCGGAACAACAACCGATGCTGACCTTGAAAAACTGCTTCGCACTCAACCAGAAGCTGTTGCGAAACCGCTCAAGCAATGGCCTGAAATGATGTTGGGGATGATTCAGCTCAACGCCAACAACGTACGCGGTTCGCTTGACGCATTGAACCGCTGGCTGCGTGATGGTCCCATGCTTGGCGTCTATTTCCCCGGAGGCGGACCGGGCGCGATGACCTGTACGCATCGAAACTTCACCCCGTTGATCGAGCGTATTCGGCAACTCAATGGCGTCATCATGCAGCACACCTGGTTCAAGACAGGTGGAAAGCAAGGGGCGGGGGAATCAACTCCCTCCGAGTTGGCAGAACTTGCATCGAAATTCCCTGAACAAAAATTCCTTTGCGCTCACGCAGGTGGCGAATGGGAACGCGGCATTCGTGCCATCAAAGGTTCACCGAACGTACTGATCGAGACATCCGGATTCGATCCGACCGCAGGATTCATCGAAATGGCTGTCCGGGAAATCGGAGCCGAACGAATCGTCTTCGGCAGCCACTTGCCTTCGCGTTCACTCGGAACAGAACTCGGAAAGGTCATCGGTGCTGATATTACCGAGCGAGATAAAACCTTCATTCTGGGTGAGAACTACCGAAAGCTGTTGCAGCCGATTCTTTAAGAAAAAGGTCGCTGATGAATTGATTCTTGGCCGGCACGTTATTCTCACGCTCGAACAATACAAAGAGGTTATACGCTTTTAAACGTTTGCGATGGAAGTTCGCCGAAGAAATCATGATAGTCCTTGGCAAATTGCCCCATGTGCCAGAAGCCCCAGTGGTTCGCGATATCGGAAATCTTTGTTTGATCTGCCTTGGAAGAACGTAATTGTCGGCGCACCTTATTTAACCGATAAGACATGAGATACGCCTTGGGAGTCACTCCCAAACTTTCCCGAAATGCGTATTCAAGCGTCCGCTGACTGATATTCAGCTTGTTGACCAAATCACGAATTGTGATCGCTTGATGGGCGAACTTCTCGATAAACTGCACGGCAATCTGCAATGCATCTGCTCGCCTGCTTGTGAGCGTTGGGATTGAAACGCCACAAGATTCCTCGATTCCACTTAGGATCAACTGAGGAAGGTCGTTAAGAATCACTCTTTGAGTGAACTCATTCTGAAGAGCATCTGGACAAGCCCTGGCCATCGTTGACACTCTTTTTAGAAGAGACTGAATGCGTGAAATTGACTCGGATGAACAACGAATGACGTCTCGGCCATCTTGAAGTTGAGTCAACTCAGCTTGTCCAGATTGTTCGCTCATTGATGCCAACAGCTCATCGGGAAAGGAGCAAGTGTAGACTTTAAAATGCTCGTCAGAGACGCTGTCCAGTTCTGCCCCATTGGGGAAGATCATTAAGTCGGAGCCGCCGACTTCGCAACCTCGCCACTTCATTCGAACTTCAGAAGTTGCAGGGATCGCAATAGTCCGGAGTCCCTCAGGTGGTGCTCCGGCTTGTAGCAAGCAGCGACCGAATGTCGCTTCAGCAACATGAACAGGTCCTAAGCCGAACTGAAGAACCTCGGCAGAAAAACGTCCTCGGTCAATTTGCCGAAAGTCAAGATTCCAATATTTCGCTTCCTCGCACATCTGATCGAAATCATTGTACGTGCGATGAACAACGTATTCAGGCAAAGAAATTTGTGGCATCGAATCGCCCTAACCATCCTCGAATTTCATCTCCAGCTTACAGCTCGAAGTTCACATTGCCAACAAACTCACCAGAAGGCAGCAATTTCTGTGCAGTCTACTACTCCAAGTTGGGTTCACCTGTGCAAAGCTACCATCCCACTTCGGAAAGTTTTGAGTCCTTGCACGCTAGATTTTGAATAAGTGACCACCTACATTTACTTGACATGTACAGACTGCGGAATCGGATGCACGGATCAAGCGTAACATCTTTTGTCCTACCCCCTGCATTATTGACACTTTCCATTTTGGAGCATTTCGGCAAAACAACAATGAGTGATATCCAGATCGAAGTATGGGACGCCACTGGAAATAAAAGACAGACTGTCGAAGTTCCA
>DAOUPA010000541.1 GCA_030626405.1 Planctomicrobium sp.
CCGACACTTCCGCTTTGGTTGCGTGCAGTGCATTCCGCCAGCTGTGAAACGTGTTGTTAGTTAATTCGATTTGCGCCCCTTCTAATGCCCAGACCGCGAAGTTTGGCGGGCCGACTTTGCGAAACGCGGTGCCATTGAATTGATTATTTTCAGCTCGAACCACACCTGATGTTCGGATTCCGGCAACACCGCCGCCTTCGATTGTATTGTCGCTGAACGAAACTTCAGAACCTTCCGAAACCATCACGATGGGAGGCAAGCCGCCCTGTCTCGAAAGTACGTTTCCGCGCAAGTCAACATTCCAACCAGAATTGATGCCAACTGCAACCTTTGCGTTGTCGATCACGCGGTTGTTGAGCATTGTCGATCGACCTTTTTTACAGGTGGCAAAACCAATTCCGGAAGTCTTGTTGTGATGACTGAAATTGTCGATAAGGATTGTTGTTGCTCCACTTTGCTGACCAATTCCGGACAATTTGTTCTCGTAGACTTCATTTCCGATGATGATGGGACTGGCTTTTGTGCGCGAGCCGATTCCAGTCATTTTATTGTGGTGAGAGCGATTGCCCCGAATGATGGGCGCCGCTTCTTCGCGGATGCCGATTCCCGCCATGTCGTTTTCGTAGCAGTCATTGTCTTCGATGAGAGGTTTTGTATCGCTGCCTGTGCGAATTCCAATTCCCGCTCGCCGATTGCGGAAGCAGCGGTTCTTACGCACGATGGGCGATGACCCTTCGCTAATACCGATGCCGCCTCTTACGTTGTCGTAGCAGTCATTGTCGACCACAAGCGGACTGGATGCGGAGTGCCCGATCCCTGCGTAGAAATTTTCGAAACAGGTGTTGCTTCGAATAACAGCGGTCGACCCTTTCATAGATCCGATTCCGCCACCCATGTTTCTGTAGCAAGTGTTATGAATGACGAGTGGGGTGCTTGGGTGATCAGGAACACCAAGGATTCCGATGCCTGTGTTCCCGTTGTGGTGGACGATGTTATTTCGAACGGTGCAGGTCACTCCTATGATGGATACGCCGGTCCGGCCTGGCTCGCCAATCTCCTCGTACCCCTGCTGCTCACCTTGCGTCGCGTGATGTTTTGTCCATGCAACATCGTCATACACTCCCACGTTTGAAATTGTGAAACCGTCGAGAGTTGAAGCCTCTGCCATTTGCACTCCGGCACCGCTGCCAGCTTTGCCACGGCCGTCAATAATTGTTGCTTCGGCGCGTTTCAATCCCATCTTGCCACGAGTCTTGTCACCAGCACTCATTAATGTGACACCTGATTTCAGGCGAAGATCCTCTTTGTAAGTGCCTGCCTCGACCAATACGGTATCACCCGGTTGAGCCGCATCGATTGCTGACTGGATGGTTTGATGTTCTCGCGGAACGTGGATAGTTGATGCGAAGGCCGATGAGACCAACAGCGCATAGAATGGCACGGATATCGAACGAACGAAAAATGCGAAAAGGTCACGACGATTGAGCAGACACAAGGATCGCATGGTGTTCTTCTCCTTCAAAAATCGATTCAGTAAAGTCGAGTTGATGAACATCAAAGCTCTGCGAAATCCAACCGCACAAGTCGCATCAACTACTGCGTTCATTGTACGGAAAATTGGCAGCGACATGCCATCATGGACTGGGATTTAGTCACGAACTGGCAGCGAGAAGGAAGTCAATCGCGCGTGATTTGCAGTGGGGCATACTGACGAGCATGTCAAAAGGGAGCATTCCTACGAGGCAAAACGCGAACACCAATCCGAGTGATATTGTCACGGATCGCCTGGACTTTTCTTACTCTTCGTCTTTGCCACCCTTGCCTCGGAAGTAGAGACGGATCGGGACTTCCTTGAACGGGAGTTGCTCCCGCATATAGCCAAGGAGGAATCGCTTCCAGTTTTTGTCGAACAGTTTCGGTTCGTTGCACTTCATCACAATCGTTGGCGGTTCGGTTGCAACCTGAGTGGAATAGAAGATCTTACCGCGACGGTTGTTTTTGTATCGCGGTGGATTGGCCTTGTAGGCTTCCGAAACAACTCGGTTGAGCTGTCCGGTTGAAACCCGCGTTCGCGACTGCTTGTGGATCGTTTGGGCGAGGTTGATAAGCTGTTTGATGTTCCGGCTGTCTTTGGCTGTGATGAAAGCGACCGGAACATGCCGTAGCATGGAGAACGTTGAGAACAGGTATTCCGCCCATTTCTCGCTGGTCATCTCTTTGTCGAGGCCAAGATCCCATTTATTCACAACGAAGATGCACGGTTTGTCACCTTTCAGAATTTCATCGACAAGCTGTTTATCAACGCGGGAAATTTTGTCGCTGGCATCAAAGAACATCATCACAACATCGGCGCGACGGATACTCTTTTGCGCACGCACCAGTCCGTAGAATTCGATGTCGTTCGCGAGACTCTTCTTTTTACGAACGCCAGGTGTGTCGATGGCAACGAAAGTTTTCTCGTCCAGTTCGAAGCGAATATCGACGCTATCCCGCGTCGTGCCAGCGATCTCGCTGACAATCATGCGATCCGTGTCTGCCAGAGAGTTGATGAACGTGCTCTTCCCAACGTTACGGCGACCGACAATCGCCAGTTTCAACTCAGGTTGTTCAGAGGCTTTCGTCCCTTGATCTGCTTCGTCCGATTCCGGGTCTGGCAGAAGTTCGATGAGTTGGTCCATCAATTCCTGACGGTGCCGATTTCCTTTCACACTGGTTTGGATCAGCGGTCCCGTGGCGAGACGGTGAAACTGATACATATCTGGATCGCTTTTTGGCGAATCACACTTGTTGACGACGATCAGTTTTGGAACATCAATTTTGCGAAGCCGTTCGGCGACGACCTTATCGAGCGGTGTGATTCCCTGTTGAGCATCGACGACGAAGAGAATCAAATCGGCTTCGTGCAATGCGAAGTCAATTTGAATTTCGATGTCCTCGCTGAGGTCGTCGGAATCGACAATGCCGATCCCGCCGGTGTCGACCAACTCAAAGTAGCGATTACGGTGGTGCATTAAGTATTCAACGCGGTCCCGTGTCACGCCTGCGGTTGCATCGACGACCGAAACAAATTTACCGGCCTGCCAGTTCATAATTGAACTCTTGCCGACATTCGGACGACCGACAATAGCAACCTTGGGAATGGACATTCGATGATTCAACGTGTGCAGCGGTTTGCCGTACGCTTAAAGTGTACGGCGAAAAGTATAAAGTTTTTAAGAAAAGACGCTCATCACATCGATGAACGTCTTTGCGACTCTTCAATTTCGATTCAGTTTAGTATCGATAATAATCAGGCTTGTACGGACCATCGACGGGGAGGTCGAGGTAATCCGCTTGTGCCTGAGTCAATGTGGTGAGATTGACGCCAAGTTGACCGAGGTGTAAGCGGGCGACTTCTTCATCGAGGTGCTTCGGCAAAACGTGGACGCCGATTTCATATTCGTCTTTCTTGGTCCACAATTCGATTTGCCCGAGAACCTGATTCGTGAAACTGTTGGACATCACGAATGATGGATGACCTGTCGCACAACCGAGATTCACGAGCCGACCTTCGGCGAGAACAAGGAGTGCTTTGCCATCCGGGAAAACGTATTTATCAACCGGACCACCAACATCGGAGTCCTTCTTGATGACGACTTTTTCAATGTCCGCTCGGTCATTGAGGTAAGCAATCTGAATTTCTGAATCGAAGTGACCAATGTTGCAAACGATGGCGTTGTTCTTCATGACATCGAGATGCTCTCCACGAATCACATCGCAGCAACCGGTCGTGGTCACGAAGATGTCGCCGAGCGGGGCGGCTTCTTCCATCGTCGTGACTTGATAGCCTTCCATTGCGGCTTGAAGGGCACAGATCGGATCGATTTCCGTGATGATCACGCGTGCTCCGAGTCCGGACATGGCATCGGCACAACCTTTTCCGACATCACCGTATCCGCAAATGACATTCACTTTGCCAGCGACCATGACGTCGGTGGCACGCTTGATGCCATCGGCAAGTGACTCACGGCAACCGTACAGGTTGTCGAACTTGCTCTTGGTCACGGCGTCGTTGACGTTGATTGCCGGAATGCCGAGTTTGCCTTCCTTGTGCATTGAATGCAAACGATGCACGCCGGTGGTTGTCTCTTCCGTGAGGCCGTTAATGCCAGTCAGAAGTTCTGGGTATTTGTCATGTACCATCGCGGTCAGGTCGCCACCATCATCGAGAATGATGTTCAGCGGTTGACCATCTGGCCAGAAGATAGTTTGCTCGATGCACCAGAGAAATTCTTCTTCGGTTTCACCTTTCCAGGCGAAAGTGGGAATGTCGGCGGCAGCCATCGCGGCGGCGGCTTGATCCTGAGTTGAAAAGATGTTGCAACTGGACCAACGAACTTCGGCGCCCAGGGCGACGAGTGTTTCCATCAGAACGGCGGTCTGAATCGTCATGTGCA
>DAOUPA010000411.1 GCA_030626405.1 Planctomicrobium sp.
AGTTCATCGAAGGCAGCGTTGATATCAGCCAAATTCAAAGTGGAAGATTGCAACAGGTCGACAGGCAGGATTCCAGCTTCGTACATAGCGATAAAGCGGGGAATGTCGCGGCGAGGGACTGAAGATCCCATATAGGATCCCATGATCGTACGTTCTTCGGCGACGAGACTCACGGCAGGAATCGAGAGCATTTTGCTCGGATGCGGCAATCCCATGCAGATCGTCTTGCCGCCACGAGCCGTCGCGGCATAGGCCTGAGCAAGAACCATCTCACTGCCAACCGCCTCGAATGTCGCTGATGCACCACCTCCGGTGATGTTCTTCACTTCTTCGACCGCATCTTTGTCGCCAGCGTTAATGGTGTGGCTTGCGCCAGCTTGCCTGGCAAGATCAAGTTTCGTGTCCAGCAAGTCAATCGCGATAATCGGGAAGGCGCCCGATGCCTTGGCCCCCATGATGCTACTCAGCCCCACACCACCCATTCCGAAAACAGCGACCGATTGACCAGCTTGAACATCTGCTGTGTTGACCACTGCGCCCGCGCCAGTCATCACGGCGCAGCCAAACAGCGCCGCCTTGTCCAGTGGCAACGAAGATGAAATTTTGACCAGCGACTCTTGAGCTGCAACGGTGTATTGAGAAAAAGCAGAGACGCCAAGATGATGGTGCAATTGCTGACCGTTACTGCGACTGAAATGCCGCCGACCGCTGAGGAGCGAACCGTCGGTGTTCGCCACCGCTCCGCGTTCACACAACGCCGCGCGACCAGACTGGCAACATGTACAGCGACCACACACCGGAACATACGAAAACACGACGTGATCATCAGGTTGAAAGTCAACAACGCCCGGCCCCACTTCCTGCACGATTCCTGCAGCTTCGTGACCAAGGACCATCGGCATCACACGCGGTCGCGAGCCATTGATCACCGACAGGTCAGAGTGACAAAGACCAGCAGCCTTAATCTGGACAAGCACTTCACCTTCACCAGGGCCGGTCAATTCCAGGTCTTCCAGAACCAATGGTTTCGAGTCCGCATAGGGCGCGGGTCGTCCCATTTCTTCCAGAACTACAGAGACAGTTTTCATCTATCACTTTCCTTTGTTTCATTGAGAAGACGTAGGGTGGGTGCAGCCTGGTCAAAGGTGGGTTACGCACGCGAATGAATGAGTGAATCAAACTGCAAATGTATTTTCACCCGAACTTGCAAAACCCACCAACTCTGGAACACGCGAACTTCACCCACCCTACGGTCTCTTTTCCCTCGGCGATTTATTAGATACCTCTGCGAATCGCCACCATCTGGATGTTCGTCATTTCTTCCACGGCGTACCGAAGACCTTCGCGCCCGATGCCGCTGATTCGATTGCCGCCGTAGGGCATGTGGTCCGCGCGGAAGTTCGGGGTGTCGTTGACGATGATCCCGCCGAAGTTCAGTCGCTCGATCGCATTAAGCATTCGATCAATATCGCGTGTGAAGACCGAAGCCTGTAACCCGTAGTCGGTCTGATCGGCTTGCGTGAGTGCTTCGTCGAAGTTGTCGCATGGAATGATCGATGCAACCGGAGCAAAAACTTCATTCCTCATCACCTTCATCGATGCGTTCACATCACACAGAATCGTCGGCCAGTAGACCGCTCCTTCGCGCCGGTCGCCGATCAAAGCTCTGGCACCGCTTTGTTTTGCTTCGTTCACCCATTGCTCGATACGCTCAGCTTCCTGCTGCTGAATCATCGGACCAACATCCGTCACATCATCGAGCGGATCACCGACGACGAGTTGCTTAGTTTTCTCGACAAAACGCTCGGTCAATTCCTCAATCACCGAAGGGACGGCATAGATGCGCTGCACCGAGACGCAAACTTGTCCGGAATTATAAAACGCGCCCAAAGCACATTTGCTCGCGACCAAGTCAAGGTCCGCATCCTCAGACACGATGACCGGTCCAGTGTTCCCCAATTCCAGAGTCACCCGCTTGAGACCAGCGTGAGAAGTGATGATTCGCGCGGTGTCCGGGCTGCCAGTGAATGTAATTTTCGCCACGCGACGGTCCCGGACCAACGCATCACCCACGGTTTCACCCGGTCCCTGAATGAGATTGATCGCCCCAGCAGGCAGGCCAGCTTCGATCAGCAACTCGCACAACAACGCACCAGTCAGTGGTGTCAACTCCGCTGGCTTGAGGACGGTTGCATTGCCAGCCGCAATTGCAGGCGCCACCTTGTGTGCCACAAGATTCAGTGGGAAATTAAATGGAGTGATCGCGACAACGACCCCCAACGGGCGACGGACCCAAAAACCGAAATAGCCTCGGCCTGATTCGGAAGCATCCAGCGGAACCGTTTCGCCATGCACACGCTTGGCCTCTTCGGCAGCGTAGGTGAACGTATCACAAGCTCGGTCGACTTCTACTCTGGAAAACTTCAACGCCTTACCAGATTCCAAAGAGATCAGTTTCGCGATCTCTTCTTTTCTCGATCGGAGTAACTCTACCGTTTTGAGGAGAATTTGAGAACGCTCAAAGCTCGACAGTTTTGCCATGACCGGCGCCGCACGTTCGGCTGCTGACAATGCGGCATCAACATCGTCCAGCGAAGCCTCCGAGACTTCCGCAATCGTCTCACCAGAATACTTATTATTGACAGGAAACCGACAGTCGGTCCCTCCCCAACGACCATCAATGAGCAGTCCTTCTTGCATTGTGTGTCCGGTTTCCAGGAGAGTGAGAAAACGTTTTCTTCGTCTACGATCTCTCTGGATGATAACAGACTGGATCTCAAATATGACATACACACAGATGCATCAAGGGCGAAGTAGATTTCACCCCCACTTTTTTCTTCCTGTCTTTGCGCCTCTGCGACTTTGCGCGCCATTTCTTTATGATTCTCGCGCAAAGTCGCAGAGCTCAGAAGAGTATGGACAACAACCAACGGTCACATGCCTCTGACCGGTGGTCTACAAATAACAAGAAACCGGTCAGTTCTTACTCATCAGAACCCGCAATGGAAGCCAGTGCGTCAATCGCCCGATCTATTTGCGAAGCCTTCGTAGGGTGGGTGAAGCGAGTCGTTGATCAATGGTGGGTTACGTTCTCGTTTTGAGTGATAAAACAATAGGACAACGATGCTGACAATTGCTTGGGTCACCCACCACCACTCTCGACAACGAACTTCACCCACCCTACGTCACTACAATGGAAGCCAGTGCTTGAAGTGACTGATCGATTTGCGAAGTGTTTCGCGCTCCGATGAGCATTGAAGTCACATGAGGCTGCTTGAGGACCCAGGACAAGGCGAGTTGCACATGCGACTGACCAGTGCTTTGGGCTGAAGCGTCGAGTTCTTCAAGCACTTGGTAACCATACTCGGTGAAATAGATCGGCTGGTGACCTGGGATGACATCGAATCGCGTTCCAGTTGGAATCGGTTGTCCTGATCGGTACTTACCTGTCAGAAACCCAGCGGCGAGCGGACTGTAACTGATGACGCCGATCTTCTCAGTGGTACACAATGGCAGCAATTCAGTTTCAATCTCTCGCTGCACCAAATTGTACGGCGGCTGAACGGATGTCATTCGAGTGAAATTCGATTGATCGCTCAACTTCAAAGTCTCAGCAAGCTGTGACGCATCGTAATTGCTGCAACCGATGTGGCGAACCTTTCCTTGATTCACCAACGTTGTCAAAGCGTCGAGTGTTTCTTCCAATGGTGTCGATTCATCCCAGGTATGGGTTTGCAACAGGTCGATGAAATCCGTTTGCAACCGTTTCAAACTGGCTTCGACAGACGAGACGATCCGTTCGCGAGTCAGCTTGCCGTTGACCTTTGTCGCGAGAACGATTTGATTTCGGCGGCTGCGGCTCTTCATCCAGTTCCCGACGACACGTTCCGATTCACCCTGTGCGTACGCTTCCGCAGTATCGAAGAGAGTGATCCCGTGCTCGAAGGCGTAGTCCATAATTTGCAGGGAGGTCGCCTCATCGATTTCCCGACCGAAGGTGACACACCCCATCCCGATGGAACTGACAGAAAGTTGAGAATGACCGAGGCTTCGATACTGCATTTTCGTGCGTTGCTTTTGAGAGAGTCGTAAGGGTGGGTGCAGCATAAGAAAAGGTGGGTTACGTACGCGAACTGAACAGTGATCCAACCTGCGCGATGTCTTCACTCTAACTTGCGAAACCCACCAATTTGGGGACACACGAACTTCACCCACCCTACCATACTATTGAGTTTCAAGCGGTTGATTCTGAAACGGAACAGGCACCGTATTGATTGTCTTCGCGGTCCCTGATTCTGCGGCTGCGTAAATTCCGAAGATCGTTCGCATTGTGTTCAGCGATTCCTGTGTCGTGATAGGCGGGGGCGTGTCATTGGCAATCGCAGAGACCACTCTGGCGACAAACGGGGAATAGCCGCGCGGTTCGATTGGTGCTTCGAACGTTTGGATTTGCTTCGCCTTCGGTCCCGTGTTCTCGTACCAGACCATCTTTGGTGTTCCACTGGAATCAAGATTAATCCAGCCTTTCGAGCCCCAGATGCGGATTTGAGTGTGGTATCCAGCGTCCAGGTAATACCCGGAATTGATTGTACCAAGTGTGCCATTGCTGAAACGGAGCGTTGCTGCTGCGGAATCTTCAACCGAAATCGGCTGACCTCCGACATTGGCTACGACTCCGGTCGCCTGAGTGATTTCAGTACCGGTCAAAAACATGGACAGATCGAGCCAGTGAATGCCGAGCCAGATCAGGTGTCCGCCACCGGCACGAGTTTTGTCTGCGAACCAGGTCTTATGGTAGGAAGATCGAGTCAGCCGTGTCTGATCTGCAACGATGTGCATGTCGATACTATATATGCGACCGATGTGGCCCTTGCGAATCATTTGTCGAGCGGCGAGAGATTCCGGATTCGTTCGGTTTGCAAACGCCATCATCAATTGAAGATGTTTCGATTCCGCCAGAGTTGCAAGCTTCTCAAACTGATCAACCGAAACGCAGCCCGGCTTTTCCGAAAAGACATGCGAGCCGGAGTTCAGCGCTGCTTCGATGACTGGTGGTGCATGTTTGGCTTCCATGGAAACGAGACAAAGTTTCGGTGACTCCTTTGCCAGCAGTTCGTCATGGCTGGCATAAGTTCGCGTCAGTTTCCCGCCGAGCGCCTTCTTCGCGGAGTCCGCCCAACGCCCACTGGGGTCTGCGAGCACAACTTCATCGCAATCCTTCGCCGCTGCGAGTGCAGAGAAATAGGCACTCATGTGAGCACCCTCGGCGTGTGTCAGAAATGCTGTTTTCATAATAACGAGTCTATATTCGTGGAATTCAGAACCTCAACAAGCGCCATCCACTTCCCGTAAACGCGATGTCAGGCGGAAGGTTCTAGTTTTCGTTTTCATCTTCCCTTGAATGGAAAAGCAGGTACGTCACATACCCACCACTCAGATTCACAGCGGCAAAGCCCAATTGGTTGAGTATTCGGATCGCCAAGTATCCCCTTTGTCCGACTTCACAATAGGCGACAATTTCTCGGTCGTTCGGCAATTCGTCCAGTCGAGATCGTAAATCGTCAACGAAAATGTTCACCGCACCAGGGATGTGACCGGCAGTGAACTCCTCCGCAGTTCTTACGTCCAACAGGAATGGACGCTTATCGGCTGGCATGTCCCAGAGGGTTGTCACGTCAACCTGGGGGTGATCGTCTCGCAATAAACCGGCGGCAACAAATCCAACCATGTTGACCGGATCTTTTGCTGAACCAAACTGAGGTGAATAGGCGAGTTCCATTTCTTCGAGATCGAAAACCGTCATCCCGGCTTGAATAGCGACAGCCAATATGTCGATCCGTTTATCAACTCCCGCACCACCGACACCCTGCGCTCCAAGCACTTTTCCTGATTCCGGATCAAACAATAATTTGAGTGTCATTTGCTCAGCACCAGGATAGTACCCGGCATGATCGGTGGGATGCACATACACCATTCGATGAGGAATCTCACTTCTGTTGAGAACCTTCTCTGAAGATCCCGTCATCGCTGCTGTGAGATCAAAGAGCCCTAGAATGGCGGTGCCTTGTGTGCCTCGATAGGTTGAAGAACGACCGAAGATATTGTCCGCAGCGATTCGTCCTTGACGATTCGCCGGGCCAGCGAGCGGGATTTGTGTCGGAACTTCCAGGACAAAGTCCTGCACTTCGATGGCGTCCCCAACTGCGTAGATATCGGGATCGTCTGTCTGGAGAAATTCGTTGACTTGAATTCCTCCGCGAGGACCAACTTTCAATCCAGCGTCTACTGCCAGATTGTTCTCCGGTCGTACACCGATGCC
>DAOUPA010000578.1 GCA_030626405.1 Planctomicrobium sp.
ACTTTTAAATTTCGTTGAAGCTTTGTTGATCGATCATTCAGAACTTCCATTGATGAAGAAGGCTTCCATCACTTTTCGTCAGTTTAATGTTTAATATTCGGATTGACCCATCGGCAGTCGACGGATCAATTCGCAGAGCGAGTACAGAACTCTTTGCAGTGAATGTCACGGAGTAATCGTGCGGCTTGCTGTCGTGCCGAACGTTGAACGGTTTGCTGCGAACTTTCGTGAAGGGTGGACCAACCCCCTTTTCCTGCCAGAAGATATGCCCCTTACCAGAAGAGTCCGAAGTCATCGTAATGTGCAAGGTGAGCGACGACTCGCCGATATTCTGCGGCAGTCGATAACTCAAGTAGGGATCTCCGCCTGTGCTGTTCACAAGCAACACTCCCTTCGAAACCGATAGTTTGCAGGTACCACCGGGCTGCCAGCCAGCAACAGGTTTACCACGCCGCTTTGCTTTGGATTTCTTCGGAGTATTTGCACCTCCCTTCAAACTCGCCTGTCCCTCTTTCGTGATGTCATACACTGACGGATCAAAATTGGGATTCGGTAACGGACGAACTGCATGCGTGTCGACGAGGTGTTTTTCGATGAGTGCATCGAGTTGCTTCACGCGTTCAGGAGATTTTTCGGCGAGATTGTTTTGTTCGCCAATATCTTCAATCAGATTAAAGAGTTTGTAGCGATGCTTCCCATCTTTTCCACCATGGAAGATCCGAATGAGTTTCCAGTCGCCCTGGTGAACGCTGACCACTGGCGGCAACCAATCGGGTACGCTTGGCGAGTGTGGGAAGTAAGTGAAAATGGCTTCGCGATTTAGCGATTTGCCATGCAATGCCGGAACAATGCTGACACCATCAAAGTTTTGGTTCAACTGAGCCTTAATCGACAACATCTCCAGCAGTGTTGGATAGAAGTCGCTGCTTTGGATGATTTCATCACTTTGCGAACCGGCTTCAATGGTTCCCGGCTGCACGATGATTGCTGGACCACGCACACCGCCTTCGTACATAGTCGCCTTCCCACCTTTCAGCGGGGCATTGCTGGTTGCCGTTCCTCCGTCAACTTCGTTGTACATGTTCCCGCCATTGTCTGATGCGAATACGATGACCGTCTTGTCGGCGATATCGAGTCGATCGAGAGTGTCGAGCAGTGTTCCCACTGCGTCATCCATGCTTTCGATCATTGCCGCGTACGTTGGACTGCGTTGCGGATCTGACGGATCGACTTTCTTCTTGTAGTCGTCGATAAGTGCTTGCTTGGCATCAAAGGGGGCGTGAACGCTGAACATCCAGTAATTCAAAAAGAAGGGCTTGTCCGTATGCTTCTCCATAAACACGGCGGCTTCTTTCGCCATGCGGTCCTCAAGATGCTCGTCCGGAATCTGTGGATCGTGATCAAAGTCTTTGAACTTCCACGGTGCCACGTAACTTCCCGCTGGTCCCGGCCCGGGATGATGCGGCACATCGACATCGAAACCATGTTCCAGCGGTGAGTAAGGCTCCGCACCAAGATGCCATTTCCCGAAGTGCCCGGTTGTATAGCCGTTGTCGCGGAACATTTCGGCCAGCGTGTAGTACTTTGTATCCAGTCGTGAAACCGAATTTGGAGTCGTGGCTTTCTGTTTTGGCGAACCGGTGGTCGTTGCTGTCGCCTTCAGCGTGACTTTCGGCAAGTGACAATTTGGCGACGTAATGCCGTGACGAGCAGGACTGAGTCCCGTCAGGACACTGGCTCGCGTCGGTGAGCACAATGGGCTGGAGGAATAAGCCCGAGTGAACGTCATCCCTCGTCGAGCCAGTCGTTCAATGTTCGGCGTCTTGTAGAACTTCGTCGTCCCGAACAGCATCGTATCACTCCAACCGAGATCATCAGCCAGGATGAACACGACATTTGGTTTTGACCTAAGTCGCTTTACGCGTATGTTTTTCCACAACACCGTGCCTTCACCACCTTTGTGGATTTGCAGACCGAAAAAACCTTTTGGGTAGCTTCCATTGTCAATCCAGTGCGAGACAGGCACGCCGTTGATCCACGTTTTGACGACATTTCCCTCGGCGGAAATGGTCACGCGGTTCCATTCGCTCTTCTTCGTGGCGGCCCTCGCTTCTTTGTGTTCCTTTAACCAAAGCGGATAGAAATAACCGCCGCAGCTCTGCCCGTAGATACCGCCTGACCAATGGCGATCCTTCGAGAATCCTTCCATCTCAGCCTGCGGCCCAAATACGGTTTCCGCGTCGTTCTTACCGGGCTTAGATTGAGCGCGGAACATGACTCCACTGTTGCAGTCCACTTCCCATTTCATGTCGCAAGTAAATACGAAATCCGTAAAGTCAGCTTGCTCGGTTGAAAGGTAAGTGCTGCTCGATCCAGGCATACACTTGCCAACGAGCAGCCCATCCCTCACCTCGAACCTGGATGTGCCGCCTTTTGACGTCCAACCTTGCAAATCCTTTCCGTTAAACAGTGACATGAAGCCGTCAGTCAAGTTCGGCTCGGCGTCCGTATTCAGCAGCATCTCTTCGGGCTTGGGAACATTCTGCTGCTTCTTGTAACGCGCATGCCACTCGTGCTGCTGCGAGTCAAGTTCTCCCGCCGAGACATTTCCGATCGCACTAAAGAACAGGATGAGAAGAAGCGTCGAGTTATGGAGTCGAGTCATTGTGACTTTTCTTTCAAGTATTATTGAGCCTTCGAAGTGACGAGCATCGGCCACAACATTAAGGAGCTAGGAGTGTACTCTCTGACCGGTTTGGGTCGCCACCCGATCCGAAGAAGTGCGGCTGACCCAGTTGTCGCCATAACCTTCATTCCTAAAGTGGCTTGTGGCTGAATCCTCCTGTGCAGATAGCAGCCAAACTCCCCGAGACTCGAACCAATGTGGGACCCCCAATCACATCGTCCAGGGTTTCGTCGGCGTGCAGGTTCGGTGCAATAAACGGTACACTAAGAAATACATTCGAGTTGTCGACCGGAGCAGCTAACAGTAGCGATAACCAAGTCGCGGGAGTTGATTTTCCATTTTACTGCCGCGGGGAATCGCGACTTCGGTTCAATGCTTGTCACCCCTCACAGGTGGCTTTCTTAGAGGGCCAATTCGCTTTGTGCTGACGACCAGTTCGTCAATCCACAGCGTTTGAGCATGCGGCAAGTCCAACAGCGCCTACGTGATCACTTGGTCGCACATGCTGGCGCTGCTTTCACTTCCTGCTGAAGACCGGGGTAATTTCCAGGAAAACTGCGTCAAAGCTGAATGGTCAAGCAGAGAATTGCACCGCAGGGTCACAGAATTCCGGAAACCACAAGGAAAGGGGGGACGTCGGTTCAAACGGCCTAAGGGTGTTGCGACAATTACTTCATGAAAGTCGGTTGTGGGATCGGCGGTACAACGAAGCCTGGTTCCACGGGGACAAGCCCACGATCCCAGCAGAGGGAAAGAACACGACCTTGAAAGTTGAGAAACTTGCCGTCGAGGCGGTCGAAGTGCTCGAAAAGATCCAATCCGAGATCAAGGCTTGCCTGCCGCGTTTGAAGAAGCTGAAAAAGAAACGATAGGGAAAGAAGTGATTCTTGAACAAGACAACTTCACGTCAACATTGTCACGTCTTAATCTGTGGCCTGGTTTTTTCAAGAACCATCTCGGTAATACTCTTGGAAGCCACGTGAATTTGCGAACGAAGTTATCACAATCCTTAAGGCGTGTGCATTCCCGTCTTCTTTCGATGGCTGATAGCTAAAAGAAGGCCATCGGTTAAACGGCCTTGCCTGGTCACATCAGACTCAGTGTGAAACCTCGGCTCCCTGAAACGCATTCCAAGATTCCAGCAACTCACGTCTTAATTGAGAAATCCTCCCCGCTGTCACCTGAAAGTGCTTCGCCACCACTTGCGTCGACTCACCACTTGCTAAGGTCTCTGCGACTTGGCGTTTGAGGCGTGAGAGCGTTTCCAGCCAGTTTCGGAAGTCGATCCGCATCACAGCGATGTCAGCAGGATTGGCAAGACGATC
>DAOUPA010000456.1 GCA_030626405.1 Planctomicrobium sp.
CGAACAGCCTGCGGAAGTGAATGTGGCATCATCGGAACTCTTTGCATTGTGGTCCCGGATGAGAACGTACACGTGAGTATAGATGGACTGACCACGTAGCGTTCGAGTCCGCTTTCGTTTCATTTTCTCCATGAGTTTTCCCGACCAACGCACCATGACACGAAATGAATCGGGACTTTGTTTATCCCCGGTCTGTACATCAAGAATTTCGACTTTCCCGACCGCTGGGTCTTTCCAGAATTCAGTCTTACTCAACTTCTTGCCCAGCGAATCTTTGAAGTCTGGAGTCACGACCGGCTGAGCGAATTTGATGTCGTTGTAGAACTCTGAGGACTTCAACCGCCAGAACATCACGGAGACACGGTCTTCAATGTGCTGAGTGCTGAAGCCAGGATCGTTTTCCAGGATTTCCGAAATTCCAGGTACTGATTGATCATGCTGCGGAACATTCCATTCCTGCTCCTGAGTAATCTCTGCGAGCACCCAGTCAAATTCCCCAGAGTTCACATGCGCCCCGCAACTGCCGCATTCTGCTCGATCAACAATTTCGAGCAATGCTCCGCAGCGAGGGCAGTTTCCTTCGATGGCTCCGTCACCTGCAATTGATTTCGCACCTGGGCGTCGATGAAAGGACCAATACTCGGTAAACGTTGTCATCGACTTTTCACCGATACGTCTACCGGTTTTGAGATTGGCGTTGTAGTCAACTGCCGATGCTTCGACTTGAACGTGAATCGTGTCGAAGTTGTCGTTCGAAAAAAGTGCAACAGCTTCAACATTGTGGACAGTCACCTGTTCCATCACATTTCGATGCCCCTCTGACTTCTGCATCGCGATTTGCAGCGAAAACCGTTCGTGGATGCCATCGCTGATGAAGGCTCGAACGCTTGATAGTTCTTGTTCGCTCCAGGCATGTTGGATTTTTTCGAATGCTGCCGTGACACGACTCAGAAATGGAGGCAACGCAAATGTCGGATCTCGTTGATGAATCGAAGCCAACGATTCGTCCCGAAGCCGTTCATGTTGATGTCGTTTTCCTCGCTGAATCGTGCGAGTCACGTGACCTTCGTGAACCTGATCGCCACCGTGATACATCAGAAATGCCAGCCCAATCACAACCGGAATTCCTATCACCGGGTGGTGCATACAAAGCCAGAAGAGCAGGTAGATCAATTCTCCACCACCTCCTCCACCGCCGCTGCCACCGCTACCTCCGCCTCCTCCCCCATAGCTGCCACCGCCTCCAGCACGTGCCCAGGCAAGCTCAGGCAGGAGAAAAAGAACTCCCGCAATTGCCAGAAACACCAGCGTCAATTTGGTCCGTGTAGTGAGTTTTGGCATGGGGGACTCTTTGAATTTGAAACTGATTTGAGATCATCGATGTTATCAAAACACTTCCGTGCCATGTCCTCATCGCGAAGCAGGGAGGACATGAATCGACGTCACCGGAGCCATTCAGCATGCCCATCCTGCTGACGCGATATGGGCATGGCACTGGAGAGGCGCGACACTCGTTATTTGCCATCAATCGAAAATGTTTCCGGGTCGGAGGAACGACGGCGACCGAGTTTCAGGAAACCTGACATGGGGATGAGGAGCAGGCCGCCGCCAATCACGAGAAATCCCCAACCGAGTCCAAACCCAATGTAACTACTGAAGACCGGCCCTGGCTTGAGGACTGCGATGAATGGATCGTCCGGCTTGTAAAAGACAGTGACTTCGTTACCGACCGGATATTCACTGACGATTTTCACGAATTGAGAACGGCCAGAGGAAGAGTAGTTGTCACCAAACCAAATGCGCTCACAGGAAATCTCCGTGTCGTCTACTGTGTACTTGTAGGTAACGTCTGCTGAATAGGTTGTTCCATCATCACCTCGGTGGCTCCCGACTTTGGATTCCGTCACGACACCTGGCACAGTCGGCCAGTCAACGCTTTCTTTCGCGTTTCTGAGAGTCGGCTTGCCCCAAAATGCGAGTATGCAATATCCGACAATCAGGAAAATGGTCCCGATCACCAGAACGATGGTACTGCCAATTGTGAATACGGACTGTTGCGGTTTCATACAGAAATCCTTCCAGTTGTTCGAACATCAATAACGATGCGAGACCCTCATGCTTCATTGCCGAGTTTGTACCACAATTCAACCCGGGTTGATGCGACTGTGCTCTGTTTTTCTCAGCAGAGATGCTCCGAGGTATTTTGCAAGAGCCGCTCAGAATTCCTGATCGTGAGAGAGACTTTCTCTCTCCTGAGTGAGATACGTATTTATCTAGCAGAAGGATCACCGTATCTCTTCAATTTCCTCGATAGCTGTGTAATATCGCGTCCAAGGGTGAGTCACATGTGTTCATTTGTTGTATATCACCCCCCAAACACTCGTCGAGGTTGTCCAATCAAGCGGTTGATTGACGCTTCTCCATACTTAACAAGACGTTAGATTTATTAAGGAGAGTGAATTCATTCGCTCTTTGTTCCGAATGCCGATCAGGATTCGACGAGGCCTTGACCTTCCCATTTCTGGTGTCCCCAATCAAGAAATTGACCGGGCAGCAGATGTATTGCGTGTTGCCTTGCTTGGAAGAGACTACGTCGGCATGAAGCCGACGATGCTTGTACAAGAGGGTGATTCGGTCAAATTGGGGCAGCCGCTCTTCGAAGACAAGAAAAATCCCGGCGTCCTTTTCACTTCTCCCGGTTCAGGCAAAGTTTCCGCGATCAATCGCGGGGAAAAACGGCTTTTTCAGTCGATCGTCGTCGATCTCGACGGAGACGAGCAGGAAAAATTTCAATCGTATTCAAACAGTGATCTCACGCGACTTGAGCGAACAACCGTTGTCGATAATCTGGTCAAAGCCGGATTGTGGTCAACGCTTCGACGTCGGCCATACAGCAAAATCCCGGCGATTAGTGAAGTCCCGCACGCGATTTTCGTGCAGGCAATGGACACACGCCCGCTCGCAGCGTTCCCTGGTCTCGTCCTGAATGAGAATCCGAATGAATTCCGCTATGGACTTCAGGTTCTCACACGACTCACCGAAGGAACCGTCCATGTTTGTGCTGCTCCAGGATTCAACATTCCTGGTGCCGACCCGGATGACGCCCCGGTCGACCGAGTTCAACTGCAACAGTTTGATGGCCCGCATCCTGCCGGATTGCCAGGAACACACATTCACAAACTCGCCCCTGTCAGCGAATCGCGTCCGGTCTGGTACATCAACTCTCAAGACACCATCGCCATCGGAAAACTGTTCGTCAGTGGAGAACTCTCGGTCGAACGTGTTATTTCACTCGCAGGTCCACAGGTCAAAAAACCTCGACTGCTTCGCACTCGCTTAGGAGCTTCCATAGAAAACCTCACCGCGAACGAACTTGCCGAAGGTGAGAACCGAGTCATCTCCGGTTCAGTCTTGAATGGAGAGATTGCAGACGGACCGAACGCATTTCTCGGACGTTACGATTTGCAGGTTTCAGTACTCAAGGAAGGCCGTGACCGCGAACTGTTGGGTTGGCAGATGCCAGGCTTCAACAAGTTCTCCGTCTTGCCGGTCTATGCGTCCGCTTCTTCGGTTGGTGGGCGTTCCTTCAAGATGACAACAAACACAAATGGCAGCGACCGTGCTCTCATCGCGATTGGTGTCTACGAAAAAGTGATGCCACTTGATATCGAGCCAACCGCCTTGCTGAAAGCACTGCTCACGGGCGACACAGAGCAGGCACAACTTCTCGGTGCCATGGAACTCGACGAAGAAGATTTGGCATTGTTGACTTTCGTGGACCCCGGCAAGCACGATTTCGGTCCCATCCTAAGAGACATTCTGACGCAAATTGAGCTAGAAGGCTAACCCCTTGGCGTTTGATACCTACCGTATAACAGAGCCGAATGGCGATTCATGAAGTTCCTGAGGAAAAAACTTGACGATCTGCACGAGCAGGTCAAACCGGGTGCAAAACACGAAAAGTTCTACGCGCTTTTCGAGATGGCTGACACCTTCCTGTACACTCCGGATTCGGTGACGCGCGGCCCTTCTCATGTACGCGATGGTCTCGACCTGAAACGCATGATGATCATGGTCGTCGTCGCGTTGGGACCGTGTATTCTGATGGCGATGTACAACACTGGCTATCAGGCCAATGTTGCCATTGAACAACTCGTCACCAGCGATGTCATCCCCACCGCTACTACGACTGGTTGGCGTGGGGTAATTATGGATAACATCGGGTACAGCCCGAACAATTTCCTCTCCTGTTTTTTACATGGTGCTTTGTACTTCATTCCGGTTTTCCTCGTGACGCAACTTGCTGGAGGGTTCTGGGAAGTCCTCTTTGCCACAGTTCGCAAGCATGAAATCAACGAAGGTTTCCTTGTCACAGGAATGCTGTTTCCGCTCACGATGCCGCCCACGGTTCCGCTCTGGCAAGTCGCCTTGGGAATTAGTTTCGGTGTTGTGATCGGGAAGGAAATCTTCGGCGGAACCGGTAAGAACTTCCTCAACCCAGCCCTGACCGGACGTGCCTTCCTCTACTTCGCTTATCCTGCTCAGATGAGTGGTGACAAAGTCTGGACAGCGGCTCCTACGGTCGATGGTTACTCCGCAGCCACATCTTTGGGGGCGCTTGCGGATCCCAAGAATACGATGGGCATCGGCGTCATTACAGATAAATTGGATATCAGTTGGTGGGACGCCTTCTGGGGATTCATTCCCGGTTCAATGGGTGAAACATCGGCATTTGCCTGTTTGTTAGGTGCGATTTTATTGGTCGCAGTTGGCATCGGTTCCTGGCGAATCATGCTCGGTACGCTCGTCGGAGCGCTCGGCTCCGCGTGGTTGTTCACAACTTTTGCAGACTATGCACTGAGTAACGGTGCTGAAGTTCCGAATATGTTCCTTTTGCCAGCACACTGGCATCTGGTTCTTGGCGGTCTCGCTTTCGGTCTGGTCTTTATGGCGACCGACCCGGTTTCTGCGACAATGACCGAACATGGTAAGTGGGTTTATGGTCTTGTTATTGGAGTCGTCACGACATTGGTGCGCGTCATCAATCCCGGTTACCCGGAAGGGATCATGCTGGCGATTCTGTTCGGGAACGTGGTTGCTCCGCTGATTGATTACTGTGTGATTCAACTCAACATTCGACGAAGGCTCAAACGCTGTGGACTCTGAAACTGATCAAAATCAGGACGTTTCCGAGACCTCGGAAACGAAGAAAAGCAAATTCGACCCGAATACTTTCGCGGGAACGTTTATCGTTGCCATCGTGATGTGTCTGATTTGCTCACTGGCTGTTTCGACAGCAGCCGTCGCATTGCGACCGATGCAGAAGAAGAATGCGGAGAACAAGAAGAAGCGAAACGTGCTCATCGCTGCTGGAATTTGGGACGAAAAAAAAGACACAAATGTCGATATTGATCGACACTTTGAATCTATCGATATTGTTGC
>DAOUPA010000113.1 GCA_030626405.1 Planctomicrobium sp.
CATTCGTTCCAGAATTCAACGAATCCGTTCTCCTTGCAAGTTTCGACCTGGAAATCTCCGACTCAGAGTTGGTTAAGGTTTTTTGCACTCTGTGCGTCCTGCCAAAAAGAGCTATAGAATACTAGGCTCATTCAAAGAAGAAGCAAAATGCGAATGTTCGTTAAGTGTCCTCAAGGGCACAAAATTGCTGCAAATGTCAAACTGGCAGGCAAACAAGTCAAATGTCCGAAGTGTGGTTACGCCGTGCAAATCCCGAAACGGAAATCGCAAGAGTTGGATGACGAGAGGGTCAGGCCACGTAAACCGGCAGCCCGCGCTCGAAAGGCGAAGAAAAAGTCATCGTCGGGCTTCTCGACAAGAACCATCCTGGCGATTGCCGGAGGCGCTGTGGCCGGTCTATCGGTGCTCGGTTTACTCGCTTGGTTCGTGTTCGGTGAAAGCGTGGAGGAACCGCCCACCATCGCCGACAACAACGTCGCTCAATCAGAGGATCGTGTACCAGCCCGGTCTGCTACGACAACGCCCCAGCCGGTAACTACCAAGCCGAAAAAACCGAAAGCTATTGAACTGAGTTCTCCAGCGAGGGAGCCTCAGGAACTCGACCTGACAAAGATCAATCTCGACAAACGGTTGTTCGGTTTCAAGCTTCCCGGCACCACTTGGGCTGCGGCATACGACGAGGTCACGGGACGGTTGGCAATCAGCAATGACGAGAAGGGAATTCTGGTTTACGATTTTGATGAACTTCTCAAAGGCAACCCGGGGCCTGTTGCGATATTGCCCACCGATGGTTTACCGACGGCAATTTGTCTGAAGGCGCTACCGGACCGCCGCGTGTTCGTGATTGCGGGTCAGGATGAGGCCCGGTTGCATCTGGTCGATACTGACTCGCTGGAACCTATTGGCACAATCAAGTTGGAGGGCTTGAAGTTCGTGGACTTCCTCGCGGGCAGCCCTAATCCCGACGATCCATTCGTCTACTACTCGTCAGATCGCTACCAGTCGGTTGGTGCATCGGCAAGTGAGGGGGTCGAAAACGAAACGGCTGATCGCCTGGGACGTGTCAATCTTGTGACCGGAAAGCAAGATGGTCAGACACGAGTGAAGTTCGCCGATGTGGCTGTCTCCTCGGATGGTGAACGTTTATATGCAAGGCCGAATTCCAGCGCAAACGGGGTGACTGGCAATTGGAGCGAGTTGCTGAATTACAATGGTGACCACAATCGTTCGAGAATTAGGAATTGGTCCCGCAGTTCTACAACATCACCCGCTTGTTCGCTGGGTGAATTTGTCTGCATCAATAACTCGGTTTTCAATCAGTCAATGAGTATCCAGATGGCAAAGTTGGACTATGCACCCGGGGCATTGTTCCACCACCGTCCGCTGCTGGTCGGGCTGAGCAAGAGCGCAATCGTGTTTGGATCTGCCAATGACTACCGACAACTGGCGTCGATCCCCTTGCCGGGGAACTGGCTGCGAACCGATCGCCGGGCTGACCCAAGTGATTTTCGCCTACGTCATGATGTTTCGCCAAGCGTGCGCACCCGGTTTCTCGATATCAAAGCCGATGGCACCCGTGAATTGGCTATCGTCACTTTTGGCGAGCACTTAGTGCTTGCCCCGTTGGACAAAATAAAACTGCCTTCCGAACCCTCATTGTTCGTCCGCACGTCTCTTCCGAAAAAGGTCACTCCCGGAGTGCAGTTCCAGATGAAATTGAAGGCAGATACCGAAGCGACCGTATTCAAATACGTGCCGAACACGGACTGGCTTCAGAATGAGAAACAGAGACTGCTCGGGAATCGTCCGCCGGGAGAGAGTTCCCCACGACCATTGCAATTACGCGCAGGAGTGACTGCTGAACAATCCTTTATTTTTCTCAAAGATCTCAAACCTCTGGCCGGCAGAAAACTGCCAATGAATTTGCGGATTGGCAACGAAGTGATGCAAGTCACTAAGCTTGACAAAGGCAGGTTGATTGTCAAACGCACCAATCCAGTTGGACACGGGTTTTCCGAACGCATCGCGGTGATCGACAAGGATGGTCGCAATGTCACGACACCATCAACTCCGGTCGAACCGAAAGGAAAACGATTGATCCTGAGTGCCGCAATCGGCAACAAGCAATCCATCATTTTCGTTAACGACCTACACCCGATCTCCGGCGAAAAACTGCCCCTCGATATTCAGATTGGCGATGAAACGGTGACCGTCGTTGCGGTTGACGATTTCAAGACGGCCTTGATTGTCAAACGTACTGAACCTGCATCCCATAGTGTTACTTCGGATGTCTTTGTACTCGCTGCCCCCGCGTCAGAGCCGAAGGCTCCCCCAAGCCTGCCGACGGTGAACGGTCACACGTTGACCTGGACGCCGACGACGGATCAGATCGGCATGCATACCATTCGAATACAGTCCAGGTCCGGAGACGTCATCCATGACTGGTTTTGGGACGTCTCAGTTGAGCGGGCGGAGGTGGAGTTGCCTTTCCAAGTGGTTGGAATCGAACCGGAGCTGGGCACTCACCGCGCCGTCATCTGGGGACAGACCGTACTCCCGTTTCACAACACCACACCCGGTTCGAAGCCGCAAGCGAATAGCTACTTCATAGGCATATATCATCTCGACGAAAAACGTTTGCTACAGCACGTCGAGGTCCCCAAACCGATCATGGCTGCGGCACTGCATGAGACGGGCGTGTATGCCGCGCTGATTGCTTTCGATACGGAACCGAAGGCGGACCAGCAAGCCGAAAATGCCCGCCAGCGGGCATCGCGCCAAATTACCCCAACCCGGATTGTTCGTTTCGATGCCAAAACGCTGGACGTTGTCGGTGAGGTAGTGATCCCAAAACACTGCAACAAACTTCAGGTCATCGCCGGAAAATATCTGGCAGCGTTCGAACGCTGGCGAAACGAAGTCTATCGTTTCAATATTTCAGACTTAACTCCCGTCGAGCCGCCGGTTAGTGGATACGAATATCCGATCGCCGGACGATTGCGAGACGGCTGGGTTTGGGATGGCGTCGTGTGGGACGGCCAACTGAAGAAGCCCCGCTTGCTGCTATTCCCGGTTCACTTTGAGAGGCCCCCTGGTGCGCATTCCAAGCCGCAAATGCCTGCTAACACAGGAGGCACCATTCATTTGCGAACTCAAGGTCCATATGTAGGGACGTATTGTCCTCAGAACCAGAAATTGCCCGGTCAGATTGGGTTAACAGAGTATCCTGCCGGAGTGAGTTGCACGGACGGTTCGGTGCAGGTGTATTCCTGGGCAAATCCTTCACAGCCGCGGGTCGGTTCCGAGTTAAAGCCGACGTCAGTGAAACTGTTGGACCTCAAGACGGTCCCAGGCGTCCGAACTAGGAACACCCGACAATTGCAAATAAGCGGCCATGTATCGGAGGCCGACGGGTACGTCCATGTGGCGTTGCTCGGAAAGCTGTATTCGGTCGGACTGGATCGGCTGGTAAAGCGGGAAGAAGCGTTTCGTTTCGTTGAGCGGCAAGACCGATTTGTGCTAGAGGCAGGCAAATCGGCAAAGCTGAATTATTCTGCGCCGGAAGCAACCAAGTACCAACTCAAATTCTGGTACCAGCGTCCGATTTTTTCTGACGAAGAACCGGTATTCAAGGAAGTCTCGCTGAACGGCAAGTTCGAACTCGATTTGAATGACATGGAGCGATACGCGAATTTGGCAATCCAAGCCGTGAGATTTCAGTCGCAGGACCGAACCGCCAAGATGCGTGTGGATCGCGTCCAGGAGTATCTCGAACGCATTACCCCCGCCTATCGACGTTTAACCGGCAAAAAACCGCGCGGCGTTCCACTTCCCATCTATGTCGCTGTCATGGCGGAACATAAAGATGGTCAACAGTTCGCCGGCCTGGCGCACTCATATCTGATCGAAGTTCCCATGAAGGAAGTCCTGAAGTTGGCAAATCAAAGATAAGTCGCAGCTTGTTCGCACCAGTTAGCATGAGACTCGCCGGTTGATGAAAACGCCGGCCATTGAAAGTCGAATTTATTCTTCCGCATTCGCAACATAATCGAAAATGTGTCGAGTCTTCCTGTCATGTTCTGTAATGACGAGTGTGTGTCCATCAAAAGCCAGGGCATGAATCTTCACGCCGAGATCAAAACGTCGCAGAATTTTGTGCTGTGTCAGATCCCACAAGAGCAGAATACCGTCATAGCTGACCGTAATGGTGCGGCTCCCCTCCCGATTGACGCCGATTTTATAGACTCCGACCCCGTCAGGAAGATCGATAAATTCGGCGGGAGAGCCCGGTTTCCAGACAGCGAGCGTATCCGGTTCATTTTCGGCTCTCTGCTCTCGCTTGCCTCCGGTCAGAATCAAGCCCGCACGGTCCGCATGTGCTACTCCGTACTGCCGAAAACCATGAATGTGATTCGCAACTTCTTTCCCTTCGTTGAGATCAAAAACATGCACTCCGTTTTTTGATGCTATGCGAGACGTCACTGCCAGTCGTCCACCAGAAAGAAAGTGATGCACACCGCCAAAGTAGCATCCAGGTGAAAACAGACATTTCTGTTTTCCCGTGTTCACATCAATTCCCACCAAGTGTTGAGTTTGCCAAGTGGCCGCATGCCGTCCATCGGGAGAGACGTAAACTGGCAAAGGTGGAGTCATCCCTCGTCTTCGAATACGTGGAACTCCACTCACATCGACATCAACCGTCTGCACCTCGTTCGAGCTGAAATTCCAGCGACCAATCTTTTCTTCTCCACCGAGTATCAACAGCTCCTTGTTCAGATCGATTCCGATCGACGTCACGGTTCCAAAATCTCGCAATAGCGAAGTCGGAATTTCAAGATTATGGATCCGGCGATCCGAATCGGCATCCCAGACCGTCACCTTATTGCCGGACATTCCGGCTTCCCACTGCCCGTCCCAACTCGCATAACGACGAAAACTGCGCGTGCGGTTTTTCGGTAGCGGCTTGTCCCATTTTTGAGTGGATTGAAGATTGACCAACCTGACAGAGCCGGATCGATCGGAAGTGAAAACACGTTTCCCATCTTGAGAGGGGACCACGTTTAACACAGGGCTGCGATGTGGTGTCACGGTTGTGACCGGATCGGGTGACGTTGTCTTCCACTGCTGCACTTGACCGACCGTGTTTCCGGTGATGAGTGTTCCGTTGTCATGAAACGACATCGCTGAGATTCTGAGAGGTGGTTTTGCTCCCGGCACGGAACGTGGCCGAAACCGGGTGATTTCCTTGCGGTTAGAAATCTCCCACACCAAAATGATTTCATGATATTCTTGGCGGGTTGTTCCAGGACGAATCTGCTGGGGAGGTTCTGACGGAACTAAACCGGAACAGGCGATTCTGGATCGATCCGGACTGATCGCAAAGCAGCCGGTGTGGTGAATGATTCTACGTGGCGGAAACAGCTCTTTTCCGCCTGGATAGTCGAAAGTGCGCACATAGCCGGCATCATCCAGACTGATCAGGCGAGTCGCATCGAGAAACTCCAAATACAGCGGATTCGCTGACGGTTCCGTTCGGCTGCGAAATCGAAAGACGTTCTCCAAGTCGGAGAGTTCTCGATCAACAAACGCGGAACCATTCCAGAAAATGATGTGTTTTCCATCCGGGGAGAGCTGCATGGGCGGCGTTAGTTGCACACCGCCGTAACCACCATGCCCAAATCTCAGACTGTCTTTCAGGCTGGCTATGATTTCACCTGACTGCGTATCACGTAGATTTAAGGAAACGGACGTCCCACTTTGCCCCCCTGTCCAGACGACGACAATTTCCTTTCCGTCTCTCTGCGGTAAGGTTGTCAGAATGCGACCGTTCACTGGAATCCGCCGAATAATTTTCCGAGAACGTGGATCGATGACGACGAATTCCTTTGTTGATGCTCCGCAAAAGAGTTCGCTGCCATCCGCGGACATCCGCAGGTGAGATACGGGGTGTTTTTCAAACTTCCACGTCTTCAATACTCCTGGAAGCGGATGGGTCAATAACGACGTTTTCACCACAAGCATCTCGGCAGGACGGAACGCTTCCAACTGCTGTTGAAAATCCTCCCAGCCCTTCAGCCGAGTGTGGGAGTAGAGTTGAAACCAGAGTTGGTCGGGATGTTTACGAAGTCCCTCACGCAGATGGTCCAGTGTCGTCACGAGACGCCGGTCCTCTGTTTCCCCAATCGTCGCATTGATCTCATCGATCACCGCGTCGATGCCATGTTCCCGAACGTTCCTTTCAAGAAGATGAAAATCGAAGACATCCCCGGTAGCCGCCGCTTTTTGTTCCAAACGCAGTCTCTGCGTTTCAGCTGAGGCTCTGGTTGCGATTCTTGCCGGCAAAACAATCAGAATTAAAATTGAATACAATAGAGTACGAGCAACGTCACCCGATAATGCGATGAGACCTGAGCCCAAACGTTGATCATTCATTGCACACCAAATGAATTATTCTTGTGAGAAATTTCGTATTCGTTATTTCGTCTTCACATCAATATTCAGCAAATGCAGCTTCCCTCCCGCACTGATCAAGATCCGACCGGGATCTGTGGGATGGGGAGCGAGCTGGGAGATTCTGTTCGGACGGTTGCTGCCGAAGACAACCTTACCCTCAGAATTCGACACAATCAATGTTCCCTGTCGATCACGAAGACGATAAGTATATCCTTGTGGTTCGTATTGTGGTTCTGGGCTCGCGAATCTAGGTGTGGGCCCGTGATTTCGAGACCCTGAATCGACGTATTTGAGTTTTCCGTCTTCAATGCGAAACGTGGCGAGTCTGTCACGATAACATTTGACAATGTTCGGATCCGGATCAGGAAAGACGAATTTTACTGGATCATCACAGGAGTCGGGCCATTGTTTTGCAATATCGAAATAGCTCGCACGTACGCGAACCCGGGCTGTTTCTGCCTCGAAAACGATTACTCCTTTATTGTACCGGGCCGTTATTAGTCCATGATCACGATGACCAACGGGCCAATACGCATGTTTTGATTCCAACTCCCAGATCGGCTGTAGAGTTTTCAGATCCAGTAGAAAGATCTTGCGAATGCTTTTGTGGTCAAACAGGATGCCATTCTTGGTCATAAAGGCGCGGGGGACCACGTTACTCGTGTTGGGGATTTTGAGACGATGCGTCTCTATATGCGTTTGGGCATCGAAGCGATGCATTGTGTAATCCCGTTGCTTCAAGGCGTAATACGCCGAACCGTCAGGAGACCACGCCATCCAGATCGCGGACAGCGGAATTTCCAGCCGATTCTTGTCTCGGGACTCTATTGCTGAAATCGGTTGCGTCGGAATAACAGGTTTTGTTTTGCCAGCTACCGCCGGTAGCACATTGGGGAATGTTCGTTCGAACGGCCAGCGTTTTCCTCGCGAGGTTGGTTCCAGCCAGTACATGTTGGTATTCGTGTATATAAGCACGCCTCGACCTTGTGGATGAGCCCACAAATTGACAATTTTCTTCCCATCCAATATTAATCTTGTCTCCATAGTCTCTTGCAGGAAACGCAGATTCACGACGGGTGGAAGAGGGTCGCCGGGAAAGTAATCTTTCGCCTCGGTCGGATTCGGTTTTGAGAACGGATCGACTGGTTGAAGAGACTCTGGCTCGTTCCCGCTCAGCTGTCGGAAGTTTCTTCTCTCAGATGCTGGCGCTTCTCCAATCACGATTGATTTGGTGAGAGGTTCGAAAAGATAAGGTTGCGCGGGGAGAGAACTCGAAACGGTTCCCAGTGATTTGTCAAAGTCCCCGGTGGAAACCATTTGAAGCTGATTAGTTCCGACCGGAAAAACCAGAAATCGCCCGTCGTTGGTTACTATGACTGGCCCCTTGGATTTGGGCAGATTATTCAGGCTCTCGGTACAGGTAACATGGGGACCGGTCAGGAGAAATCGGTGCAGGGCAAATCCGCTGCCGTGGTCCCGGATCGACAGTAGATTCCTGCCTCCACGTAATAGCTGCAGATCTGCAAAAATCGGGCGGGCGGGAGATATCCGGCTGCTGGCTCCCTTAGAATTGACGAACTTCCGCGGTTTGAGAGAATCCTGATGGACCATATTGACCAACTCGCCATTGGCCACGTTCACCACGAGAAGACGCTCTCGTCTGTTTTGATGGAGGTAGACGAGATCCCGGTTTGGATGCCCAACGACGGTTGTTCCTTCGAGGCGGTAGGCGCGTTTGATCTTGAGTGTCGTGGGATCAATCACCAGTAAGCGTTGTTCCTGAAAAGAGCCAGTTTGGGGAGACAAGGACTCAATCATCACCCAATGTTTAGCGAGACGCGAACTACGGAAAACAGATGAATTGGAATGCAGCGCAATGATCCCCGCTGAACTTAAAGTAATATCTCTGATGCGATGTTTTGGCCGAACCGCCTCCGTGATTTCCCAAGTCCGCGTGTTGATTTTAAGAAGGTGACCGAGATCGGTGAGTACATACAGTTGGTTTCCATCTGAGGACCAGATCAGCTTGCGAATCAAGGAAGGAACGTTGGATCGTTGTTCCGCGAATAAATTCATTCTTTGCAATCGATAATGCTCTCCCTTTGCACTCTCCTGAACCAGCTTACGGTCCTCGATCGCGGGAATCTCGACATCCCAGGAGGCGTCAAGCGAAAATAGAGGAATCCCGTGACCGAACGTCAACCGCTGTTCCATCGTCCAGTTCGTGCGGTCATCCGGAGTCGCCCCGGCATTGATCAACACCTTGATCGAATCATCCTCCATTGGTTCGAATCGGACGAAAATCCCAAGTTCCTCGGACCGGGCTTCCTTCAATTTCTGATCGATTTGCTGGTCTTCCCTCACCAAAGCTGCTTTGTCGGCCTGATCCGGGACCGGCTCAGGATCGAGCGGAGGTAGCTGAAAGACAAATGGTTTCTCCTCGAGGGGAACAAAGACAGGTGGCAAATCCTCCTCCGGAACCACAGCGTCATCGCCTGATTCCGCCATCTCGGAACGTGTTTTACCAGACGGTTTCAATTTCGTTTTTTTGCGAGAAACCGGAGTGTTTGCTGAGGAAGTGGCTGTCTTGCGCGATTCCGGCGTTTCCGAATTATGATTCGGTTCAGAGATGAGTTCGTCGTTGTCCGCTGAAGGCCGGGAGGTCGCGAGCACCTCCTCCTCGGATGGTGGTGTGTCGGTCGTGGATTCGTTTGTCGGGACCATCGCACTGGCAATGAATAGGCCGACACACATCAGCAGAAGTAGCATCCCCCCTCCCACGAGGGCGGCAAGCATCCGACCGCTAAGCGGCCTTGAAATGGTCCTCGATTCGGAAGCCTCGGCAGATTCTGTTCGCCGGGAGCGGAATTGAGAATCGCTCCTGCGGTCCAGGTCATCATCGTCCAAGACTACTTCAAGTAAGTCGTCTTCAACTAAGAATACGTCTTGCGAGTCATCATTTGACCATGTGTTCTCGTCAAATTCCGGGTTAATGAGCTCTAGATCGTCGTTGAACTGCTGATCGATCTTCAACAGCTGTTCCTTCTCATCGCTGTCTTCACGCGATGACGAAGTAACGAAAAAAAGATGCTGGCAGCTCGGACAACAATGATTTCTGCAAGTGTTGTCGTCACTGACCTTAAATTCCCCACGACAATTCGGACATCTTACATGAGTGGGCAATGCCAATTCCTTTTTTTGAACACAACCATACAACGATCCGCTCACTTGGCTGAAACTAAGATAGAGACCATCGTGCCAAAAAACAAAACAGAGAAGAAAATGACAGCCACTTTACAGAAAGGACGATGCCAGACAGACGGTTAGAGATGGATTTGCCAGTATATGAGAAGCAAAAAAGAAATTCAGCAGAAAAAACGAAAGATGCGAAGACACATTAACCTGATTCGTAGAACAGATTGATTCTAAGAGCATGAAACTTCCCGTTTTAATACCCCGTTTTTTGACTTTCGCCGTGCGTTCAATATTTAGCATTGAATCGTACCAGCGTGTCCTGCTGGTTTTGACCAACACGCCCAAAAGGCGAGTCAAAATGATTCATGCAACAGCCGACTTTCAATCGTGATGCGTGATCAAAACGACTTCGTGACATTCCGTGTCGTGCATCCTGGTGTTGAGGGGGAGGCAGAATTGGTCCTTTCGTAAATGCACCGGTCACATCGGCCGGGTTGAGATTGAGTCGACTAAACTCCAGCCAGTAACTACCCCTCGCTCGACGACACCGGATGCAGTTCGGTCACTGCCGTGGCGACTTCGCCTCTTCTCTTCAATCGCTCAATGCTTTCGGATGCCTAGTCCGTGAACACGGATGAACTCTCCAAACTGCGACCCTAACACTGGTACCACACTGGGGGGCTGGACAACGTCATGCACTGGGCCTGAGTAAATTCTTGGGGCTATTGCGATGTGCATACATCTCAAGATACTTCCGCGCCGTTCGCATCGACAACGAAGCGACTTCCAACAGCACATTTGTCTTTGGTGATTTGCTCATAAAAGCCTTGTAGCGCATCCTCACTCAAACTTCCAGAGGACTTTTCAACAGAGCAAAATCCGGTCGTTCCTAATATTGCCGAAGAGTGCTCAGGGTATCGCTGGCAATAGAGAAAGATTAGCCTGACGAGGAATCTCTTTTCAACTTCCGTCGGGAAGACTCTCACCACAATCAGGATCGAGGACAGGCATGAATCGTACCATTGTTGCCGGATTAAGTTTCGCAGTCTTCGTATCATGCTTTGCAGTCGAATTTGCGACTGCTGCTGCTGTCCCGCGGATTGCTTCGTTTCAGGTCGATGCCACGCCACCGCTGGGATTGACGCTCTGCTACGGTGGCGTGAAGCCAGCGAAAGAGATCGTCACACCTCTGACGGCACGCGGGGTTGTGCTACTGGGTGCGGGGAAACCGATCGTGCTGTGCGCGATGGACTGGGTAGGAATCTGCAACGAAAGTCACGACCGATTTCGCGAGGCGCTCGCCCAGAGCGTCGGTACGACAACCGAACGCGTGACCCTGCATTCGCTGCACCAGCACGATGCACCTGGCAGTTGCTTTGCTGTCGAACGCTTAGTGAGCAAACACGGGCTGAGCGGAAAATTTTCCAATCCAGGTTTCGACAGGCAAGTGATGCAGCGGCTCGCCTCTGCTGTGCAGGACTCACTGGCAACGGCGCAGCCGGTGACGCATGTCGGTGTCGGTGCAGGAATCGTTGAAAAGGTCGCATCCAACCGGCGGATTCTCGGCTCGGATGGTCAAGTCGCCATCGTTCGATTTAGTTCTTCGAGAAATCCCAAGGCACAAGCCGCTCCGGAGGGCACAATCGATCCACTGGTTCGGCTGGTCGCCTTTTGGAACGACGAGAAACCGGTTGCAGCGCTGACGTACTATGCCACGCACCCGCAAAGCTACTACGGGCAAGGCTACGTGAACTGGGACTTCGTCGGCGTCGCACGTGAGTTGCGTGAAGACTCACTGCCCGGCGTGTCGCACATTCACTTCACCGGCGCAGGTGGCAACGTCGCCGCGGGCAAATACAACGATGGCTCAAAGCCTGTGCGTCTCATCCTTGCGAAGCGTCTTGCCGCAGGGATGAAACTGGCCTGGGAGTCGCAGCAGAAGACACTCGTGACCAGCGACGACATTCGCTGGACCGTCGAACCCGTCACACTGCCCGTGCGTGATACGCTACAGGAAGACAAGTTGATGGCAACGCTGGAAAATGTCAAATCATCGACGCGTGTTCGAGTCCGCGCCGCGCGCGATCTTGTGTTCCTGCGACGTGTGAAAGCAGGTCGACGTATTGAGTTATCGTGCCTGCAAGTCGGTCCGGCACGTCTCTTGCATATGCCGGGCGAATTGTTTGTCGAATATCAACTCGCTGCACAGCAGATGCGTCCGGATGATTTCGTCGCGATGGCGGCCTACGGCGATTGTGGCCCCGGCTACATCGGCACAAAAATCGCCTACTCTCAAGGTGGCTACGAAACCGGCATTGTCTCCCGCGTGGCTCCGGAAGTGGAAGACGTTCTCATGACCGCCATGCAGAAACTCCTGAAATGAATGATGTACCACGAATAATATCGAAATGAGGTGAGACATCACCACTTGAGAAGACACCAAAATGAAATGTGAAGGAAACAAAGATGCGATTCAATTTTTTGTCTGGAATCATGCCCATTGTCTTGGTGGTGATGGCAGGCTCAGTCACCCGCGCGGAAACCACCATTGTGGTCAATGTTGATCGCGGTGAAGATCTTGGTCAGAACTTTGGGTCGCTGTTCGAGGCACAAACAGAAGACGGAGCCTTCGTCATCGGGGCCGGTTTCTCCAGCGCGTACAACACTTACTACAGGCACGACCGGCATACGGTTCACTTCTACGTTCGTCCGACCAGAAAGACGCGCGAGCTTCAGGCGACGGCACTGCCTCGCCCGGGAAAGTTGGCAGGCAATTACCTTTTCAACTTCGATGGGAAGGTCCACGCGACGTATCCGAATCCAGATTCAAATGTACGAGTGTGGGACGAAGGCGGCAAGGTGTGGAATCCGAAGCCCGCCCGTGACCGGATCGACACTCGCGTCGGCAAGGATCTGCTCTCGTTCGACTCGGGAGCGGTGGTCCTCAATGGCAAGACGGTGCTCCCGGCAGCGGAAAAAGGGAACTACAGAGGGTTCTACTACGCACAGGGCTACCTCATTTTCTATCACATTTATCGACCAGGAGAGGCGAAGTATCCTCCGTACACAAAGGATGAAGAGGGGTATTCGAAACTTTACGCATGCCCTTGGAAGCCGATTGAGGGCGCTGTCGACCTGGGCAAGGCAACCGTGATGACGGTGCCCATTGTCGGTGAGGTTCCCTATGCCTACGGGCAGTTGGGCGATCAAGTGATTTCGTGCTCGAATATCGGCGGAGTGTACGCGCTACGGGACGGGCACTGGCGCACGTTGGTAGAGGGGAGCAAGAAATACAGCTATCAAGTCTATGCCGGATGCACGTACTATGATCAGTTGTTACTGGGGCAATATCCGTCCGGGGAATTATTTGCCTTCGATGGAAAGACCGTTGAACGGATCGAGGGATGGCCTCCGGTGATGAAAGGCGTCAGCGGAAGTGCTCGCGAAGCACAAACGATTGTGTTGTATGGAGGTGAATTGTACGTCGGCGTCTGGCCCTGGGGCGAGGTCTGGAGGTATCACCATGAATCAGGCGAATGGAACCTGGCGCGGCGCATGTTCACGCATCCTGCGTTGACGGATGCGACCACTCATCCCTACGAGTTGGAATCCAAAACGCTGGGTGGCGTCGCAAATCAATGGGGACAGCGCGTGACGAGCATGGTCCCGCTGAAAGACTCGCTGCTGATATCGACTTCAGCCAAGTGGCCCTGTGAGTGGGAGCCGAAGTTCGACTTCGTCGGCAACGATGCGTGGAAAGAGTACGGCTCGGTCACGCGCGTGCATGTCTCAGGTCACCTGAGTGCTCCGGTGAAGTGGACTGACGGCCCCACGGAACTGCGTTTCACACTTGAGGATGGCGCGATGCTCATCGAGCAGGATGGAATGCCCATCGGTTCCACCAGACTCAGTGGTTCGGTCACACCCGTGCCGGAGTCCACGCGCCGCTTGAAAAAAATCGAATGGGGACAAGGGGCTTATGGCATCTTCAGCGGAGTGAGCGTTAAAGGATCTACGCTCTCACCTTGATCTCGATGAGCCAAATCAAAATGGGAGAAGCAGCGTTGACGGCACACTGTTCACTGGATCTTCCAGATTTTCAATGATTGCACTTTCTGAATTCTGAGATTGCTTAAGTTGCCAGTCTGATGAGCATGTTGTAGAGGGAGCGGATTTTTGAGGATTGGCGGTTTGCCGGTGATGAATTGTTGGTCATCGCCGAGACCGCAAAAATACAGGTTGATGGAAAAACCGTCGACGCCATTCCGTTTGGCACAACTGTGGCTGTGCGTGGATTGTTTCGGACGGCAAATCTCCGACAATGAGATTCTCGACAGGACTCGTCAGAGTGAGTCACTCAACGAAGAGAGGACAAGAAATTGCGAATCGCAACCGGCGGCATCATTCACGAGACAAGCACGTGTGTGGACACACTGACGACCCTCAAAGACTTCGAACATGATCGCGGAATCATCAGCGGCGATGCAATTCTGCAACGGTTTCGCGATACAAACGTACAAACCGGGGGATTTATTGCGGCCGCGGACGAGTACGGATTCGACCTCGTTCCTTTGCTGCGTGCATCGGCATTTCCGGGTGGCTTGATTCGTCGAGAAGATTACGATGCGATGAAAGCCGAACTCATCGAACGGCTTGAAGCTGCAGGGCCGGTGGATGGTGTCTTGCTCGATCTTCATGGTGCAATGGTGATCGAAGGAATTGATGACGGCGACGGCGACGTCATTACCGCTGTCCGCAATGTTGTCGGTCCGGATGTTCCCATCGGAGTGCCTCTGGATTTGCACGGTAATCACACGAAGTGGCGAGTTGAAGTCGCGGACGCGATTGTGGGCTATGACACTTTTCCTCATGTCGACATGGCAGAACGGGGCAAGGAAGCCGGAGAGATTCTTGTGCGGACGATCCGTGGTGAGATCCGGCCCACAATGGCAATCCATCAATTACCGATGTTCTGGAGTACGCCGTGCCAGGTTACTGCTCGACCGCCGATGAACGAAGTGATCGAACGCCTGCACGAGATGGAACGACGAAAGAGTGTGGTCAGTATGACGGTTGCCACCGGGTTTCCTTGGGCGGATGTTCCAGATGTGGGCAGTTCAGTCATCGCAGTCACTGATAATGACCAGCAACTCGCGCAGGAACTCGCTGACGAACTTGGCGGTTGGATCTGGGAAAACCGTCAACGCTGGTATTCTCCACCTTTACCAGTTTGCGACGCGTTGGCTGAGGGAGAGAGAGTTGGTCGTTTCCCAATCATCCTCGCCGATCATGCAGACAACACTGGTGGCGGGTCACCTGGCGATTCGACCGAAGTGCTGCGAACTTTTCTGGAGATGGGACTACAGGACGCCCTGCTGCTTTACATGGTTGACGAAGAAGTTGCACAACAAACTCATACGGCCGGCGTTGGCAGCCGGATCCCGATTTGCATTGGCGGTAAGTCTTCACCGGTTCAAGGTGCCCCGGTCGAATGTGAGGCGGAAGTTATCGCGATCTCCGACGGTACGTTCTCCTATGATGGCCCAATGTTCGCCGGACTGACTGGTAGCATGGGAACGTCCGCATGGATCAAAATCGATGGAGTCTCGGTGGTCGTTGTTTGTTCCCGTGAACAACCGTTTGACCTGGCTTTTTCTCGAAGTCTCGGAATTGATTGTCGAAAAATGCGCTACATCTGCGTCAAGTCGGCCGCTCACTTTCGCGCTGCGTTCGAACCTATTGCTGGTTCAATTTATAACGTCGATGCAGCGGGCATTCACACACATGACTTTTCTAAACTTCCTCAAACGAAACGCACTCGCCCAGTATTTCCCGTCGAGATACCACCTAGAAGATGAGTGAAGAGGAACGTTCGTAATTGAGTGCAGATGACCTTTCTTAGTGGTTCTAACATCCAGCAATGCTGTTTCAGAAACGTCGAGTACCGGTACAGAATAAGGTAATGGTCGGACTGACTTGGTGCAATTTCAAAATGCATCGAGCTGACCTGAAACCGTAAAACGGTGGTTTTCTCGCTGTGCTATCAAGCGGATGGGGTAACGCTGGTATCAACATGGGGCTGGACAGGG
>DAOUPA010000311.1 GCA_030626405.1 Planctomicrobium sp.
ACTTTCGGCTTCCGTTCGGTCAGCTCATGCCTTCGAAAATGAGAGCCCGATTGAGATCGATTCGCGGCGTGAATTGTTTGTCGATCAGGCTCTGATTCAGAAACTTACTGGAGGAGCAACACAGCGGTTGCATCATCCCGTTCCGCGTGAAATTGCTCTCGTGCATGACGAACCTTGGGAAGGAACCGGCTCCGGGTATCACAGCGTATTCCAAGATGATGATCTCTATCGAATGTATTACAAAGCCTGGCATCTTGATGTTTCCGAAGGCAAGCTGAACACCGGACGGCATCCGCTGTTCTGTTGTTATGCCGAAAGTGACGATGGGATTCACTGGCGGAAACCGAAACTGGGACTGCATGAATTTCAGGGGTCGAAGCAAAACAACATTGCGATTGTCAGTGGGAAGCTTGGGACACTCAATGTTGATGCCGGGCATCCGGCGATCTTCAAAGATGAAAACCCAAACGCTCCTGCCGATGCTCGTTACAAAGCGATTCTGCGTTCAAGCAATCCAAATGGATTGCTCCCATTCAAATCACCGGACGGCCTGAACTGGACTCCGATGACCGAGGCTCCCATCCTGGGCGGGCTGGGGGCGTTCGATTCACAAAATCTCGCGTTCTGGGACCAGAACATCGGCAAGTACCGTGCGTACTGGCGGATTTTCACAGCGGGCGTCACGAATGAAAAAGAGTGGAAACCTGCTGGCATCCGGGCAATTCGAACAGCAACTTCGGACGACCTCATCCATTGGGCACCACACACCGACATCGCCTACGTCGATTCACCACCGGAGCAACTTTACACGAATCAAATCAAGCCATACCACCGCGCTCCACACATCCTCATCGGTCTTCCGACAAGATACACCGAGCGCGGTTGGTCGAAATCGATGGAAGATTTACCAGCCCTTGAACATCGCAAACAACGTTCGTCAAACAGCGAACGCTACGGAACAGCGATCACGGATGCACTCTTCATGACAAGTCGCGATGGAACCAACTTTACGCGTTGGAACGAAGCATTCTTACGACCTGGAATCGAACGCCCAGATGCCTGGAACTATGGTCATCAATACGTCGCCTGGCACATTGTCGAAACGAAGTCCACGCTCCCAGGTGCGCCGAATGAACTCTCGTTATATGCGTCAGAAAGTTACTGGCACGGCAAAGGTAGCGCCGTCCGGCGCTACTCATTGCGCCTCGACGGGTTCGTTTCAATCAATGCACCAGCAGGCAAAGGCGGCGAACTGCTGACCAAACCGCTGGTCTTTACAGGCTCGACGTTGCACTTGAACTTCTCATCGTCCGTGGCAGGCGGCATTCGAGCCGAACTGCAAAACCTCGATGGCTCTGCCATCGAAGGGTTTTCACTCGCCGATTGCCCAGAAGTCTTTGGAGATTCCGTCGACCGTAAGGTCACTTGGAAGGGTGGCAGCGACGTCAGCAAACTCAGTGGCAAACCAATCCAAATTCGCTTCGCAATGCGCGACGCGGATCTGTATTCGATGCAGTTTGTTGAATGAACGTCACTCACCCGCGCTGTAAGATCCCTCGAACGATGTTGCCGTCTTGACCGTCGAGTAGTGATTGTGCTCGACCATTTCGGAGATAGACGAGTTGTTCCGGGTCGAGACCGAAGAGATGCAAGAGCGTGGCGTGATAATCGAAGTGGTTGACAACGTCCTCGACCGCTTTGTGTCCAAATTCGTCGGTCGCTCCGTATGTTCCACCTGCTTTGAAGCCACCACCGGCGAGCCACATGCTGAATCCATACGTATTGTGATCTCGTCCGACTTTTGCTGCTCCGGCATTGTTTTGAATCACTGGTAGCCGTCCCATTTCCCCGCCCCAGTGGACAATCGTCGAGCCGAGTAAACCTCGCTGCTTCAAATCAGTCACCAGCGCTGCAGAAGGGATGTCAGTCTTCTTGCACGAAGCCGGCAGTGCAGTGCGGATACTGCCGTGATGGTCCCAGTACTGATTTTTTGTGTAGAGTTGCACGAAGCGGACGCCGCGCTCAACCAATCGCCGAGCAATGAGACATCGCGTGCCGAACTCTTCGGTCGCAGGATCGTCGAGTCCGTAGAGAGTATGCGTTGCCTTTGTTTCTTTGGTGATGTCGAGTGCTTCTTTGGCAGCGGTTTGCATTTTCGAAGCCAGTTCATAACTCGCGATTCGCGCCTGTAAATCGAGTTCGCCTGGGTGTTGCTGCAGGTGTTCGCGATTGAGTTCTTGCACGAAGGATAAATAGTTTTCCTGCGCTCGGCCGGAGAGTTCCTTGCGTGGGTCGAGATTCAGAATTCTCGGTTCTTGCGAGCGAACAACCGTTCCTTGAAACAATGCTGGCAGCCAGCCGTTCGACCAGTTGTTCACCCCTTCAACCGGGATCCCTTTGGGGTCAGTCATCGCCACGAACGCCGGCAACTCCTGCGAACGGTTCCCTAATCCATACGTCAACCATGAACCAAGCGCCGGGCGACCGCGAAGAATTCGACCGGTATTCAATGCGTGAATCGACTGCCCGTGATTGTTCACGCCGGTGTGCATTGATCGAACAACGGTGATGTCATCAACAATCTTCGAAAGACCTGGCAGAAGCTCCGACAACTCAGTTCCACATTCTCCATGTTTTTGAAACTTCCACGGACTCGCCAACACGACGGGACTTGCCTGCGCTGCGTTGTCGTATTTAATTTTCCCAGGGAATTCCTTGCCGTCGTATTTCTTCATCGCAGGCTTGGGGTCGAACAAATCGAGATGACTTGGGCCACCCTGCATGAACATGGAAATCATCGCCGTTGCCTGCGGAGGATGCTGTGGCATCTTCGGAGTGAGGTCAAACGTCTTCGGTTGCAGCTCCGGCTTGATTTGTGCCGCAAGTACCTTGTCTTCTTTGAGTAACCACGCCAGCGCCAAAGATTGCAGTCCAATCGCTGAGGACGCCAGAAAATGGCGCCGTGCGGAACGAGTGTGATTCGAATCAGTCATCGCTGGTTCGTCTTTCAAGGTGTGAATCAATTGTTAATCAACGTAAAGAAACGCATTGGAACTGATGAGCGCCTGACAGAAACTCTTCAACGCCAGTTGGTCAGGTGTTTGCTTACTTTTAGGCTGTGGAGATTTTTCGTAGTGCAGTTTTTGCTGTTTGAGGTACGCAACAGAAGTTTCAATTTGACTCGCGGTCGGTTCTCGACCAAACGCAAGTTCCCAAGCGTGCTGACATTGTTTCAGTGGATCGTCTTTTGCGAGTTCACTCACTCGCTGCGCGAAGATTCCTGCGAACTCAGAAGAAAAGTCACTGTTCATCAACATGAGTGCCTGCGGAGTCACAGTTGATGAATTACGACTCGTGCAGTTCGGTTCCATCACAGGCATGTCAAAAGTCGCGAGAACTCCAAGCGGGCGAGAACGGCGAACCTGAATGTAAATGCTGCGGCGGAATTGTTCACCTTTCATATCAATTGCGGCGAGCGGTTTGCGTTCGCCATCGAGATTATCTTCCCCGATTATTATTCGGCCGATCGAATCCTTCGTCACTGGAACCGGTTCCCCGTATAACTTTCGATTGAGCTTGCCGCTGATTGCGAGAACCGTGTCACGCAACGTTTCGGCGTCGATTCGATGGATCGACATGTGACCGTAAAGGTGGTTGTCCGGATCAACTTCATCTTGTCGAGCTGATCGCTGCGACGATTGTCGGTAGGTCGTTGAAGTGACCATCAGTTTATGCAACTGCTTCAATTTCCAGCCGTTGGACAAAAACTCATTCGCCAACCAATCGAGAAGTTCCGGATGCGATGGTCTCGCTCCGAGATATCCGAAATCTCCCGGAGTCTCCACAATTCCTCGCCCAAAGTGATTCAACCAAAATCGGTTGACCAGAACACGCGCTGTCAGCGGATGCCGACCATCTGTAAGCCGTTTCGCAAATGCCAGTCTTCGTCCGGTCGTTGGGAGTTCGGGATTATTCTCAGGGATCGAGACAAGCTCTCGCGAATCCAAGACCGAAAGTCCGGCGGGAACGAGCTTCTGCTTCGGTTGTTCGAAGTCGCCTCGATTAAACAAAAACGTTTCTGGAACCTGACCGTGAACCTCTGTCAATGCGCGAAGAAACCCCTCGTGCGGTTTTGTGTCTCGGACTTTATTTGCTTTCTCCTGAATAGCTTTCAGCCGATCCGCTTTCAGAGTCGCAAGAAGATCTTTCTCAGATTGTTTCAAATGCTTGAGTTCTTCAGCAGCGGTGGTATTAAACTTTTCCAGAGTCGCCGCCGTGACGAGTTTGTCAGCATGTGTTTCCAACAATGTTTTTTGTTCGGCAGTCCGCTTTGCCACAGCAGTTGCGTGGGTAGAACGAATCGCGGCCTGTTCTTCCTTGGAGAGATCGGCGAGTGCAACTGTGAATGCTTGTGCGACGAATTCCTTCTCTTTCTGCTTATGTTCTGCTTTGATTTTGGCGGCATCCGTGCGGATTTCACGATCATAGAGATAGAGCGACCCATCGCTGATTTTTAGAATTTTCGGGTACTTGTCGAGCAGCGCTTTCTGTTCGTCTGTTCGTTCAGATGCTTTCGTTTTGTATGCAGTTTTTAACGGCTCACGAACCGCCTCTTCCAGTTTGAGAAGCTGCGAGTCAAGCGTCAGGTCGATAAAGACTTTCGCCAAAGCGGCTCGTTCCGCATCGACGACCTTTGCTTCCGCTTCAATTTTCACGGCAAGGCTTCGATCTTCATCTGTGTATAGTGAAATTTTGCGTGCCGCCGGCGTTCGCCATTTTTTCCAGTTGAGTGCTGGTTCAAAAATCGCGCGTAGGGAATAATAATCGGTTTGCAAAATCGGGTCGTACCGATGATGGTGACACTCCGCACAACCGACCGTCAGTCCCAGCAATGACGTGGAAACGATCTTGAGCGTTTCAGAGACAACCTGGTTTCGCGCCAGATTGATCATGGCACCGCCCGCGCCGGTGCCATCAGGAGCCATTCTTAAGAAACCGGTCGCCGTCAGTTTTTCAACCGACTCAGGAGAGAGATTCTTCAGTGGTTCGGTCACCATTTCATCCCCAGCGAGTTGTTCTTGAATAAACAGATCGAACGGCTTGTCAGCATTGAATGAACGAATCACGTAATCGCGATATCGAAACCCTGATGGTCGTTCCGTATCGGCTTCATTGAAACCTTCTGAATCAGCATACCCTGCAACATCCAGCCAGTGCCGCCCCCAGCGTTCTCCATAGTGCGGTGATTCAAGCAAGCGATCGACGAGTCGTTCATACGCCCCCGGTTCGGTGTCCGCAAGAAATGATTTCACTTCTTCTGGCGTTGGAGGCAGCCCGATTAAATCGAACGACAACCGACGAATCAGAGTTCGTCTATCTGCGTCTGGCGCGAAGTTCAGCTTTTCTTTTTCAAGTCGAGCAAGCACAAATGCATCAATCGGCGTTCGCACACGCGTAGAGTCCGCAACATCAGGTACGTCGGGTTTAAGAATCGGTTGCAAGGACCAGAAATTCCTTTCCGCCAGCGAGAAAGCGCTCACCGAAGCATCCTCTGGTTCCGGTTCCGCTGTTTTGGCACCAGTGCGAATCCAGACTCGAATCAATTCAATTTCAGCTGGCTTCAGCTTCGCTTTACCAGGAGGCATCTCGCCGGAGACGATTCGCTCCAACAACAAGCTTGAATCAGGATCGCCAACAACAATCGCTTCACCGGAATCACCTCCTTGCACGGTTGATCTTCGCAGACGTAAATCGAGACTGCCTTCGATTTCTTCCTCTTCACCATGACAATGAAAGCAAGCCGCTTTGAAGATCGGACGGATCTCAGTCTCGTAAAACGGAGACTCCGCAGCCCGAGCAACCACTGGCAGCGCAAGTAGGCAACAGATGATGATTCGAAAGTAGTTTGCCATGGCGGGAAGTCATAGAGGCGATTGGGTGGGAGAGACTTCCATTCTCACTGACGCTGCAAGTTTATGCAAGTTGAATCAGTTTCATGCAGTGTTGATCAACCACAGTGACTGCAGTTAGAATGGAATAAGCATATTGTGAGAGCGATTTCACGAAGTTTGTGTCTTTACCATCTGCTGTAAAATCCGAACTGTCATCTCCGCGCCCTGGTCAGGCGGGAGTGCTGTCATGGCGATCCCGGAAACGACTTTCGTGATGTTGTGGTCGACCGTGCCAGCTTCTCCCCATACGTCTCCTGCTGATCGAGTGATGTACACGGAAAACGTGTGATGTCCAGTTCCAGGCCGTTCACCAATGATGTGCAGAATCGTTTTCTGATCAGGCAGTCCACCGAAAAGGATTTCTCCAATTCGGTAGCCAGCGCGAACACGTCCGGAGTTCACAATCAATGGGCGAGGCGCCGCGCTGAATCCAGACGCCTTCAAATGAGTCTCAATGGTATCCAGAAATGGTTGCAGTTGTTGATCGTCCATAATCGCCAACGCGTTCAACCCGTCGGAGACGATGATTTGCAGGTCGTACTTTGCATCGTGCTCTGCTCGCATCCGCCGCACCCTTGCTTCCGAACGTTCGGAAAGTTGTTCTCCGGTCACAGGGTGAAGGATGTAATCCTCTCGATGAGCAGAACGTGTACGTAGCGAGACCACTTCTGGAAGACTTGAGATAAATTTCGGTGTCAATTCGGTCCAGATGCTCTCCTTCGCGTCTGAGTAGATGCGTTGGATGTCCGCTTTCAATGCTGGTTTCAAGTCCCATGGTTGATCGCCCGATCCTTCCGAGATGAAAACGCCTCGTTTGCGGACGGCTTCGATTTGCTTTCGCCCGGAGTTCAAAATTTCCTGATCGCTGCGTGGATCATTCCTTCGCCGACAGTATTTCAAATAGACCCACAGCGGACTTCCGAAGTGTTCCGTCGGCTGACCATTTGCATCAATCACTCCCAACTCTTTGTAGAACGTCCACATCTGATCATTGACTTTGTAACCGAACTTTTCGCGCAGGCGAACATGATCCTGAAACCCTGTCGTGAGGTAACCCAGCATCGGATCGATCTTCGTCGGCAGTGCCATCAAATATGCCGGATTGGCAGGCATGATTTTGTCCAGACACCAGTCCAGATCTTCGAGAGAAATGTCCATGTGCAATGTTGAGCAGACATCAAGCCCAATTGTCAGACCGTGCAGTTTCCCCATCACAATATCTTCAAGGCAACAACGAACAAGTTGGTCGCGCGTCCGGAAAACTTCTGGACCGATAAAGCCAGCGACATCATTGAGGTGAACCCAAGGTGCTGGAGTCGCTCCATTCGCTTTCTGAGCAGACGCAACGTCCTCGGTCAACATACGGGCGAAGCCGTATTTACGAGATTCGTGCAGTACCATGTCAAAGCCATGCCCATGCCCATTCGTGAAATCCGCACCTTGCCCAGTCTCAAAGTATAACCCGTACTTGCCTGAGCGATTACGGGCGTAGCCTCGCATCTTTTTAAGACTGATATCAAATGTGTGATTCGCCGTGTCGGTCCCGGCAATACTTTGGAACCAGAGAGCAGTGCTGTCTGGATCAGATTCTTCAACCTCAGCTTGCACATCGATGTGAGAGAGAACGCAGTGCGGCATGACATCTTCAAGATCGAACGTGTTCAAAAGATCCTTCAATTCCAGTTCTATCGCCTTCACTGACGACGGTTCACTGGAGACCGGATTCGTCCCGAGCAGAACGTCCCCGACCGCATACGACCAGCCATCAAAGACTTGCCAGCGGATGTCCTCAATGTTATCGGTGGGCGAATTGGGTTGAATACGTGCGCCGAGATATCCCTTCGCACCGATGTTGCTACCTGGGAGTTGATTGTGAATTTTTTTGCCGACAGTGATGAGATCCTTATTACTCATCAACTTTACAACACAGGCAATCACATCGCTGGAAAGATTCTCTGAGACGGCTTTGATTGCTTCTTCATCCTGAGTGAGCAAAAAGTTCTTGAGATCAGCGAGAGTTGGGTTCTCGATGCCATTCAACTTCGCTGGAGATTGTCGACGAGTTAACATGCGGTACAAATCATCTTCAAAAACCGGATGTGCGTCGAGATCGCTGATTCGCGTTCGCGAGAGCAGCGTACGCGCCTTTTGCCGAGATGTGTCGTCAATGGCAGCCACGCCGACGCTTTGATCTCCTTCCTTCAATTCATTCGCGGCTCCGAGGATCTGTTGATAAATCTGGATGTCAAACTTGCCTACGGTGCGCTGGAGATATTTGAAAACATCTTCGTTCGGTCGGATCGAACCAATTGAAACAAATTCTGACTGCGAAGTTTCAGATTCTGCCGCGGCAACGAAATCGACTCGCAATCCAATGCTCAATGGTGCAA
>DAOUPA010000248.1 GCA_030626405.1 Planctomicrobium sp.
CGATAGAGAATCCGACACTTCAGGAAAGACTGCAAGCAGATTTCGTCCAAACTCGTGATCGCTACGCAAATTTCGTGCGGACTTTTGAAGATTATGAAGCAGCAACGGCAGCGATCGTTCAACAATTTCAAAATGATGAATTAGATGAAGAGACACGCATCCAAATTCTCAATCAACTTTTGGACATGCGACAGGAATTGCTGTTAACCGTGCAAAGCTCAGCCGTGATTCAGATCAGCTCTCGCGTTGAACTGATCGAAGTCGCAGATTTCGATATCCCTTTGAAAACGGCAACAACGATCGCCATTGAGCAGCGACTGGATTTAATGAACGCCCGGGCGCGTGTCATGGATGCTCGTCGAGGTGTCGAAGTGATCGCCAACGAATTGAAATCCGTTTTGGATATCGGTCTCGATGGAAGCATTTCGACCCCTGACGGGGAGACGAATCCGTTCGATTTCAGAAGTGATACAGGTCAACTGACCGCCTCACTTTCCTTTGATACTCCTCTGGATCAAATTAACGAACGGAACGCCTATCGAGAAGCACTCGTTGCCTACCAACGAGCTCGACGCAACTATATGGTGACTGAAGATCGAGTCAAATCTGATATCCGCTCAGCATGGCGACAATTACGCGTTTTACGGCAAAATCTGGAAACGTCACGACTTGCGCTAAGAATTGCGGCAATGCAATATGAGTCAGCAGTCGGCGAAGAAAGCGCTCCGGTCGAACCTGGTCGAGCGAGTGCTCGATCAGGTGTGGCAGGTCAGAACTTGACCAGAGCTCTAAGTTCGATCCTGTCGGCACAGAACCAACTTATTGGAAACTATGTCAACTACGAACGGAATCGCCTTAACATTTATCGCGATATGGGTATCATGGAGATAGGTCCAGATGGAATCTGGAACGACGAAGTCTACCGCAATCTGGACAGGACCAATGACAAAGACAATAACAGTGCAGAGATCCGGAAAAGCGACGATTTGGATCGTGGGGTTGGTCGCATTAGCCTCGTTAACGGGAATCGCCTTCGCGACAAAAGCGATGAAGCCGGAGTTGTGGAGTTACGTCACCTTCTCGGGCAGTTCAACACAAACTCCAGCGAACCTGCTGACCAAGAAAGCAGAGAAGGGGCCATTTCTGGTCAGTTTGTCGGTGCAGGGAAATCTCGATAGTCAAAGTAACGTCTCGCTTATAAGTGAGGTCGAGGGTACAACAACGATTATCAGCATCGTTGACGAAGGAACCCAGGTCAAAGAGGGGGATGTGCTCTGCGAACTCGACTCCTCTCCGATTCGTGAAAAGGCAAAACAGCAAGAAATTACTGTCACTCAATCTGAAGCTGCCCATGCTCAGTCCATTGAAGCTCTGGCAATTCAATTAAAGCAGAACGAAAGTGACATCGCTAATGCAGAGTTACTGTGGGAACTTGCCAAGTTGGACCTTGAGTCATACAGAGATGGTGAATTTCCGCAGTTACAGAAAGCGGGGAACGGGGATGTTGCCCTTGCTGAAGAAGAACTCCTGATCGCCCAAGAGAATTACACATTTATGCAGGAGCAGGTCAAAAAAGGATACAAGACCCAAAACGACCGTGAAGGCGCTCGCATCGGCGTCAAAGAGAAAGAATTTAAGCTAGACAGTGCCAAAGAAAAACTCAAAGTCCTTACAAAATATGCCATGAGACGGCAGATGGCAAAATTGGAAGCGGACGCGTCAGAATTAGAACGCGAGCTTGAACGAGTCAAGCTGAAAGCCAAATCAGCAGAGACACAGTACACAAAAGATGTGGAAGCTCTAAAGTTAACTTATGAAGTCGAACAGGAACGTTACAATCTGAGTCTGAAGCAAATCGAAGCCTGTGTTTTAAAAGCGCCTCAAAACGGTGAGGTTGTCTACGCGAGCATGGCCGGTGGGCGTGGGTCAAGAGAACCTGTCAGTATCGAGGAAGGTGCATCAATTCGCGAACGGCAGGCAATCATCAATTTACCAGACGTCACGAAAATGAAAGTGAATGCACGTATCCATGAGTCATTGATTGGCGCTGTCAAAAAAGGACTTCCAGCTCGAATTCGAGTCGACGCTTATCCCGGTCAATTCTTTAATGCGACCGTTGATGCAGTTTCCCCCGTTCCGATGGCTGGGTCCTGGCCGAACACAGACCTTCGCGAGTACGCGACTGAAATCTTTCTCACTGACGAAGTCGCCAAAATTCGCAAGTTGCGACCGGGGTTAACGGCTCAAGTTGAAATTCTCATTGACAATCGATCCGATGTCTTACAGGTTCCTCTGCAAGCCATTGTCACGATTGCAAACAAGCAGTTTGCATTCGTTTACAATTCACGAGGAAAATCTGAACGACGCGAAGTTCAAATTGGTCAATCCAATGAGTCACATGTTGAAGTCAAAGATGGGATTGAAGAAGGTGAAGAAGTTGTCTTAAATCCTCGCAGTCGTTTTTCCAAAGAAATCGGAGATCTTGAAGCTGTGCTGACGAAAGACCAAGATAAAAAGCTCTCCAACATGAAGCCAACATCAAAAGGAAAACCAGACGCCAAGCCGGGTGGTGGAAAGCCATCTAAAGACTCTGGAAAAAGCGGTGGTCCCCAATCAAGTGGCAGCCAGAGACCTCAGGGAGGTTTCGATCCTGCCGCAATCATTTCCCGTCTCGACAAAGATGGAGACGGTCAAATCAGTAAAGCAGAAGCTTCCGGAAGAATGAAGGACGGCTTCGATCAAATGGATGCCAACAAAGACGGAAAGATCTCAAAGGAAGAATTTTCCAAGGCGTCCAGAAAACCCCAGTAAATACAAACGAGTCTTGGAGAGTGCGTGACGAACTCTCTTTCCTGAATTCGTGCTGAGAGTGTGTTGAGTCACGACCTACCCGCTTGTTGAATTTCGCCGACGAAGAAATGCTGTTGAAATGGAATTAACTGCGAAGCTTGTCAATCTACAGAAGCACTACGACCTTGGAACAATTGTCGTCAAGGCTTTGCGTGGAGTTTCCCTTGATATCCCGGAAGGAGACTTTCTGGCGATCATGGGATCTTCGGGTAGTGGCAAGAGTACGATGCTGAATTTACTCGGTGGACTCGACCGTCCTACCAGTGGCGAGTACTACCTGCGCGGTCAAAATGTTGCCACACTCTCCGATGACGAAATATCGGCCATTCGCAATACTTTAATTGGATTCATCTTCCAGTCCTTCAACCTGGTTGCTCAATATTCGGTTCTTGAGAATATCGCAGTTCCCTTACTATACCGTCCAGGATATCCACCCATTTCATCTGCTGATGAAGATCGTTGCAACGAACTCGCAAAAATGGTGGGACTGGGAGACCGGACTGATCACAAACCTTATCAACTCTCCGGGGGACAACAACAACGTGTCGCCATTGCCCGTGCGTTGATGAATGACCCTGCAATCATCATGGCAGACGAACCGACCGGAAACCTCGATTCCAAGACAGGTGAAGAAATTCTTGGCATGCTAAAATCACTGAACGAACAAGGTCGGACCATCATTATGGTGACACACGAAGTCGAAGTTGCCGAGCAAGCCAAGAGTCACATTTACATGAAAGATGGCCTCATCGCTGGTCACGGAATTTTCCGGGGCTAAAGTTATTTTCCACACACAGTTGAAGCGCACATTTGAAGTGTGCGCTTCACCTCCTCGCCCACCCTGCCTCATTCTCCTTCCCGACTCTTATGTACCACCTCCTCCGGACAATTCGACTTGCGATCAAAAGCCTGCTGCTGCATAAGCTGCGTTCGGGCTTAACAATGCTGGGGATTGTCTTTGGAGTCTTCTCAGTGATTGCGATGCTTGCAATCGGCGAAGGCGCGAGCAAGCAAGCGCAGGAACAGGTTCTGATGCTCGGTGCAAACAACATCATCGTGCGGAGTATTAAGCCTCCAGAAGATAGTGGAACCGGTGGCAGCGCAAACGTCAGAGTGCTTCGATATGGTCTGACACGCGCTGACTTCAATATTTTAAAAGGAACGGTACCAAAACTTAGCGGCATTGTGCCTGTTCGGGAGGTCATTCTGAATGTGCGAAACCGCGATCACGAGATGAATCCCCGCGTCGTGGGATGTACTCCGGAATACCAGGAGATGAACCATCTCGATATTGCTCAAGGACGTTTTTTCACCGATCAGGATATCCGTAACCTTTCCAATGTCATTGTGATTGCCAGTGAAACCGCCGAGATGCTGTTTCCTCTTGAAAGTCCCCTGAACAAATCCGTGCAAATCAAAAACCGTGCCTACCGTGTAATCGGTGTCACGAAAGAACGGACCGCCTCGGCGGCGATTGGTGGAAGCCTCTCTGGGCAGAACTACAACAAAGACCTGTACATGCCGCTGGACACGTTTCAGTCCCGTATCAATACGAAAGATACGATCATCAAAATGGCATCGGGAAGTTTCAGTGCTGTCTCGGTTGTATACGACCAAATCACATTGAAAATTGACCATCCTAAAATCGTGGTCGAACCAGATGTCATCATCGCGATTGCTGAAATGGTCCGCGAAACGATGGATACCAATCACGCTGTCAAACGCGATGTCGATGTCATCGTGCCTCTGGAATTGCTGAAACAAGCCGAACAACTCAGAAACATTTTCAACGTTGTTCTCGGTTCCATCGCAGGGATCAGTTTGCTGGTCGGCGGCATCGGAATCATGAACATCATGCTAGCGACCGTGACTGAACGAACGCGCGAAATCGGTGTTCGTCGAGCCCTTGGTGCGCGCCGTATCGATATCACTCAGCAGTTCCTGATTGAAACAATTGTCCTCTCCGGAACGGGCGGATTGGTTGGACTGATTCTTGGCTGCGCGACACCCTACGCTTTCGGGGGAATCAAGGGGATCGTCAAATACTACATCCTCGATTCCAGCGGCGACAAATCCGAAATGGCGAACATGTTTTTAACCATGACACCGCAAGTCGCAATTTGGAGTCTGCCGGTCGCGTTCGGATTTTCGGTGATGATCGGTCTCGTCTTCGGAGTTTATCCCGCTCGAGCTGCCGCACGGCTTGATCCAATTGAAGCTCTGCGACACGAGTAACAAATCCGCATAGCCGTTAGAATCGTTACACTTTCTCTTTCGGTCTGCGTAGATGTTCTCACTCGAAGTCTTTCTTCGGCGCGAGGAGTTTTCATTCGCTAACGTTCAGTTGAAGCTGTCCTTCTTCCCAGCTCGGTCGAGAGTGGATGAAGTGAGTACCTTCAGAAGACTCCCCTGAACGAAGGAATGAACGTTGATCGAAGTTTCAGAGTTTCGCAAAGCCTACGATGGTGTGTTGGCCGTAGACCGAGTTGACTTTCGAGTTCAGCCTGGAGAAATCCTCGGATTAATTGGCCCAAACGGTGCCGGAAAAACGACAACGCTGCGTACTCTCTGTGGGCTGACAGTCCCCACCGAAGGGCAATTGTCAGTGTGTGGATACAACATCGAACAGCAGCCTCTCGAAGTCAAAAAACGACTTGCCTACATCCCGGACGATCCACCACTCTTCCCGGAACTGACTGTCGAACAGCATTTAGCGTTCACGGCGTCTGTTTTCTCTGTCAAAAATGCGAACGAAAAGGCTCTCCAACTTTTAGAGATGTTCGAATTGACCTCGAAGAGAAAAACCCGAGCCTCTGACCTTTCGCGAGGCATGAGGCAGAAACTCGCGCTTAGTTGTTGCTACCTACATCAGCCAGAAGTCATTCTGCTCGATGAACCGATGACGGGACTTGACCCGCACGGGATTCGCAAGCTGAAAGAATCACTTCGGGATCGCGCCGACGCAGGTGCAGCAGTCGTCATCAGTTCACATCTTTTGGCGATGGTTGAGGATATTTGTTCTCATGTATTGATCTTAAAGGAAGGTCAACAACGATTTTTCGGAACGATCTCCAAGCTAAAATCACTCTTCACCTCCGATAGTGATGAAGCGACACTTGAGCAAATTTTCTTTCAAGCCACCGATGCCGACGGCAGTCAAAGAGTGAACGTTGAAGAACCGGAAGCGATTGTGTTATGAGCACTTTGATTCATCCCGCTCTCTGGCAGCTTGCGAAATCACGAATGAGCGGAAGGCTCCGCACGATGGTTGCCAGCTTTACGCAGCCACGAAAGCTCTTGGTTTCGATCCTCGGGACAATCCTCGCGGCAGTTTGGTTGAGCAATGTCATCGCCAGTATTTTACTACGCGAGCAATACGATCCCGCCGCCATGCGTCTGTGGATGACGTTGATGCTGACTCTCTACGCAGGCTGGCACTTGGTCCGTGTTTCCTGGCAACGACCAGAGTCTTCCATTGAATGGTCCGAAACCGAAAAGAACAACCTGCTACCGAGCCCATTCACGCGAGAAGAACTTGTTCAATACCGCTTGGTGACAGTTTTGGGTGCAACGACACTCAAGGCTGGAATCGGAACAATGTTGCTGCTGCCTGATTTGCCGCATCCATTACTGGGATTCCTGGCACTCTGGTTCGGGCTTGCGTTTGTCGAATTGATACGCCTGAACTCAGACACGCTCGCCGCAGGACTTGGGAATACGGCGTTCCAAGTCTTTCGCGGAATCGTAGTCTTTACCGTTGCCTCACTGGGAGTGAGTTTCAGCTACACAGCACTGACGATGACTCAATCGATTTCATCGGTTTCTCAGGTACCGGTCGTGTTTCAATTCGGTGTCAATTTTTTCACTGTAGTGAAATCCGCAATTCAATCGCCGGTTGGTGCCTGGATTTCAGCTCCGTTCAGACTGTTTGTTGACATCATGGTGTCGACTCATTTGACCGCTCATGTGCTGCTGATGACCGCAGCAGGATTTTCGATCATTGTCGTTGCGGTTTGGACATTGTTGCGTTTGGACCGCTGGAGTGAGCGGGCTATTACTCTTCGAAAAAAAGAGATCACCGGTCTTCAACAGGTTCTTGATGAAGCAGCTCTTCAACATGATTTATCAAACTGGCATCTCCCCAAGCGGATGGTCGCGGCATGCGGTGGTGCGGTTGTCTGGAGACAATGCGTTGGTGCCTATCGCTACGGAACTGGGGTCCTGTTGGCTCTCGTACCACCAGCAATCTTGGCGGCGATGCCTTTATTCATGACACGGTTAAGTGATCGAATGGCAGTTGTCAATTTCCTGGGAGGGCTGGTTTTCTACTCTTTCCTGCTGCTTCCCTCAGCCATGAAATTCGATTTCCGACGCGACTATAGCCACTTATTGCTGTTAAAAATGCTCCCACTTTCGCCTTGGAGAGTCGTGGTCGGACAAATGATCACTCCGGTCCTAATTACGACATTCTTTCAGTACGCAATGCTGGGACTGGCATGTGCCATTCGTGGAATGGAAACCGGCATCCTGATCGCCGCTTTAATTTCATTTCCGGCAATGAACTTTGCTGTGTATGGATGGGAGAATTTGATGTTCCTCATCTTCCCGCAAAAGCTGAAGCAGGAAGGTGTGGAAGTCTTCCTGCGTACGACCGTGATCTTTACAGCCAAAGGACTCACATGCGTTATCGTCTTCGTTTTGCTGTTTCTCTGGGCCATGGTATCTGCTGAATTGGCAAAAGGTCTGGGACAACTCGTGCCGGCATTGGCGGATCGACGTTTGGTCTTCGGGATCGGAGTTTGGCTTTCGATCTCCGCACTGGGTCTGCTCATGACAGTGCTGGCAGCGCGTCAATTCCGCTCACTCGACGCATTCCCAGAAGCTCAGGCAAGCTGAGAAATCAGTGATTCCAAGGAAGTCTTCGAGCTATGTTTATTAATGAAATTGCATCGAAAACAGATCCGCTTCGGTCATCTCGAATCGTAACTTGATTGACTGACCAGCGAGTTGTCCGATCTCGCTATTCTCCTTCCAGCCTACATCACGACTGATTTCATCACCATATAGAGGAATGCAATCTTCAAGCGTGAATCCTGGAATTGGTTTCCCGGCAAGATTCTGTACTTCAACTCGGATTCCGCCTGCGGCACTTGTCGAGTAATTGACGTCCAGTTTCTGCCCATTGAATTTCAATGGTTTCGTGATGAATTCGCTCGTTTTGTAGCCAGCGTTGATCGAAATAAATCCATCGTAACGCAACACATATTGAGCACCTCCATACATGTACATCGCCATTTCTTTGTCGCTAACTGGCACCACATGCCATGTCACATAGTTTGAACGGTTTCCCCAACCACGTTCGCCTAGACCGGGTCTGAGAAACGCCTCCTTGAATGCACGATCATATTTGTCGCTTCCAGGACGAGTCGTCATGAACACGACATCTGTAATTGCATTGCGACGAGATTGAAATCGCGTTGGGAGTGCAATGTAAATGTGTGGAGCGCGAAAGTATGGATGAGTCCCACTTGTGTAGAGGTGTTCACCCGGCAGGTTTGCCTGCATGTCGACCGGAGTGGTCCAAGTGAGAAAATCCTTGCTCGTCGAACGGCGTATTGACCGGTATCCATTGTGAAACCAACGGAAGTAGCTCACGTATTGCTCTTCAGCTTCGGACCAGAACGCCACGTTCTGAGAATCGAACTTTCCGAATTCTTCCGGGATCACAGCCTTGTCTTGCAGCTTTTCCCAATGAATCCCATCCGCCGAAGCCCAACCGTACAACCCGCCTGGACCGTATTTTTCTCTCAGTTCTTTTCGTCGACCAGGTGTGGGCCAACCACCCCAGTTGGCCTCTGGATAGCGACCACCTCCCAGCGCTTTGAATCGTTCACCTTCAGGGACATCAGGACGCTTATCGATAAACGGGGAGAAATTATGTGTCACCAGGAACTCATCGGAAAGGACAACATTACCTTCTGGTATCCCGTCGATCTCATACAAATTCAGGTCGGGTTCGGTCCAGTTCTTTCCGTCTTTACTTTCCGCATATTCTGTCACTTCATTTGCATGGTAAGCCCCCCAACCATCTTTGCGCCAGTGTAGCCCTTTAATTTTGTCTCCCCGGTAATACATTCGATAAAGGTCACCATCCTTGAGGACGGTCGCGTAATGTCCATATGGTCGAGACGGAAGACTGCGCAGCCGTTGCGGCGTGTGCATCTTCTGTTTTGTCCCGATCAATTGACCGATGAGCAAATCATCAACGAAGAGTTCCCTGCGAGAGCCAATGTCGACGACCGCAACATCCTTGGAATCTTCGGCCGATGCATCTGGAGAGAAACCTGTTGAACTCAGAGTCACCAGAGCGACAGCCGAAGTCAACTTCAACCATCGACGGCGGGAGAGTTTTGCGTTCTGCATGAGCACACCAATTTGAGTGATGAGACTATCTTTATAATGCGTTTCCTTCGAACGCCTCCGGGTGAAAAATCTCAGGATGTTTCCAGGCATAAATCGCGGAGACACATGCAGCGCTTGAAGTTACTCCATCAGTTCCTCACCGCTTGTCTCATTGGCGAAGAAGATCACGACCACTCCGACCAGGAAAAGCCAGGAGAGGTAGAACGCTTTGTCGGCAGGAGCAATTCCGAGCGCACCGATTCCGAAGAATGCGACTCCCTGAAGAATCCTTCCACCATTAAAACAGAATCCTGCACCGGTTCCGCGCATTCGCGTTGGATAAAGCTCAGGAAAGTAAACGGCATAACCTGCGTGCATTCCCAGCGTAAAGAATCCGAAGATCGGCAGGAACATTCCCAAAATCCATGGAGAGACTTCATTCGGGATGAGCACCTGAAACATGAGTAACGCACAGACAAATCCCAGGATGTGGTAGAGCCAGAACGCCCCTTTGCGTCCGAGTCGATTCGAAAACCACCCGAAGAGAACAAGCCCCAGGCCGCCACCGATTGTGTTGAGGACCATGCTCAACATTTCGTCGGCTTTGACGTTGTGTTTTTTGAAAGCAGCTTTCCGAGAGGCGAAATATGGTTTCCGGCGGGCGATGATTTGATCTTCCCACTCCTTTTTCGTGATCTCACCACTCTCCTTCTGGTCATTGAGATCATCGACTTTAGGCGGGTTGAGAGGAACATTCTCAGCGATCTTGGCTTCTTTCTGAGCATGTGTCAG
>DAOUPA010000454.1 GCA_030626405.1 Planctomicrobium sp.
CGGAATCGCAGCTTCTCTCGTCAATTCTCATCGATCACTTCGTCCGCCCTGGCAAACATTACGACATGCACGGAGCACTTCTCTCAGGAACGCGGGCGTTTCAACTCTCTCGGCTGTTCCCTGGTGCGAATCTGGATGAACTCTTCTGCTCAGAATTGGTCGCTGCCGTGGCAATGCGTCTGAACCGCATGAACCACAGCAACCCAACGCGATTCAACCCCGCCCGGTTGCTGCGGGAACTTGTTCGCTCTGGGAAATATCACTTCTTGCGAACCATTGAGGGTGAATTATGAGTTACGCTGTTTGGAAGTTGGTAAGTTTTGAATTGAGACTAGGAAATAGGGAGTGGGGAATATGGAATGGAGTTTTCTTCGCACTCTATTCTCTATCCTCTATTCTCCATTTCGTCGCCGTAGCAAACGCGTCTGAAAACTTCACCAACACCGATCCCCAAATCACCACCGCTGCCGAAACCGCTCGCTTAAAGTCTGCACAATTCTGGACCGATACGGCGCTTCCCGGTAGTTGGTATCGTCCCTGCCCGATTCATGTCCGCCATGCCCAACACTCCGGCGGCGGAGCGACCAGTTTTCGGTTTGAAGAGGGAGAAGCCTTCGACTGGAGCATGACGATTGAAGGTCCGAGAAATCTGCTGCTGCGTGATGTCATCCCGCATGAAGTCGACCATATGGTCCGCGCCTCACTCGTTCGTCATCCGATAGAACGCTGGCTCGACGAAGGCTGCGCGACACTGTTTGAGTCCGCAGAAGTTCACCAAAACCTGCGAACAAAGGCAGCCACAGTTGACGCTTCAATTGTTCGCAAAGAGTGGTTGGAAAGCTTGAACTATCCGAGCAACTCCGGCGAGATACAAACTCTGTACGCCGTTGGTTTCTCGCTCGTCGAGTTCCTGCTTTCGGAGCAACGCGCCGAAACTCTCCTCAAATTCCAGCGTGATCAAACCTCGATAGAACAACGCCTCGCGCAGCACTACGGTCTAACGGTCTCTCAATTACGATCAGAATGGGACCAGTGGCGACGAAACTCTCCACCATCCCATTCTCAATCGGTCTTACGCTGCGAATGCACCGGTCGCACAAAACCATTGCTTGTCATCTTGACCGCGAAATGGTGCGGCCCCTGTCGCCTGCTCTGGAAAGAATGGAACACGGACACGACATTCAGAATGTCCCTCCAAAACAGATTTCACATTCACATTCTCGACTACGACCAACACCGTGCTCTCGCACTGAAACACGGTATTCAGCACTTGCCGACATTTCAGTCACAGCAAGTCACGGTCGTCGGCTTCGAAGGAAAAGGCTCACTCCTCAAGCAACTGCTTCCGACTCCATTCGAAATCGAAACACGCACCGAATCGACCGTTGCCAAAGACGAAGAAACTCTGCCTCACGCGAGAGAGGTAGAGGGCGAAACTATCACCCCTGTCTCCCCCTCGCCCCCTCCCCCACTCACTCCTTCTGCCCAGTCCACAAAGCCGCCAGAGAAAACAACGGGCATCATCAAAGACCTAATCGACACAGTCGTATCCATCGGAATCCCCGCGATATGGGGAGGTGTCGCCGCGGGATCAGGTGGGACGGCAATTCTCGGCTGGGCGGCTTTGCAGTTGCTACGCCGCCGCGTTCGCAAGCGTCACAAAGGAGGTGCACCGGCAACGCCGAATGACTTTCCCTCAGCTCTCAACCCTCAACCTTCAGCGAAAATCCCCTTTCCCAGAAAGCTGGATGAAGCACGTCAGCTTCTTGAACTCCGCAAATCAGAAGGACGTGTGGGATTACTCGACGCGCTTCGCGGCATGTTTCTCGACGACGAAATCGAAAAACTACAAGCAACAAACCCGGAAGCAGACTCAATCACCAAACAGTTAATGAATGCGATTGACCGTCGCGTTGACGACGTTGCACCACTCTCTACGTCTTCCGACTGACATTAATGGGGAATGAGGAAATGAGGATGGAGCAATACAACACTCCATTCCCCAACCTCCATTCCTACTTTTCTCTTCAACAAGGAGCCAACCATGCCCATCGGCGATCCCGGTAAAGAACAATTCCGACGAGCCATTACGACGCTGCGAAATCTGCATATCGCGGCGGCACTTTCGCCAGTCTTTACGATGCGAGCCGAACTGCTCGCCAACGACGAACTCTCCGACCGAGGCGGTTTTGACGACCCGACGCGCGATCACCTCATCAGCCTTCTGGTCCACTGCGACCGCTGGCGCCGGCGCGTGACACATAACCCAGACCATGATTCGCTCGGAGACAAAATTGAAGCTGCAATCAACACCAACAATGCATTGGACATCGGGACCAATCCGTTTGGTGGTGATGACGTGCAAAATCAATCAGGCGGTTTGATCGACCTCCCGTTCGCTGTCGATGGAAGCGATCCGGACATCCCGATTCAATCGCAACTCAAGCTTAAAAGCACTCATGCGATTGTGCTGATGGGAGCAATTGACAAAACAATTGTTGCCTGGACTCGACTCAACAGCCGCGATCGCACTCGCTTCATCACGAGATACGACTCCATGAGAGTATACGGTCATTACCAGGAAATCCTTGGATATCTGAATGCTTTCGGCGGCGACGATAACCGAGTCGATGTCGCACAAGTCCTCCCCTCCGAAGAACCCCTCGGTCCAAACGACAGCCCCAACCGTCGCACGGAAACGAGCCAAGGGACGTAACCGACTGGCTCTCTCACGATTGATGATTCCCAAGGCTCTGTTGCAAAACCAGGCAGCAGAGCCTTTCTGTATATAATACTCAAAATGGTCGAGTGAAATCTTTTGCCGGACACTTTTAGTGGCCGGCTAACCAGCTTTGAATTTCTCGTCATCCAAATCTTCTGCGAAACATTTCCCCTTGCCCTTCAATCCAATTTCGGCCTGGTACGTCGCGATGCACCTGACTGAAACCATCAATGTTTAAAAATGAAAATGAGACGCTTTTAAGACGCTGGCGTTCTTTCCTATACTCTTGCGGAAACGATCACGAGAACATTCACTTAATCGGAAGAACAACCATGTCCGTTGAAATTACCTGGCACGGTCATTCTGTGTATGAAATTGTTCACAATGGAACACGCCTGCTCATCGATCCGTTCCTGACCGGGAATCCCTCTGCCAAGGTCTCTGCCGATGAGTTGACCCCCGACGCAATTCTCATTTCACATGGACACGCAGATCACGTTGGCGACACGATCAGTATTGCCAATCGGACTGGGTGCCTGGTGATATCCAACTTCGAAATCAGTCAATGGCTTGGCAAACAAGGGCTGGAAAAAGTCCATCCAATGCACATCGGTGGTCAGAACCATTTTGAGTTTGGAACATTGAAACTGACAATCGCTCATCATGGCTCATCACTCCCAGACGGAACTTATGGCGGCAATCCGACAGGGTTTTTTCTGACTCTGGGAACGGTCACACTTTATCACGCTGGTGATACCGGACTCTTCTACGACATGAATCTGATCGGCGAGGCCGGGATTGATTTTGCAATCCTCCCGATTGGCGACAATTTCACGATGGGTCCGGAGGATTCCATTCGCGCCATTCAATTCCTGAAACCAAAACAAGTTACGCCCTGCCACTACAACACGTGGCCTCTCATCGAGCAAGACGCACAGGCATGGGCGGAAATGGTCAAGTCGAAGACCGATGCAGAACCCGTCGTCATGGAAGTCGGACAACCGGTGACTATTGACTCGTAGAAATGAACGAACCGTCCATGACAACCACTGACTCTTCAACTTCTCTTCGACCTTTACGAATCGGGGACATTGAGCTTGAACATCCGTTCGTGCAGGCCGCACTCAGCGGCTATAGCGACTGGCCGATGCGTTCGCTCGCTCGAAGTTACGGAGCTTCGTACACCGTTGCGGAAGTGATGATTGATCGCTTCGCAAATGAAGTGAAAAGACCGAATAAAACAGCGCATCACTTTCACATAGAAGACGAGGACCATCCTGTCGGGGCGCAATTAATGGGTTCCGATCCAGAGATGTTCGTGCCTGCCGCGCAGAGACTCGTCGCCGCTGGTTTTGATGTCATTGATATCAATTTTGGATGTCCGGTCAAAACGGCGATGGGGGGCTGCCGTGGTGGCTATCACCTTGGACAACCAAAGGTCGCTCTGGAAATCATCAAACGCGTTCGAGACTCCGTCCCTGATGAAACGCCAGTGACCGTCAAAATGCGACGTGGCATTGATGACACCGAAGAGAGTCGCCACAACTTTTTTCACATACTGGAACAAGCCTACGCTTCTGGAGTGTCAGTCATTACCGTTCATGGTCGAACGGTCGAACAGAAATATCGCGGCCCGAGCAATTGGGATTTTCTTCGCGAGGTGAAACAAGTTGCCGGGAAGCATATTGTGCTTGGAAGCGGTGATCTCTTCTCTGCCGATGCGTGCGTTGAGATGCTCAAACAAACAGGCGTCGATGGAGTGACCATCGCCCGGGGTGCAATTGGCAACCCCTGGATATTTCGTCAGGCAACCGAGTTGCTATTCGAACAGAAAACGCCAGTGCCGCCAACCATTCACGAACAACGTTCCGCACTGGAAATGCACCTGAGACTTTCTCAACGTTTCCACGACAAAACGGCACTCGGAACAATACGCAAGTTCGGTTTCAAATACGCACGACTTCACCCCGAGAGTGACGCTCTCAAAAAAGCTTTCGGCAAACTCCGATCACTTGATGACTGGTCGGCATTACTCGATCAGTTTTACACTCAGGATGAACCAGGGCAGTTTCCGATTGTCGATGAAGCTCAAACGTGAATAATTCGGTTCTTACGAATTCACATCCGAGAGACGCGAAACACTGACGATTTGTTCTCGCTGAACCAGAACTCGCTTTCGGTTCGGTGCCAGACCATGAAGTCGAATTTCATGAACGTAGATTTCTCTGGTAGTACTACTGTCTCGCAAATCGTGAACGTCGACGTCTTGCAAGGCAACGTAATGGTGGTCTCCCTCGACCAATGTTCCGACGTACACGAAAGGGCAGACCATGTCTAAAACAACGGTTTCGCCCAACAGGTCTTCAAACATGAGTGTTCTCTCCTGATTCCAGGTGCTTCCATGAGTGGCTGATTCTTTCTCGTTGAATCCTTAAGTCCTCAAGGTCATCTGGTCGATAGACTGGTCGAAAGCGGCACGCTGAATATGTTCGGTACCAGAGCGAGACTTGCGCCGCCTGATCAAATCGCGACTCCGTTTCGATTCGATCCGCAAATTGCGTTGTCGTCTCGCTTGGAAATCTGTGAAGGCCAATTTTTGCCAGCAGCTTATCCATCCGCACCCTCTCATGAGAGAGTGCGGAATGAATTTCGTCGAATTCAATGACAGCTTCCCTCTTCTTGGGTAACTTTCGTTTCATGAGAACGAACAGTCCCGCCAAGATACCGAAGACAGCGACAATCCATAACA
>DAOUPA010000141.1 GCA_030626405.1 Planctomicrobium sp.
AGTCTCCATCCGTTTCTTGGTGAGAGGGCCTGTATCTTCAATTTTCCCATCCACGGTGCTGTGAATGACACCTCGCGGGCCGTACTTTTTCTTAAACGCCGGGTCTTTCGGGTAGTCTGGATGCTCTGGCTCCTCTTCAGCATTCAAGTGGTAAAGGTTGCCGTAAAATTCGTCGAATCCGTGAGCGGTGGGCAGCATCTCATCGCGGTCGCCGAGATGATTCTTGCCGAACTGGCCGGTCATATAACCCTGTGCCTTCAGCAAGGTGGCGATCGTGGGATCTTCTTTTTTCATTCCCTCTGGTGCGCCCGGGAGACCAACTTTTGTGAGGCCGGTACGCATGGGAGACTGACCGGTGATGAAGGCAGCGCGACCGGCAGTGCAACTTTGCTGGCCATACCAGTCTGTAAACAACGCACCCTGTGCAGCGATGCGGTCGATGTTAGGAGTTTTGTAGCCCATCATCCCCCGGTTGTAGGCACTGATATTAAACTGTCCAATGTCGTCTCCCCAGATAATGAGGATGTTCGGTTTCTTGTCAGCCGCGTGCGAAGTCGTGACTGCGCCAATGAACGCACCAACAATTGTCAGCAGGGGCAAGATGCTGCGATGAAAGCGAATCGGTTTCATGTGAATTTCCTTAGAAAGTGGACCGAAATTGAGACAGAAATGTCTTGATGTGAGCCACGATAATACGACATCGGACAGCTGGCTTCCAGCGTTGCCTTCACATTTCATCCAAGGACGAGCGACATCTTCACCATTCAAAAATCAACTTTGGGTCACATCCGGCAGGGTGGCCATCGCTTCCAGAGTTTTGTCGGTGCTTTCAGGGTCGATGTTGCGGCAGGTTTCGGTGAGTTGGTCGCTGATGTCGGTCATCTCACTGGACCATTCTTCTTGTGATATTCCCACGGGGCAAAACTGGCTGAATTCCTGGCAGAGAAGGATCATTCGCAGGACGTGCCGGAAGATGACACCTTCCTGTTTCGTGATATCTTTTGTCGTCACATACTTTTGGAAATCGCCGCCGTAGTGCAGCAATTGCCCGACAATCCACGCTGACCGCGTTCGTAAATCGCGAACGCCTGGGAAGTCGGAATCAAACAAGCGGCGCACTTTATCCCCCAGCGGTACAGACCATGTACGTATCTCTTTGCCGAAGTTGTCGAGTTCTGGCTCAACAGAATCAGGGTCAAGTTCTGCTTGAGAGATCAGTCCACGCGCCATCAATTCCGGATCAATTCGGTGAACCGCCAGCGGTCCCGGCGGCAGTTCGGCTGGTCCGGGAACCCGCACGTCTCGCATCATAGAACCAGGGACTTCGAGGACACTTTCGAGAAGTTGAATCCGCTCGGCTTTGTCGGCGAGACCGAGATGGTCGAGCAGGTACGTTCCGTAAATCGGATGGCAACCACGAAACGTCAGCAGTTGTGAAAGTCGATCAGTGACAGTGACTACCTGCGGTACGTAGATTTCCTTCTCTTCGATCAGAGAAGGGTGAATGATCTTCTTGATGTTCGGAGTTTTCTCGTCTTCGCTGGTCTCCTTCGTCAGTGCTTCTTGCAGCAAAGAGCCGAACGTTCCGATTGATGACTGTTCCTCGTCTGCATCTTCGGTCTCTGCTTCTTCTTCAATTTCTTGTGATGATTCAACACCTGCTTCTTCGGACTCATCTAGCAATCCGGTGCCGAAACCTTCTTCATCTTGAGGTGGTTTCTCTGCCGACGGATCCTCTGGCATTGACCAGTCTCGGAACACTTTATGTGTGTTCTCTGGTGGTGTCGGTTCCAGGTCGATGAAATCCCCGCTGTAGAGCGTGAGCAATTGCTCTGTAAGTCGTTCGTTGACTTTCTCTTTCTGCTTGACCGGCAGCAGTCGTTTATTGGCGAAGTGGCGCAGGCGGTTCACATCCGGAGAGACCTTCAAGAGATATGCCAGCAGTCTCCAAGGCAAGTCGCCTTTGCTGACGAGGTTGGCAGGCGGGGCGTCAATCACTTTTTTAAATTGATCCTCGTTCCAATACTGTTCGTTCTTCCGCCGAGTCGGCATTTTCTTTTTGATCTTCTTCTTCATCCGGATCAGGTTCGGATCTTTTGTGTCTTCCGGAATCTGGTCGTACTGCTCTTTCCAACGGGCGATTTTGACATCATCTTCATGTGCCAACGCAAAGACATAGCCAACGTCATCAAACTGCGGTCGACCGGCACGTCCGAAGATCTGATGAGCAGAACTCGCATCGACGACCGACTTCTTCCCCGGTGGCCCTTTCAGCAATGTCGTCATAACGATTGATCGTGCTGGCAGGTTGATTCCGGCGGCGAGTGTCTCTGTGCAAATACAAACTGAAAGCAATTTCTCTTGGAACAACTTCTCGACCCGTCGTCGATACTTCGGCAGCATGCCTGCGTGGTGGACACCAACGCCGCGCATGAGCAGTTGTTTCAACTTGGGACCGACGCCTGCCTTCCAGTCCCATTCATCGAGACGTTTCGCCAGTGCTTTTTGTTGTCCATCTGCGAGAAGTCCTTTCCCCTTCAGTTGTTCGGCAACCGTCCAGCACTCCTGCCGATTAAAGCAGAAGACCAGCGCCGGCGTCCGTTTCGTTTCTTCAGTGCCGTCCTGCATTTGTTCGAGATGTGGTCCGAGCAATTCGCCACCGACCCAGTGGAATTGCAGCGGGACTGTCCGTTCGCTTCCCTGAATCAATTGAATCTTCCGGTCGTGTTCCTGACGCAACCACAGAAGGAAATCGACGGAATTTCCGACCGTTGCTGAGAGCAACATCAAACGCACATGCTTCGGGAGAAGTGCGAGTGACAGTTCCCAAACAATGCCGCGCTGTGAATCGTTGAAACTGTGAAACTCGTCCATGACAACGGCAGAGACGTTATCGAAATCGAACTCTTCGGCACTGAGAAGTCTGTTCAGTAGGATCTCCGCAACGACAACTCGCACAGGTGCGTCCGGATTCACCCGGCGATTTCCGGTGATCAAGCCGATGTCATCTTTCGAGAATCCCCAACGTTCGGCGGCTTCCTGAAGTTCATCAAATTTCTGTTCAGAGAGCGCAATCAGCGGTGTCGTGTAATACGCAACCTTGCCGGTCTTGAGCGCCTCGTACATCGCTGCTTCGGCGATCAGGGTTTTTCCCGTTCCCGTCGGGGCACAAACGAGAATTCCTTCACCCTCGCCGAACCACGCCAGCAGAGCGTCTTCCTGAAGAGGATACGGATCGTAAGGAATCAAGTCCAGGTATTCGACAACAAGTTCTTCTCGCTCGACTTGCGAACTCTGCACACTCTCTGAAGACACTCCGTTTCTCCCTGATGATTGGTTTTCGTCCTGTCCTGTCTCAAAAGCCGAGACAGCTCAATTCCATTGATTCTTTTAAGGAATGTCGTCTAAAGATAGCGAAAGTCGAGGACTGTCACATCTCGCTTTAAGAGCAGATTTTGCTCCGCCAATCATGTTTATAGTTCAAATTGGTCTGTATTGATGATAGAGTGAAAGTCGAGTTCCCACCTGTTATTCATTCATCTGACGAATGCCCGCCTGTAATGATTTTTCACCTATCCAAAGTTTTTGTGATTGTGACTCTACTGCCGTCGTTCACGTATGGCGAGGATGTCGATTACCTTCGGGACATCAAACCGATGTTCGTCGAGAAGTGCGTCAGCTGTCACGGACCTGTGAAACAGGAAGCGGACTTGCGCCTCGATGCTGCCAAGTTTATTACTCGCGAGGAAGGGTTAGAACCTGTCGCGCTTGGCGGACATCCAGAGAAGAGTTTACTCATTGAGCGTGTGAGCGCATCGATTGACGAACGCATGCCGCCTGAAGGTGAGGGCGAAGCCCTGACACCGAAGCAGGTCAAGCTGTTGCGTGAATGGGTCCGTCTGGGGATGCCTGCTCCCGAAGATGAAGAACCTCTCCCGACACCGGACGAACACTGGGCCTACCAGAAAATTGTTCGCCCGAATGTTCCGGATACTCAGGATGGCACGTCGACACACTCGGTTGATCGCTTCCTTGCTAAGCAGCAGAGCGAACAAAAACTAAAAGCGGTTGACCGAGCAAATGCTGAAACACTCCTCAGACGTGTTTACTTCGATGTCATCGGATTGCCACCGGATATCAAACAGCTTGAAGCGTTCACAGAGAATCCTTCCCAAGAGGCGTACGAATCGGTCGTGAGCCAGTTGCTCGACAGTCCGCGTTACGGGGAACGCTGGGGCCGGCACTGGATGGATGTTTGGAGATACAGTGACTGGAACGGATACAAACAGGCTGTGCGGGGAAGTCAACGGCATATCTGGCATTGGCGTGACTGGATTATTGAATCGCTCAATGAAGATAAAAGTTACGACCGGATGATTGTTGAAATGCTCGCCGGGGACGAAGTCGCGCCGCTCGATCCAGAGACCCTGCGGGCGACTGGATTCCTGGCACGCAACTTTCATAACAGCAATCGGAATATCTGGCTCGATGCAACAGTCGAACACACCGCGAAAGCGTTTCTCGGAATGACGATTAACTGCGCTCGCTGCCACGATCACAAGTTCGATCCAATTGCGCAGCAGGAGTATTACACGTTTCGTGCGATCTTCGAACCACACAACGTGCGAACAGACCGCCTGCCAGGCCAGGCAAACGTCACCAAGGATGGAATCGCCCGTGTCTTCGATAAAGAACCTGCCGTCAAAACTTTTCTCTACAGACGTGGAGACGAAAAGCATCCTGACAAAGAAAATCCACTCGCTGCTGACGGCATTAAGATTCTCGGGATACCGTTCGAAGTTCAACCGGTCGATCTCCCTGTTGAGGGATTCTTCCCTGCTCTGAGTGAGAAAATTGAAAAAGAAGACATTGCGCGACTGGAAGCGGCAGAGAAGAAAGCAGCCGCAGCGTTCGGTAAGTTCGACTTACCTCAAACTTCTGACATTACTGAATCTCTTACAGAGCCACCATCACCTGCTCTGCCGGAGAAACTGTCCGTTGAGCATCAACTTGCTATCGTGAAATATGCAGCGGCGAAAACTAACCTCTCAGCTTTGCGTGCTCGGTACTCGGCAGATCGTGCCAAGTTTTTGCCTGCCGAGAAGAAAGATCAAGCAAAACTCAACCAATTCATGAAGACTGCCGCCAAGGCAGAGCGTCTTGCGAACTGGTCTGCCGCTCGTTCGACAGCCTTCCAGAAGTGGCAAGCGTTCGATTCCGCGAAGTCGAGTGACGAGAAAAACGTTGGCAAGAAGAAAGCGGCTATCGATAAAGCACAGAAAGAATTTGTCGCGGCACGAACCGAGACGGAGAAGAAACGACTTGAACTCTCAAAGACTGACGCGAAGTACAAGTCGGTCGGCCCGGTTCATCCGAAGCAGAGCACAGGTCGGCGCCTGGCGCTTGCGAACTGGATTGTTCACCGAGACAACCCGCTGACTGCTCGTGTGGCGGTAAACCATATCTGGCTCCGCCACTTTGGGACTCCACTGGTTGAGAACGTGTTCGATTTCGGAATGCGTTCGCCGCAACCGCTGCATCATGATCTTCTTAACTGGTTGGCGAGTGAACTCATCGAAAGTGGCTGGAGCATGAAGCACATTCACCGGTTGATTCTGACATCACAGACTTATCAACAGGCATCTGCGGCACCTGTAGAACTCCTCGCACACAACAACAGCATCGATCCAGACAATCACCATTACTGGCGAGCGAATGTGCAACGCCTGGAGTCAGAAAGCATTCGTGACAGCGTTCTGCATGTCGCAAACCAACTCGACATGACCATGAGTGGTCCCGATATCGACTTTTCAGAAGGGGAAAACATCCTCCGCCGCAGCGTTTATTTTCGTCATGCGTACGAAAAACAAATGTTGATGATGACGATCTTCGATGCCGCCAGTCCGAACGAATGCTATCGCCGCTCGCCGAGCATCATCCCACAACAGGCGCTCGCTCTCTCGAATAGTCAGCTTTCCATTTCCGCCGCTCGAAGTCTGGCAGCGGAGATCAACGTAACTCACTCAGAACCGCAGGCATTCATCAATCAAAGTTTCCTGACCTTGCTCAATCGCAAACCGAGCAATGATGAATTGACCGCCTGCCAGCAGTTCCTGCTAACTCAAGCGGAATTATTATCAAAGCAAAACGATCTCACCAAATTCGAAGGCAACGTGAAAACAGAAGTGGAACCAGCAGCAGACCCAACCTTGCGAGCCTGTGAAAACCTGATCCACGTCCTCATGAACCACAACGACTTCACTTCAATACGATAGAGACAATGCAATGGAAATGAACAACTCAACGCGTCGTGCGTTTTTGTCCGACATGGGGATGGGCTTTGGCAGCATTGCTTTGGCGTCGATGCTCAGCGAGGACGCTCGGGCGGGTGAACAGATCGCGGACAAACTGACGCAGATCGCTCCGAAAGCGAAGAGCGTGATCTGGCTGTTTATGATCGGTGGCACAAGCCATATGGAGTCGTTCGACCCGAAGCCGATGCTCAATAAGTATGCTGGTAAAACGGTTGAGGAGACGCCTTTCAAAGAAGTGCTGAACTCTCCCTTTCTGGAAAACGAACGCGTTGTTGCCTTTGATCCGAATAACGGATTTATCCGGAACGAATTGTATCCACTTCAAGTCGGATACAAACAACGTGGTGAGAGTGGTCTCGAAATCAGTGACTGGTGGCCGAACGTTGGTGACTCTGCCGATGACCTCTGTCTGGTCCGTTCGATGTGGACCGAAGACAGTAACCATGGGGCGCAGATTCAGTTTCATACTGGGCGACACCGCATCGATGGATTCTTTCCAACAATCGGTGCGTGGGCGAATTACGGCCTTGGTTCGCTCAATGAAAACTTGCCGTCATTTGTTGTCATGGGAACACCACTTGCCGATTGTTGTGGTGGAAAGGAAGCACACCGAGCGAACTATTTAGGACCGCAGTACGATGGTGTTCCGCTCAAAATCGATCCGAATGACCCGCTGCCGTACGCGAAACCGCCGCAGGGTGTATTCAAAGAAGAACAGGCCGGTGAGTTCGCATTGCTGCGTGAATTGAATCAATTGACCGCCACGCAATACCCCGGAGACGATGCTGTCCGTGCGCGGATGAAATCGTACGAACTTGCGTTCCGAATGCAGACAGCAGTACCGGATGTTGTTCGATTTGATGGAGAAACCGAGGAGACGCAAAACCTGTACGGGATCAAACAAAAAGAAACGAAAGACTTCGGTCAGAAAATGCTCACGGCACGCAGACTCGTGGAACGCGGAGTACGATTCGTGCAGGTTTACCATGGCAACAACGGCGGTGCTGGGAGCTGGGATTCTCACAAAAATCTCAAGTCGAGCCACACACGACTTTGCAAACAGGTCGACCAACCGATCGGAGCTTTGCTTAAGGATCTCAAACAGCGCGGGTTGCTGGACGAAACACTCGTTGTCTGGGGAAGCGAATTCGGACGAACGCCTGGTTCACAACTTGCCAATGGACGGGATCACCATCCGTTCGGCTTCACCATCTGGATGGCAGGCGGCGGCATTAAAGGCGGAATCGCCCATGGGAAAACCGACGAAATCGGCTTCCACGCCGTCGAGAACCGGCACTACGTCACCGATCTTCACGCAACCGTACTACATCAACTCGGCTTGGATCCCAGAGCCTTAGCGGTTCCTGGTCGAAAGCGGCTGGAAAAAGATTTCGGGCATGTGATCGAAGAGGTTATTGCCTAGAGAAAGAGCTGAGGGGCAAGAGGAAGGTGCGTGGTTTCCACATCGGAACGACACCTCCTTTTGTAGAACGAGTCGTCGCAAGTGACGCAATTCCAGTCAGAATCATTCGGTTCTACCATTGGTTCTAAATTCTCACGAATTATACGGATGAGACGCTTTTCACCGTTCTGTCAAGTTTTTCTGATCCGAAATGAACGAGAAGCGTTTATTGACATAGTTCCGTCGGAATTGCGTTTTCGCAATTGTGACGCTTGCGTCTTCGTCTTGGATTCCCGACGATCTCAGGCAACAATCAATTCTTACAAAGGTCATTTCAATGCGCACGCTTTCACTTTCAATTCTCACCCTTTTGTTCCTCAGTTTGTCTGGGTGCGGTGGAGGTGAAGAACCGGACACGGCTTCATCGGAAACGACATCTGTAGAACAGCCCTCTAATACTGAAGAATCATCGGCAGAAACGCCTTCATCGGAAACACCATCGACGCCCGAAGTCACACCGGCCCCCAAAACTTCCGTCGCCTTCTCAGCTGGTTCGATTCTCAAGTATATCCCTGAAGACGCGGTTGCAGCAGTCATTTTCCGGCCTTCGAAAGCTGCCAACAATCCGCTTGTCAAAGAGCTTCTCAAAATCGTGGACGATGGAAATCCGCAGGCGGAAGTGGCAAACAATCTCGAAAATTTCGAACAGCAGTTCGGAGTGAAGCCTGAGCAGGTGGACCATGTTTTAGTCATCATCGACCAGCAGCTACTCGCCATGGCCCCAATGTTAATGGGGCAGCGCTCGCGAAATCGTTTTGAGGATTTCGAGCCTGCGAGTTTCAGACGTGATGTGGACATTGAAGAAACGAAATCTTCGGTCGCAGAGAAAGTCGTTTTTCAGCCAGGAGCGCCGGGGGGGCTTGGAGGGCAACCACCAATGCCTGTTGTGGTCGTGCAACTTGTGGCAGGTGTCGATTCACAAAAGGTTTTTGAAAGCATCCCCTCGGGAAAGACAGTCGATTTTGCAGGTGGAAAAGCTGTTGTTGCGCCGAATGGAGGACTCCTGTTCAGAGTGAATGAATCTCGACTCATCTTTGCAGGGGAGGACCGACTCGAATCAGTTCTCAGTAATTCGACAAGCGGAACCGTAGCAGCAATGCTTCAAAAATCTGAAGCCAGCGACTTTGCAGTCGCACTCGATCTTGCACCGGTCAAGAAGTTTCTTCAGCAAATGATGCAGCGTCAGCCGAATCCAATGCTCGGGATGATGATGCCTATGATCACACCTTTGCAAACACTATTAATTTCGGCTGATCTGGAAGCAGCAAATTTGTTGCAAGTGAGCGTGGATACTCCCAACGCCGAATCTGCTGAAGCGGTCCAGGGGATGATGAATGGCTATCTGGGAATGGGAAAATCTGAATTTGAAAAAGCGAAGGATGGAATCGATTCGGAATTGCAACCCATGTTACAACAGGCTGTTGATGGGGCAACAATTTCGACCTCCAAGTCCGTGGTGAGTCTCACTGTTCCCAGACCTGAAAAACTCGAAACTCTTCCAGAATTGCTCAAGCCGATGTTTGAGAAAGCTGCGGATGCTGGTGAACTGATTCAGAAAAGAAATCATATGAAGCAGCTTGGGCTGGCGTTCCATAATTACCACGACGTGCACAACCATTTTCCCGCCGTTGATTCCAACGGTTACAAAGATGGAGATGGCGTTCGCGGCAAAGGTTTGAGTTGGCGAGTTCACCTCTTGCCGTTTATCGAACAGGCTCCTCTGTATCAAAAATTCAAATTTGACGAGCCTTGGGACAGTGAACATAACAAAGCTCTGATCTTGGATATGCCAGTCGCATTTGGGGACAACCCAGAAGGCAAGTCTGCAATCCATGTTTTCGTGGGAGAGGGTTTGCTCTTCAACGAAGGAAAGCCTGGTATCGGTTTTCGAGACATTACGGATGGAACCTCCAATACGATTCTCGTCGTCACAGCTGGTGACAATACCGCTGATATCTGGACGAAGCCAGGCGGCCTCGAATTCAATGCCGAAGACCCATTGAAAGCATTGGGGAACATCGGCAGAGAAATCCTCGTTCTGATGGCAGACGGATCGGTTCGCAATGTCTCCAAATCGATCGACAAGGAGACGTTCTCCAACCTGGTTCAACCACAGGATGGGAATCGAATCGATCAATTTTGATCGCGGGGAGAATTCAGGCATTCATCTTGAATCGTGAATGCTTCTACGAACCACGAGGACCGTCACGATTTTATCGAGGCGGTCCTTTTTTTGATTTTGAGACAGTTCACTGATTCTCGAATACTGCGTCAGATGAGGTTCATTTTCTTTGGTCGTGTCTGCGGACGCTTGCAACAATCATCGCACAAGCCGTGAGCTTCAAGGCGATGACCTTCGATACGAAAGCCGAGTTCCCTGGCAACCTTTTCAAGAAGCTTGCTGATTTCTTCGTTGTGAAACTCAATCAGGTCGCCGCATTTTTTGCAGATCAGGTGATCATGTTGAGGGTAGCCGTAGTCGTGTTCGTAGAGATCACGATCTCCTTGACGAGCGACTTTGCGTATGAGCCCTGCCTCTTCAAGTTGCTTGAGATGGCGATAAATCGTTGATCGACTGACCCGCTTCCCGTCCTTGCGCTGTTCGAGGCGCTGGACCAATTGGTCAGCATCGAAATGCTCATGAGACGAGAAAACCTCTTCGATGAAAATCGCGCGCTCGCGCGTCATGCGCAAGTTTTGCGTCGCGAGATACTCGCGATATTTCTCGGCTGGAGAGACGGCAACAGTGACCGCTTCCAAATCAGACACAATTTCCCCCTTTGTGTAGTCTCATCAGTCTGTGAGTACTCCCAACATGCGGCTGATTGCAATTTCGAGTTTCTCCGGGGTTTCGTACGCACCAGAATCGATCTCCGCACGAATCCGAGCCAATCGTTCTTGACGAGTTTCTGGCTGTGAATTGGGCATGTTTTGATCGGTTTTCTGGTCGGAAGTAGTGCGATTCGACCGTTCTCGGACCATCTCGGACTCCCCAGAGTTTGGGATCGGTTCGCCATGGCCAAGGAACACCTCAACCGGCAGGAACTGCCGATCATAACCGAGATCGGTGCCTGCAATCAATGGCGTCTGAGAGATGGTGTTGAGACTAACGAGAGCATCAAAGAGAGGAAATAAAGGTCGCATGGAATTCTCCTAGCGACCGTCCTGGTGCTGGTATCGCGTCAAGCGCGGCGTCTTGCTGATATTTGACCACACTTCAACAACAATCTCGCATTCTGTCTCACATGAAATTTTTGTGATGGATACGAAATTTTGCCAGTGGTCATGAAGATGATTCATTCTGTGAATCACTGTGCTAACAGATATATCGGTTCTTCCAGCAGAGACTATTGAGGATATCCGACAAATGTTCATCTTTTTTTAGAAATCCTCACCCGAATTGCAGTATTTGCAGTCTTGTCACGTTCTCTCTGCAAGTTGGTTCATTTGTACTTTACGTGTTCCTATCTACTGGAGAATTAAATACTTAAGAAGAACACCTTGGTCGGAGAAGAGAAAGGGGGCCGGAAACGTACTGCATCGAAACACTGCATCAAACCGCGTCTTGACCTGATTTCACACCTCAAGCTAAATTCCCGCGTCCCTTCCTTTCGAAATACGAAGAGTATGCACACTCCATCCAGCCACGAAATTCAAATCATAAAACAAGATCGTTCTCCGTGGAGGCAACGACTCGTCGATGCTGAAACAGGGTTTAGGATTGGATTACGCACAGACTCAATCTTATTTGTGTATTCGTTTATCGGTGCGATGGTCTTGGTATCCGGAGTCGTCTTTGGACTCGCCAAAATTGAGTGGCTCATTCTGATTCTCACATTCGGATTAGCACTTTCGGTCGAACTCTTTCACCAGCTATTGATCTTCATCGTCAGTGAATTCAGACACCATCTCAGTAAAGACATTAGTCAAATGTTGCGCTTGGGAACTGCGGCGGTTGTGACTACGAACTTGACGGCTGCGATTGTGATCTTCATCGTATTTGGAAGCCGTCTCGTAGAACTCTGGTGATGAGCGTTCTTCGTACGCTTGGGGCCGCGAATCGTCTGAGAATCGACGAGTTCCAAGAGATTCAACCCATTGCTGAACCAGATTCCGCCCCATCACCAAGTACCTTGCCGGTCTTCAATGCAGACTTCTGAACCCACATCTGAATCGACCGAATTGAGCATCCCATCGGCTTCGCTGCTTCCGCTGCCCTCCAGCCATCTTCGCCAAACGGATTGCTTCCATTCGTGTTCGTCTCACTATGAGGGCTGAATACTCAAAGTGCACAGGCATCAACCCATGAATCAGAAAATGGAGATGCCTACTACCGAACTTGTCCGTTGCCGTAAGCAACGTATTTGTAGCTTGTCAGTTCTTTGAGACCGCATGGGCCGCGTGCGTGGAATTTGTCGGTGCTGATGCCGATTTCTGCTCCCAGACCGAATTCGCCGCCATCGTTGAAACGCGTACTCGCATTGACGATGACTGCGGAGGAATCGACTTCACCGACAAATTGTCGAGCTGCATTCAGGTTTGTGGTCACGATGACATCAGTATGATGTGAACCATACTCATTGATATGATGAATCGCAGTGTCGATGTCGTCAACGACTTTCGCGGAAATTTTCAGGGCGAGGTATTCAGTCCGGTAGTCTTCATCAGTCGCGGCAATTGCGGACGGAATCAACGCTCGAACTTTTTCATCTCCCCGAATTTCGACTCCATTCTCAGCAAGTGCTTTGCCAGCGATAGGTAAAAATTCATCTGCAATGGCAGCATGAACGAGAAACGATTCAGCGGCATTGCAGACGCCAGTTCGATGGCATTTGCTGTTCACCAGAATGTTTTTCGCCATTTCGAGGTCAGTCGATTCGTCAATATAAACGTGACAAATTCCATCGAAATGCTTGATGACTGGCATCGTTGCTTCGCTTGCGACACGTTCGATCAGCGACTTTCCACCGCGTGGAATGGTGACGTCAATCTGCTCGTTCATTTTAAGAAAATACCCGACTGCGTCTCGGTCAATTGTTTCAACAAGTTGCACTGCATGCTCCGGCAGTCCCTGAGCAGCGAGCGTTTCCGTCATCAGTTTGTAGATCGCCATGTTGCTATGGAACGCTTCCTTGCCGCCTCGCAAAATGACAGCGTTCCCGCTTTTCACGCACAGCGCTGCTGCATCCGCAGTGACATTTGGACGAGACTCGTAGATAAAGAAGACGACTCCCAGCGGAACGCGAACCTGTGTCACCATCAGTCCATTTGGACGTGAATTGCTGCTGATCACTTCCCCAATCGGGTCTGGCAACAACGCGACTTCTTCAAGCGCACTTGCGATGCCTTCCAGTCGTTCGTCCGTCAACCGAAGGCGATCAATTTGCGCATCATTCAAGCCATATTCCGGCGCTTTCTCGAGATCTTTCTGATTCTCCTGAATGAGTTCAGCAGAGCGCTCACGAATTCTAGCAGCGGAGAGTCGCAGCCACTCGTTTTTTTGTGCGCCGGTTGTTACGGCAAGTTTGCGAGAGGCTTGTTTCGCTTGCTGTGCGACTTGTTGTGTGTAGGCTTCTAAATCAGTCATTATAAATTTCGATTGATGAGTATGTCTTGGACTGGCGTCTTCAGCCGTTCTCTTCTCAAGAGAACGCTTAAAAGTGATGTGGTTCGAACATTGTTCGTTGTTTTTTTGCAATTCGATTCGTCGCGATTTGAGCCTCTCGGTAGAGAACTTCCTGTGCTCGGACAGGTTCGCTCTCTGCCGATATTTTCTTTGAGTAAGAACCATCGGCTTGCAGGACGGAGGATTTTACATTGTCTTCCCGAAATTCGTCTAGAATGTGCATCAGCTTTCGGCGACACTGAACATCTTCCACTGGAACCAGCAACTCTTTGCGATTGTCGAGATTACGCGGCATCCAATCGGCGCTGGAAATGAACACTTTCGGATCTCCGCCGTGATGGATCGAGAAGATTCTCGCGTGTTCTAAAAATCGATCTACAATACTCACGATCTCGATGTTCTCGCTGAGTCCCTCGACACCCGGCTTGAGGCAGCAGATTCCTCTGATGTTGAGAAACACTTTTACTCCCGCCTGAGATGCAGCATACAACGCATCGATCAGCGTCGTGTCGGTCAAAGCGTTCAGCTTGATGAAAATTCTGGCTTCCTG
>DAOUPA010000559.1 GCA_030626405.1 Planctomicrobium sp.
AAAATCCTCATCGTCTTCGAGCAAGTCTTCGAGGTCATCCTCATCGATCTTGGAGTACTTCGCCATTTCTTCATGATAGTCGTAAGGAGTCGGGCCGGTCACGATGGCACGTTCGAAAGTTGCTATTGCCTTGCCAACGTTATCGATAGTCACGCCTTCTTTTCCAAAAACGGCTCGGAATTGAATGACATACCCAGGGATCTCTTTCAGTGTTGCAACACAAGCTTCATGAGTGTTTCCCATCTCAATGGGATTCGCGATGGGCCCAACCGCTTGTGCTTCGAGTGAATCCGCGCGACCATCCCAAAATTGCAGGTCCGAGAGAATTCGGTTGTAACTGATCGGGGAGTTACGACCACCTTCCTGTCCGTCGATACCAACGCCGAATTGCGTGTGGCGACCGTACCCTTCGTTCGGAGCGTGACACGATGCGCAACTGATTGTAGAGTCGGCAGACAAGCGAGGGTCAAAGTAAAGTTGCCGCCCCAATTCGATCTTGGCTTGAGTCATTGGGTTTTCATCAATCCCTTTGATCTGCGACGCCCCCGGCGCCAACCCCATTGGGAGTTGAGGATTGATGACCCGATGAACTTCCGCGTTCTTAAGCCATGTCCGAATTTGCTTGGGCTTCAATGGCCCCTTCCCAGGGATTCCAGTGAGAAGGTCTCCTTCCCCGAGCATGACTTCTTTCGGGCCAAGTTCTTTAGCTTTCTTCTTGGCATCCGCAACAGTCTCCTCAGCGGATAAAGCAGAAAACGAGGTGATTGCAAAGAAGCCCAGCAAAACAGGCAGCAGAGTTTTTTTCGTCATAATCTTGTCGTTCCTCGTTCTCTTCAGTGGATACTCTTTAGGAGGGAATTCGTGGCTTGTCTGTGAGAGTTGATTATATCCACCTCTCCCGATTGGTCCACGCACCGACGCAAAAATACTCTTTTCTCGGCTATGCATGATTCGCAATAGAGGTTTCTCACCACGAAAAAAGCCGGAGCCCGAAAACAAGACGGGCTCCGGCTCGTACAGTTTCGCTTGAAACAGGACTACTCGGCCTGCATTTTTTTGCAGATCGCCTCAGCCATTTCCTGCGTTCCGACGGCAGTTGGGTCCGTACGAACAGGTTTCATGTCGTAGGTGACATCCTTGCCTTCTTCAATGACTGCTGCAACGGCTCGGTCGAGTTTGTCAGCAGCTTCGTGTTCTCCAAGATGATCGAGCATCATCTTGCCAGAAAGGATCAGAGCAACCGGATTGACTTTATTCTGACCTTTGTATTTCGGAGCGGATCCATGAGTCGCTTCGAAAATCGCAGCTTCGGTTCCGATGTTCGCACCAGGTGCAACACCAAGACCACCGACCAGACCAGCACACAAGTCGCTAAGAATATCGCCGTAAAGGTTCTGAGTCAGGAGGACGTCATACAACTCCGGTTTTTGCACGAGTTGCATACACATATTATCGATCAAACGCTCCATGTAGGTGATGCCGCTGGCGTCACCTACGTTGCCGACGAGTTCTGCGTCTGGGGAAACTCCCTCAGAGAGTTCTTCCCACTCGAACTTCGCACCGTACGCAAGAGCGACTGCTCGTGATTCATCGTACCACAGGCCATCTGTAAACTTCATAATGTTGGCTTTGCAGACCGAGGTGACAGTCTTCCGATTCTGCTTAACTGCATAGTCGAATGCATAGTTGGAGATTCGGCGAGTTCCTTCATAGGAAATCGGCTTTACGCTGATGCCTGTCGTATCGTCGCGTGTGTTAATTTTTTTTCCGGTCGCGAATTCGTTGATGACGCCGATCAGCTTAGCTGTGTTTTCATCGCCTGCCTGAAATTCAACACCAGCGTAAAGGTCTTCGGTATTCTCGCGAATCAAAACAAGATCAACGTTTGAATCTTCGAAGTAGGTACGAACACCCTTGTATGTTTTGCAGGGACGAACACATGCGTAGAGGCCAAGTTCCTGACGAAGGAAAACGTTGACGCTGCGGAATCCTTTACCAATCGGAGTCGTGATTGGTGCCTTCAGCGCGATTCCATTCTTGCGAACAGAGTCCATCACGCGGTCGGGGACAGAACCTTCTTTTTCAATGACTTCGATTCCACACTCTTGCAAATCCCAGTCGATTTTCACGCCGGTTGCGTCCACGCACTTTCGAGTCGCCTCGGTAATCTCAGGGCCAACACCGTCTCCAGGAATCAACGTCACGTTGTACATTTGGTCACTCTTTTTTCAGCAAGTTAGAAGGTCGGTTTCACGAAATCAAATTCGCCAGAACTCAGCGTTTCCCTGTGGTCATCCGACGTTTCTTACGCCGTCCATCAGAAGCTTCACGCGCCACTTCAACAAGGGTGAAACCAGTGCGGACGGTATCAGATGAACAGGGGTGATTCAAGCAGCCGAAATGACCGGGAATTCGCAGCCGCACAATGCTCACCGACGTCAAAGTGACGGCAGTTTTTCAGGAATTGACGTCATTTTAACAATTTGAATCAAGCAAGTGGAATTGCCTGCAAAGTCATAGGTCACATGAGGTAATGGCGAACCAACAGCGATTTCTTCCAACTGGCATTCCGTCTGCAATAAGAAACATTACCGACTATCAACCGCTTCTCTTCATTGAGAAGCGATCACGATAGTCAGTCGACCTGATCGAGAAATGGACCTTCCGTCGGTCGGCTGACATTTACAAAGAGAAGGTTGCCAAAAGGAGGCAGCATCGGTTCAGTTGCCCAAGGCAGTTTTGCCAGCGGCAATTGCAGGCGGTGCAATCGAGAGCCTCTCGACTTCGGGGGGAGCGAGAGGCTCTTTCGTTCCTACTCAACAACGGAAGAATGAACTCTTCCGAGACAGAACCTGGATCACATCTCAAGACGGTTGATGATCAATGCGAATCGTCCAGAAACGGTGTCGCACAGAGGCGTTGCGAACTCCTTACAGCGATGCACTCTGTTGCGACACCACAAGATTCGTTCAATCAATTTGGAGACAGCGCAATGATGACATCACAAAATGTAGCCGACCAACAAACGACCTCTTCGAGCCGACTGGACGAACTCAAAAACGCCTGTGCTCTGCTCGCCGATGGTTTCAATGAATTCGATGGAATGATCGAAACGTACGTTCACGAAATCCCATTGCAAGCCCGTGACTCAGAATCACGCGACTGCGACCGCTTTCTTTTGTGGCTTGAACAGCGTGTTGAATTATCCGATGAACAACGCGATTTCATTATCAATCAACAGTCGCGACACGCAGTCGAGTTCGTGGCCCTCAAGCAGAGAATCGCTCACATGAGATTCCAGGAAATGGCGCGAGGTGGTGAATCCATCATTGCCAAATCAGCGAAGCATCTCTCGAAGTATGTCCATCTCAATCCAGTCCACGTCTGGGCAACCTTCGAAACGCACGCCTTCCTCGATGAAGAAACACCTGTTCCGGCCTCGGTCCTTTTCTATCCAGCAAACGATGAGATTCGCACAACTGTCGTGAACGAAAGTGCGAAATCACTTCTCCGCGACCTCGAACGCGGCCCACAAAAACTCAAAACGCTCATCAGGAAAACACCAAAATCAGACCGAGAATCGCTTCTGGAAACGATCAACGAACTGATTGACCAGAGAGTCATTGCAATCGCGAACTAATCATCTTTCGCCGCAACCACCCATCTAGCCCCGGTGATTCACCGGGGGAAACCGCAAACGACGATGCCATCTCGTTCGGTCCGTCGGTGAATAATTTCGATGCGTATTGTTCCACCGGGTGACTCACCCGGTGCTAAATGATAGCAATTCAAGTTGTGCTGACCACGTTACGCAGTGGCTGGTGCCGACTCTTTCTTTGTCATCATCGAAACCGCAATGAGTGTCAGGAAACCGAGTGGAATCGTGACGATTCCTGGTTGGCTGAAGGGGACGTAGCCGGCGTGTTCGGCGTAGCCGTAGACAGCGGTGAAAGTGTCGCCGCTGAGTAGGATCCAGCCGAGGGAGGAGATCATGCCGACCCAGACGGCGGAGATGATTCCCTGTTTCGTCGTTCCTTTCCAGAACAGAAGCATGATTAAAGCAGGCAGATTCGCCGAGGCAGCAACGCTGAATGCCCAGCCGACGAGGTAGCCGACGTTCATCCCTTCAAACAAAATCCCGAGCACAATCGCGATCACTCCAACGACGACCGAAGTGATCTTGGCGATCTTCACCTGCTGCGCATCGGTCAGGTCCACGCCGCCAACATTCATAATCAGGTCGCGTGTCACGGCACCCGCGGAAGCGAG
>DAOUPA010000556.1 GCA_030626405.1 Planctomicrobium sp.
CCTGTCGACTACTTCGTTGACAAAAAAATTGAAGAAGCGGGACTGGCTGCATCGAAGGAAGCTGATCCGCGCACGTTGATCCGCCGAATGACTTACGACCTGACCGGACTTCCACCGAGTCCTCGCGAAATTTTTGAATTCAGGCGAGCCTGGGAGAAGGATTCACAGGCTGCCTGGAATCACTTGGTCGAGCGACTATTGAAAAGTGACCATTACGGGGAACGTCAGGCACAACACTGGCTTGATGTAGTTCGCTATGCAGACACTTCCGGATTTTCGAATGATTATGAGAGGTCAAATATCTGGCGTTATCGCGACTATGTCATCCGCTCCTTCAACAACGACAAGCCGTTCAACGACTTCGTTATTGAACAGTTGTCTGGTGACGAATTGCGCACGAACGATCCTGAAGCATTAATTGCCACAGGGCTATTGCGCATGGGGCCGTGGGGGACGGCGATGATTCCCAAAGAAGAGGCTCGTCAGATTTATCTGGACGATCTCGTTCACAATGTTGGTCAAACGTTTCTTGGGATGCCGATGCGTTGTTGCAAATGTCACGATCACAAGTTCGATCCGCTTCCGACACGCGACTATTACAGTATGTATGCAGCGTTCGCAGGAACGCAGCCTACGGAAATGAAAGCGGAGTTTCTGCCTGAGGAAAACCGCAGCGGTTTTGTCGAGAAGCGAAAATTAGCCGAAGAATTACTAGTCTTTGCGAAAGCCGAACTGGCCAAAGTCAACGACAAGCAGGAGGCGGCCGCGAAGAATTGGTACGCCGAACATGAACTCCCCTACAAGAATGAAAACGCACGAAAGAATGATCCGGAAGACAAGAAGCCACCGCGACATGTCGGTCTAACTCCGGAAGAAAAGGGAGTCAAGAAAGTTCGTGAGCAGGATGTCTGGATCTGGGAACGTCGCATGGAGCGGTACGAGCCGATGACTCAGGCCGTCTACAACGGCCCAGCGACTGGCGGAGTGAACAGCCGCAAACTCCGGCGGCCTAAACAGATGAATCAAAATTGGCGTCCAGAAAGTTTTATTCTCGGCGGGGGGACGCTGGAAGCTCCGCTCAATCCTGTGCAACCCGGTGTGCTGAGCGCGACTGGACTGGAAGTCAATGACAGCAGCGAGACTCCATTTCAGCTGACGAATGGTCTGCGTGGTCGCCGACTGGAACTGGCAAAGTGGATTGCCAGTGACGAGAATCCGTTGACGGCGAGAGTCATTGTCAACCGCATTTGGCAGTCCCACTTTGGCAAAGGGCTAGTTAAAACAGCCAACAGTTTCGGGGCCAAGGGGAGCAAACCAACTCATCCAGAACTGCTTGACTGGCTGACGGCAGACTTTATCGAGCATGGCTGGAAGGTGAAGCGACTGCATCGTCTCATCGTCTCATCGGTCGCCTATCGTCGATCAGGCAAGCCGACCGATCCCCCAAAGCAGGCAACTGTCGATCCAAACAATGAACTGTTGGCATCATTCCCACCACGACGTCTCACTGCGGAGGAACTCCGTGACGGAATCCTTCTGGCCACCGGCGAACTCAATCGAGAAATGGGTGGTGTGCCGATCATGCCGGAGATCAACATGGAGGTCGCTCTCCAGCCACGAATGATTCAATTCTCGATTGCACCAGCTCATCAACCGTCCCGAACTCCAGATGAACGAAACAAGCGAACTATCTATACCTATCGCGTTCGTGGGCAGGCCGATCCGTTCTTGGAAATTATGAATCTTCCGAACCCGAACGAATCGTGCGAATTGCGGGACTCGGCCTCCGTGACACCACAGGCCTTCACTCTTCTCAACAGCGATATGATGACAGATCGCTCCATTGCGTTTGCTCTAAGAGTTCAGAAGGAACGACCAAATGATACGCAGCGGTGGATCCGTCGCTGCGTTCAGATCGCCTACGGTCGAGTTCCAGCGAAACAAGAACAAAATATTCTGCATGAATACCTCAAAGAGATGCAGGCGTATCACACAGACAATCAACCTGAACCGGTCAAATATCCGACTCAGGTGACACGATCACTTGTCGAAGAATTTACAGGCGAGCCGTTCGAGTTCATCGAAAAGCTGAATGTCTACGAGGACTATGTTCCGGACGCCAAGCCGTGGACAGTTGAAGCTGACACGCGAGCATTGGCTGATGTTTGTCTGTTGCTCCTCAACTCAAATGAATTCGTCTACGTCTACTGATAGATCTTCCGAAAGTAAACATTCATCAATAACAGGGAACAATCATGGCCACGATACCACGCCGCGATTTTTTGTATGGCTTAGGTTCTTCACTCGGAGCCTTGGCACTCACCGATCTCTGCGCCGCCGAAAAGAAGCCGGTCGGGCCATTGGCTCCGAAGCAGCCAATGCACAATGCAAAGGCCAAAGCGGTCATCATGCTCTTCATGGAAGGAGGGCCTTCACAGGCAGATACGTTCGATCCGAAACCAAAACTCAGTGAACTACATCTTACCGAGTCCAAACGGACAGCCGGACTCGCAAACGGAAAACGTTTCTTCGTGGGGAGTCCCTTCAAGTCACGCAAAGTCGGCAATGCGGGCATCGAGATGTCAGAACCGTGGAAATACCTGGCTGACCCAGAAGTGGCCGATGAATTGTGCGTCTATCGTGGCTGTCAGGCCGCTTCACTCAATCACCCGGAAGCGCTCCTACACATGAATACTGGGAGTCGTCTAGGTGGAGATCCGGGTGTCGGTTCCTGGGTGACCTATGGTCTGGGTTCTGAAAACCAGAACTTGCCCGGCTATGTCGTGATGACAGAGTTGGCCCTCCCTCAGGCCGGCCCGGCGAACTGGACCAACGGCTTTCTGCCCGCCTACTATCAAGGAACTCGCCTGCGTTCGACTGGCTCACCGATTCTGGATCTCAATCCCCCAAGCTACAAAACGCGAGAGCACCAACGTCAGGCGCTTGATCGACTTGCCTTGTTGAACGCAAAACATGCAGACGCTCACCCAGAACATGCAGAGCTTCAAGCCCGCATTGAAAGTTATGAACTTGCATATCGCATGCAGACGGCTGTGCCAGGAATCGTCGATCTCTCGAAGGAGCCTGCACACCTACAGAAGGCATATGGCTTGAATCGTAAGGAAACCGCAGCTTTCGGAAAACAGTGCCTGATGGCTCGAAAACTGGTTGAAGATGGAGTGCGTTTTGTGCAAATTTTCGCCGGTGGCTGGGACAGCCACGACTATCTCGAAAAAGGCCACTCGTCGCGCATCTCCAGTGTTGATCAACCGATCGCTGCTTTGATTAAAGACCTGAAAGCGCGTGGCATGCTCGAAGATACTCTTGTTGTCTGGACTGGAGAATTTGGTCGCACCCCAGACAACAACTACCGTGGTGGCGTGACATCTCTTGGTCGAGGCCACAATGTCGATGCCATGAATATGTGGTTTTCAGGCGGCGGAGTGAAACGGGGAACAACGGTCGGAGCCACAGACGAAATCGGTGCTGAAGCTGTCGATGTCGTACATCCAATTCGCGACGTCCACATCACAATGTTGCACCTTCTCGGCTTGGACGACAATAAATTGACGTATTTCCACGCCGGGCGATACAAACAGCTCAGCCAGTTCGGCGGTGAATTGATCAAAGAGATTATTGCTTAATTCACCAAGATAGATAAAGCAAATGACTCACATGAAACCAATTCGCCGACTGACATTTTTTCAAGGTGTCGACGGCTCGATGCTGACCAAAGTCTACAATGTCGGATTTCAGTACGAATGCGTTAATTGTGGAGATCGCAATCAAGACAAGGAGTTAACCTCGTCCCGTAGTTGCGCATTCGGAATTGGTCTGGTTAAAAACGGTTTCCTGCTTCAAAATTGCGAATTACACATACACAGTTTTCGAGACCGCAACCTCTGGCGAGCCAGTTGCCTGGTTCCCCGTTACTTTTTCAGAAATTACAATTCACTCCTCCAGCTGCAAGTGGGCCGCAGTGGACGGGAATCACGCTTTTATCCTGGAATTGGTCGGAGACGCAACAACACCGAAAGAGCGTGGGAGTGAAACCTAAACGACGCGAGATTCTCATCAACTCATACGTTTGATAGCACAGCGAGAAACCCACCCTTTTTTGACTTGAGTACGAGTTTCCCATACGTTTTCTGCGTCAGCTAATCTGTCCCAAGTACTCCATACGTTTTCTCGGAATCGGGGTTGATTTCGCTCTGATCTGAAAAAGCCGAAGAAAGTGATAAAACGTACAGGCGTTTTCCCAACGTTTTCTCGGACCGAGGAAACTGACACGCACG
>DAOUPA010000625.1 GCA_030626405.1 Planctomicrobium sp.
CCACAAGGCAAGTTGTACGTGCAGGTGATGCGGATCGTGAGCCCCAAGAGACTCTCTGGTAATCTGCCTGAAGCAAATCGCAGTCTCGCCGACGCGCCCCTTCCGTTATCGTTTTTCGGAGTCACACCCGGCAAGACCACGGTTGATGACTTGATGAAATTGAGTCAGTGGGGAGAGCCAAGAAACGTTTCACAGCTGAAGGGTGACGCGACGTTATTGAAGTTCTCAATTCCTCGATGGAGAGAAGTGACATTCACCGCTGAAGGTGGAATCATTTGGACGATTGACGCAGTCCCACCTGAATGGACAGACCCAGAGGAACTTGCGAAAGAATTGAAGTTAGGGTCGAAGAGAGTTTATCAAACAAATCAATCCTCTCAGAATTCCAAAGAGACATCTTCTTCCTTCTCGCCGAGAGAGCGAGAGGAGTTGAAATCATTCTTTGGTGAGGATGTTTTTGAAAATCTCGGCAAGTCCAAATTCGATCCTCCCTGGTCGCGGTTAGCTCCGCCGAGTCCATCAGGAGCCGACGCGGAACTGTATCCTGATCAGAGAGTTGTGCTGTTCGTTGCAGAACACAAAGGTCAGCGTGTTGTGGAATTGATAAGAATCTTCGCCAACGTTCCTGAACGGTTCTCTTATTTTGGAATTCGCACGAATACTCCCGCAGCAGAACTGGCAAGCAAGGCTGGTCTCTCGCCGGGGACTGGAGTCGAAGTGATAGAAATCAGTCCCGGCTCACCTGCGTCACGTTCTTCAATGAGACAGGGAGATCTCATTCTTCACATCGATGACGAGGAAGTGACTGATCCGCGGCACATTTCCAGGATAACGCGCCAGTTGAAACTTGGGACGACTCACAATGTCTCGCTTTGGCGCGGCAGCGAACGGGTCACAACAACCGTGACGGTGACCATCCCCCCGTTGAGCACAGCATTCATCATTCGTGGGATGGCATATCAGTCGCGAAACTTCTTCCCACAAGCCATTCACGATTTGAGTCAATCACTCAGAATTGATCCGCGAAATGTCCCAGTTTATGCCGACAGAGGGAACGCACTGCTAAAAATTGGAGCCATCGATCGTGCCATGGCTGACTATACGAAAGCCATTGATCTGAAACCTGGCTTCGCAGTTGCTTATGCTGGACTCGGAAATTGTCTCATGGCGAAGAAGGATTTTGATGGTGCTATTGAAGAGTTCAATCGGGCCATCCGTTACGACAAGGATTTTGCCCGAGCTTATGTGGAACGTGCAAAAGCCTTCTTCGAAAAGAAAGAGTATGACGCTGCAATCGCTGATTGCGACAAGGCAAGTGAGCTGGCGCCAAAGGCTGCATTACCTTATTTGGTTCGTGGAATCGTTCGCGTGAATCAAAAATTCTATAACCTGGCGCTCAAAGATTATGATCAGGCGATTGAATTGTCTCCCAATTGGGCATTGGCTTATCAAAACCGTGGTGCGCTCCATCAAAGTCAGGGACGCAAAGAACTGGCCGCTGCTGATTTTCAAAAAATGAAGGAGCTGGATTCTTCCACATTGAGCATTAAAAAACCTCAACCGAGTGACCCACAACGCCGAGCCGCGATTCTGAAGACAGACCAGGAACTTCAGAAGAAGTCGTTGACCGAGCGAACTGAAAAAGTCCGAGAATTGAGATCGCGCGCTGTTCAAGCATTGCAAAATGGAAATTCGCACGAAGCAGCTATCGACTATTGGGAGTCCCGACAACTGGAAGTGATCAAAACGATCCCGACGATCTCCTGGATTAAATATCAAATGGAGATCACTGATGAAAACCAGGAGTCAAAATCTTCTGCAACTCTTGTGGTAAAGTTTACCCCAGAAGACCGCGCACGTTACTTCTCGGGGGTTCGCGTTCGAAGAGTCTTACCGGGAGGGGAATCTGCCAATGCGGGTCTTTTACCTGGTGAAAGAATCGTGATGGTCGGGCAGGAAGCAGTTGATTCCGTGCAGAAGTTTGAACAAGTTATCGCGGCCAATTCTAAACGGCTTAAGCAACTCAAGAGTAAGAACGCCATCTCAGATTTCACGGTGAGACTGACAATTCGGGATTTCAACGGCATGAATCGATTTGTCATTCTTGAAGAATGATTGGGAGGGGGCTGATTCCCGTCCATAGATCGACCGGGTAGAACGATGAGGAGGTCGAGAGCCGATTGTGATGATACCCGAGCATCTCACTTAATCTTCTCCGCGGGGTACAAAAACCTTGTACACCGTTGAACAGGAAAATTTCAGGTCGAATCTCGCAGAGAGAATGGAAACGATGAACTTTTGAATTGCTAATTTTCAGTTGTCAACAGCGCAGGAGCAATCTTTCCGCGTCACGAATTTTTCTCATCGCAGACTGCGATCCCAGTTGACCACCTCTTTTTACTTTGAAGAGACTTCAAGCGGCCCGTTGTCAGTAGTGTTTCAGCAGTCCGCTAAGTCGGGCCGAACAAGCAACATCTTTCAGTTTGATCGTCTGTATTTCTTCAGGGGGATGACTCCAGCTTAGTGATCATCTCCTGGCGTGTGAGAGAGCCTAAAAGGTTGAACAACGGGTGCAAGATGCGTTTGGTCATGCTATGGTGAATCTGGCTTGATTTATCGGCGCTATCTCCAGGGTTCGTACTGTGGTCTTGTGTGGGGAGGTTGTGTCCATCTGGAGCAGTTTTGCGTAACTTCCCAACTGCGTTCGGTGTTGAGTACATGAGCAGGAAACGGCGGTCACCGAGATGGACCGCGCAGCTACTTTGCGTGCCACTACTCGACCGAATCTGGTTAATTTGCGCACGGATGATGGTGTAAGCCATCGGAATTGTCATCACTAGGCAAGAGTTGATATGCTTGAGATGGCATACTATACATCTCAGGGAGAATTCTTGTGAATACTGCGATGCAGGTACATCTGACCATGGCCTTTCTCTTGTGTACGGCGACATATGGTCAAGAGCAGATGGTTTTCTCCGGGCCGCAAATCGGCGAGCAACTGCCTTCACTCAAGGTCGTCGATGTATTTGATGCGACTGCGAAGACTTACGACTTTGTTGCTCTGTCGGACGGGAAGCCGAGTATTCTAATCTTCGTACATGACTTGCTGGCAAACAAATCTGACGAGCCATCGCTTGGTCTTGCATACGTGCTGTCTCACTATGCGGCGGCGCGGGACGAAACGAGCTTGACTTGTGGCGTTGTCTACCTGACAGGAGACGTAACGGAAATGAAAGCCTTCTTGACCAAGGTTCGACGCGCCCTCCCCAAGAAAGAGACACCATTAATTATTTCACCCGAAGGATTAGAAGGACCAGGTGCCTGGGGATTGAATCGGAATTTGCGCATGACTGTTGTCATTTCGCGGAAGAACCAAGTCACAGCCAACTTCGCCCTGCAGCAACCGAGTGTCAGTGCCGATGCACCGAGAATCCTGGCCAAATTGGTTGAGGTGATCGGTGGCGAAGCTCCCACGCTCGGGGAGCTTGATTTCCCGTACTACATCAAAAAGCCGCAAGATACTGAAAAGTAGCGTCATTCAGCGACCGATTCTCTGTGCGGTGTACAAAAACTTGAACATAGTTGAACAGGAAAATTTCAGATCGAAACTCTCCGGGAGGATTGAAACGTTGAAC
>DAOUPA010000147.1 GCA_030626405.1 Planctomicrobium sp.
CGTTCACTCGAAACCTCCTTGTCGATCAGTGGTGATGATGTGTTTCAACTTCTGAAACCACCGAAAACACAAGGAGTTTCGAGTTTTTCACCTCAACGACAGAAAAGCCTCGCTTGATTGAGGTCTAAACGGGTTTGTCGAAATAGATTCACAGCAATCCGTCGTATAGTCAGAGCAGGCTTCAGTTTTCCTGCCAAGAAGTGTTTCAACCGCTCCTTTCGTCTTCACTGATGGCAATAACTTCGTTGCCGTTTCAACGTCAAACAATGGGAATGTGAAACCAGAATTCGATGGTGTGGTACTTACCGTAGCAGGCATTTAAAAATCCCGTTATGAGTGAAGTGGGAGCAATTTTACCGTTAATTTTAGAGACGCAAATGACTATCAACAACTCCATTGATTTCACATGGAGACTTTCTTCCAGAGAGAATAAACTCTCAATCAGGCGCCCACTATCCATGGGGAACTCCAGGCTGTGCCTGACGATGATTGTTAACACGTACTCTGCGCACTCATCGCCCTCCCTTTTATTGATTTCTCACTCACGTTTAGTCAGGCGAAGAGCTTGACCTACTATTTCTGCAACATCATTGCCATCAGGTTCTTGCCGTTCTACTCCACCCGGTTCAGCATCAGCAATCGAAATTCAATGGCTTGATCACCGGGAATGGTGGTGGCTTTTAGAGTGAGTTGGTTTTTTCCCTTTTGTAGTTTGATTGTTCCCATCGGGTGGGGCTTGAAGTTTTTAACGTAGGATTCGGCGCGGGGGGTGCGGTCTTGTTGGGCGCCGATGATCGGTGGGGCGTTGGCGGTTTTGATTTTGGTTTCAACGCTCTCGTTGCCCAGGCTAAGTTGCATGGTGCAGCCGAGGTTTTCTTTTTCGCAGGTGTAGTAGAGGTCAACTTCGAAGGTACCAGAAGCGGCGACTTCGACGTCCCAGGTGATTTTGTCTTTTGTGCTGGTCCAGTTTGTGAAGTAGGATGCGTTTGGAAATTTGTTTGAGCGTTTGATGTTGCCGTGTGCTTTGCCATCGCGGGCGGGGATTTGAGTATTCGCATAGCCAGGGTGACCAATGATGAACGAGCGGTCGTCCTGGTCGTAGCCGGCGAGGACGTTTTCTTTCCAGTCAGCGACGGCTGCGCGAAGGCGTTTTGTTTCTTTCGGGTGGTCCTTGGAAACGTCTTTGTATTGCCCGGGATCGGCTTTCAAGTCGAAGAGGTTCCCTTGATGATCGAGCCGGAAACGCTGCGTTCTGGCACTCACGCGATTTCGCCAGTGGGAATAAATGATGCGATCCTGCCAGAGGTAGCTGGTGTTCAAAATCGGCTGCCGCAGGTTGAGACCGTCGAGTGGCTTTTCGCTGGCGACTTTGATGTCTGCCAGACCGGCAAGAGTCGGCAGCAAATCAATCGCAGCGGCGATCTCGGTCACTTCTCTGCCAGCAGGGATTTTTCCAGGCCAGCGGATGATCAATGGCGAGCGAACGCCTCCTTCATCGGTCGAACCTTTACGGCCTTTCATTCCTCCGTTCCAGCGAGAACCATTCGGACCATTATCGCAGAAGTAGACGACGATGGTATTGTCGGCAAGCTGGAGATTATCGAGCTTTTTGAGCAAACGACCGACGTTCCAGTCGACGTTTTCACACATCGCCAGCGCGGCTCTGGTGTGTCCGATGTTTTCCTTTTTCGGTTCACGGTGCCGAAGTGCGAGGTCTTTATTCGCGAACCGATCCCACTGCTCGTCCGGGACTTGCATCGGCGAATGGGGGATATTGTAAGGGAGATAAACGAAGAACGGTTCCGCTTTGTGGTCCTCGATGAACTGCAGCGCATGGTTCGTGAAGTCGTCGACGCAGAAGCCTTCGCCTTTCACAAGTTCGCCGTTGTGTTCGAGCATCCAGTCGAAGTATTGCCCCCAGTGACCGGAGCAGAAACCGTAGTAATCATCGAAGCCGCGACCATTTGGGTGATACGGATACTGCATTCCGTTGTGCCATTTTCCGTAGGCTGCCGTGTGATAACCTGCCGCCTTGAAAGTCTGGGCGATGGTCATTTCGTCGAGGTCCATCCGCTCGCCGCCAGCGGAGGTACTGTAAACTCCGCTGCGGGGGTGATAGCGACCGGTCAGGAATTCGGCTCTGGTCGGCGAACAAACTGGGCAGACATAGAACCGCTCGAAACTGACTCCGTCTCGCGCGATCGAATCGATGTTCGGGGTCGAAAGATTCGTATTGCCGTTGAGGCTGAGGTCTCCCCAACCTTGATCATCGGTCAGGATCACAACGACATTCGGGTGGTCGTTTGCGTAGGCTCGGTGGGAAGAATTCGTCACAACGAGTGCAAGTACGAAGAGTGTTTGCAACGATGTTTTCAGAATCGGCGTAATTTGCATATCATTTCATCTCGGAGAAGTATCAGAACTATTGAAGAAATGATTGTGACGCACAGAATATCCGTGGTCAATCGGAACGAATGTCGCCGGGAATATTGAGTATTCTTTGCGTTTCGCCGCACACTTAAAGTGTGCGGCATAATTGCGTTTTATATAATTAAAAAATGAATTCTGAAGACTCAAACAGTTTGATTTCAGCACAACCCTGGGTCGCGATCCAGCGGAACCCGCGCTCCGGCGCCGGGCGCCAGGCGAAACCGCTACGCGAGTTGATTGCGGAGCTACGCACCCTCGGAATTCGACCTCGTTTGTATTCGAAGCGCGAAGAACTTGACGCCGCCGTGAACGACCCGGTTCGTCGACAGTCGCTGCGTGGAATCGTCGCAGCCGGTGGGGATGGGACGCTTCTGGATGTGATGAACCGGCACCCGAACGTGCCGGTCGGAATCTTGCCGCTGGGTACGGAAAATCTGTGCGCGAAGTATCTGGGGATGCCGCGAAACGGAAAGGTTGTCGCGCGTGTTGTCGCGGATGGAGAGACTATGCGTTTCGACGCTGGTCGATTGGGAGATCAACGCTTCATGGTCATGGCCAGCATCGGGTTTGATGCGTCGGTGATTCACAAAGTTCATGCAGCACGCAAGGGGCACATCAGCCGGTCGACTTATGTCTTTCCAACCATGAAAGCATTGGCTCAATATCACTATCCAAAATTACGGGTCTACATCGACGATGATCCAGAGCCAACCGTGGGGTGCATGGTCGTCGTGGCGAATTTACCATCGTATGCACTGGGGCTGAAAGTGGCTGCGAATGCTCGCGGTGACGACGGGCTACTCGACGTTAGAGTCATGCAGCGCGGCAGCAGCTTTCACATGCTGCGTTACGTCGGCATGATTTTCTATCGCTGGCACGAGAAGGCGGGGGATGTCGTTGCCTTACGTGGCAAGCGAATCCGCATCGAATCGGACGAACCGGTCCCAATCCAAATCGACGGCGACCCTGCCGGGTTGACGCCTGCGGAAATCAACGTTGAAACAAGCGTTGGAGAATTGTTTGTGCCGCGCGGACGGAAGTTTTGAACATCAACACGATCTGTAGATGTTCGACATTATGAAGGAAAGAACCAATGCAAGTCTGCAATTAGCAAGCGAACACAAGCAGCGATTGCAATTGGAAAATACAACAGCATAGAACCGACTAACAATTTCTGGGATGGCTTCCCCAAAACTGGCTCGCAAACCAACAGCACCAGAGCACCTCCATTCATTGGAATGATTGGAATCATATTCACCAGAAAAGTTCCCAGGCACAGTATTGCCAGACAGCTTAACCATCCTCCAAATGAGTGAGTTGCGACGGCACCACAGGTCGTCAAAAATCCTAACAATCCTCCCCAACCTTCGAGGCTTTGAAAAGTGACAAGCTTGTTGAAAAATGTGCAGACGGCCAACTTAAAGAATTCAAGCTGAGAAGAGATTGTCGCAGCAGATGCTTCTATTGCCAAATTCGGAACACCTGATGGATTGATTTGATTACCTGCGTTCTCTTCAACAATCAGCAGGCTATTTGGAAATTGCGTTGCTGCATAAAACAGTGACAGGCCGATGACAAGATTGCTCAACGGGCCTGAAAGCACGACAAGCATTCGGCTAATGACAGGTAGTTCATCGAAAGAGAGCGGGCGGTTTTGTTGGATCAGATCATCTTCGTCTTCTGGTTCTCCGACGAACTTTGTGGATCCACCGATAGGCAGAAGACGAAAAGTGTAGTCGGTAGAATTCCGATTGAAAGAAAGAACCTTCGGACCAAAACCGACAGAGATTCCTTCAACAGTCGCTCCAACAGCCCGACCAACGATTGCCTGCACAACGACGTACACGGCAGTCACTACGCCGTAAGCGACAATCGTCAGGAGTGAATACAATAGAATGCTCATGAACAGCCCTGTTTGTCACTTGGAGACGTGAGTTCAATATTCGTTTCGCCGCACACTTAAAGTGTGCGGCGAAACGAAAAACGAAAAGCTTCAAGACTTACGACGCTGACGGCGGGTTGCCGTTTTTCCAGGGGCCAGCGAGTTTCATGTAGGCCGGTTCTTCGAGAGTGCTGCCGTAGTCGCCTGCAGTCCAGCCGGGGATATGTTTTGGCTGACCACGATCTTCGGAAATCTTCTCCCAGTTGGCGGCCCAGGACTGGCCTTTTTGATGGGCTTCGAATGCGTTGACTGGTCCTGTTTCAGGATCGAAGTAATAACAAACGCCATTGCGATAACTTTGCGCACCGAGGAGAACCGTCGTGACGGCGGCGGCTCCGAGGTCTGGTGGGTTGTTACACAGCATTGGATCACCGGCGTTCATGGCAGCGATCCAGTTTTTGAAGTGCTCATAGGTCATATCTTCAACCGGTTTCGTTTCAATGACTTCTTCTTCGAGCTTGCTGTTCCGCGTCACCTGAGGACGTTCGGGGATGTAGCGAATGTTGTCTCCTTCAAAGATGAAGGAACCGAAGTGGCCCCGAATGCACTGATCGATTCGTGACGATTGATTGCACATTGTTGAAGAGATCAACCCGTGGACGCCTTCGTTGAAATCAGCGGCGACGGTGGCGACATCAGGAACGCCGCGACCATCATATTCAAGGTAAATTCCGCCGGCTCCAACAACCCGACCAGGGTATCGCAGGCCGGTCGCTTTGAGCATCGCCGTGACACGGTGAACGAAAAGGTCGGTATACATGCCTGACCCGAACGGCCAGAAACGTCGCCACTGCCGGTAGACTTCCCGGTCAAACGGCTGATCTTCGGCGAGTCCTTCTTCGACTCCGAGCCAACGCTGCCAGTCGATCGTCTTCGGCGTCATCTCTTTCTTGAGGTCGTAGTAACGCCATTGCCCTTGTGCCGAGTTGCGGAAATACTCGGTCTGGAACATCATCACTTTGCCGAGCTTGCCTTCGTTAAGAAGTCCACGAGCATGATCCCAAATCGGCTGAGAAGTTGACTGCACACCGACCTGCATTACCTTGCCTGACTTCCTCCAGGCCTTTTCGACAGAGAGTGCTTCTTCGACATACTTCGTCATCGGTTTTTCGCAGTAGACGTCGAGGCCAGCTGCGAGGGAGTCGAGGATCTGTTTGTGGTGCCAGTGATCCGGTGTCGCGATTGAAACGGCGTCGAGGTTTTCTTTCTCGATCATGTCGCGGTAGTCAACATACTTCGCAGGCTCGTTACCGTTCTCTTTTTTGATGTAGTCGGCGACTTTGTCTCGCTGCACGGAATAGACTTCGGCGACGGCAACGAGTTCGATGTTTGCCCCTTCGTTCTTCAGCTTTGCCAGAGTTTTGACATGCGCCCCGAAGCCACGACCACCGGGACCGATGAAGCCGATGCGGATGTTTTCGTTCGAAGACTGAGCCTTCGCTGATTTTGGTGTGAGCAAAGTGACAGCAGAAGCAGCGGCAGCCGCTGTTCCGGTCGTCTTGAGGAAATCACGTCGGTCAACTTGCTGAGTCATATTGAACTCCTGCCTTGCATGAATTTTTATGGAATTGACGTTATCTACACGAATTGAATTCGAAAACATTCGTGAGGCTTGTCACAGGATAACGAATTGCAGATAAGTGAGACAATCGTTGTTGACAACTTAGAAGTAAGAGCACATTCATTTTGCACTCATATGATAATGAGTGGTCAAACGCTGAAAACATAATTCTCAATGAATCAAAATCCTGAACCGCTGTTGCATGTTGTTCTTCATTCGCCGGAAATCCCTCCGAATACGGGAAATATCGGGCGAACGTGCGTCGCTGTCGGAGCGAAACTCTGGCTGGTGAAACCGCTCGGATATCTACTTGAAGACAAATACCTTAGGCGTGCCGGGATGGATTACTGGCAGTTTTTGAATTATGAAGTCGTCGAGAACTGGGAAGAGCTACGGCAACGAATCGGTGAGGACAAGCAGTATTGGTATTTGTCCAAGTTCGCAAAGAAGCTTGTCTGGGAAGCAAAGTTTGAGCCAGGGCACGTTCTCGTTTTCGGGAGCGAAGGTCAGGGGCTGCCGTCGGAAATTAGAGAAGAAAACTCCGAGAGTTGTTTGAAACTACCGATGCGAGAAGAGGTCCGCAGCTTAAACCTAGCGAGTACAGCGAACACTGTGATATACGAAGCAGTCAGACAATTCGGCGGACTGCCGGATGTCTCATAGAATGTAGACCTGTCGAGTTAAAAATGAATTCAAAAAAACCAGCGTGCCTGTCCCTTCCAGACTGTTAACAATTTCTCATTACTAATGGCAGACAGTTCACTCCAAACATCCTTGAAAAACTTTGGTCGGCTGCGGCTTTTTTTGTGCGCTGGATTGTTTTGCATGATGGTCGCGCTGGTTGCAGCCTCTTTTCTTGAGTACTCTGTGATTCGGTCGTTCCTTGATGATCGTTCAGGAGATGGTTCGGCGGATCCGTATACTCCTGCTCTTCACGATAGGCTGACCACTATTCTGTTGACAGGAGGGGTACTTTCGGGGTTGATGATCTTCGTAGCTGCCTTACTTTCTGTGAAGGTCGTTAGCCGAATCATTTCATCAATCAATTTCCGACTGCGATCAGAGAGTACCATTCGCTGGATGCGTGTTGTCTGTCACCAAAATATTGGCTGGATCGTATTGATGACTCTCATCGCAGGCATTCTGCGTTGGCCTTATCTGAACGATCCGATCCGATTCGATGAGGCTCATACCTATTTGTCGTATGCGAAAATGCCGTGGTTCGTTGGCCTCTCGGTTTACAACGATCCGAACAACCATGTCTTTCACACGTTGCTCGTACATCTTTCGGCATCACTGTTTGGAAATGCCGAATGGGTGATTCGGTTGCCAGCGTTTGTCGCAGGCGTTCTGCTGGTGCCGCTCACTTTTCTGGCTGGACGAGCGACTGCCGGTCGTGAAGCGGGCATTGCTGCCGGGACGCTTGTGGCTGTTTCTTCAGCACTGACTGAATACTCTGTTCTCGGTCGTGGATATACGATGATCTGTTGTTTCACAATCATCAATCTATTGCTGGCGACACGTCTTCTGAGACGACAGATTGGTTGGGAATGGGGCCTGCTTTCTCTTATTTCCGCTATCGGACTTTGGACGATTCCGATTATGGTTTACCCGAACATTCTCGTCTGGGGATGGCTCCTGCTAAGTGGGCTATCAGGAAACCGATGGCAGACGCAGCGCGTTCGATTTGCGATGCAATGGAGTCTTTCAGTCGTCATGGTCGGCGTGCTGACGCTCATTTTCTACGCGCCTGTGATCGCCGTTTCAGGTATGGAATCCTTAACAACGAATGGATACGTGCAAGCTCTTGTCTGGGCTGAATTCGGGCATCACCTGCGTTCTGGGCTCATGGAGTGGAGGCATTTTCTGCTGCGCGACTGGCCGCTTTCGACAACGATTTTATTCACAGGATTTGCCCTGCGAGGCTGCATCGCAGGCAATAATAACCAAGATCACTGGCGGCAAATTTTTCCGAAACTTCTGCCGTTGTTTGGAGTTGCAGTGCTGGTTGTGATCCAGCGAGTTGTTCCGCCGCCGCGCGTCGGGTTGTTTTTCATCCCACTCCTGGCTTTGCTCGCAGGAGCGGGTTTTCGTTCTTTTTTACAGAACATCAATTCGTCGAAGAAAAACTTGTGTTGGGCCCTTTGGTTTGCTCTTGGTGTGATCGTTCCCGTTGTTTTACAGACTCAAAATCAGTCGATTAGAAGTTCGACCGATACGGGGATCTGTCCAGAGGCAGAGGAAATCGTTCTTGACCTGATGCAGCAACCCTGGTTGGAGACCGAAACTGGGCCGGCTCCCCTCATTGCAGTTTCACCTGTCAGTGCCCCGCTGGTTTACTATGCAATGCGGCATCACTTCAGCCTGAAGCACTTCGATTTTCCAACGCAAGAAAACATCGAAAGCAGTGTTGTCATCGTCAGTAGGCAGTCAAGGCAAACTGTTAAAGATGTGCTGAAGCAACTCGCAATGGAATTGCCTGAGTCTGGCGAATTCGAAGAGATAGAAACATACGAGACGGTCAGTCTCTATCGATTTGTACGAAGTCACGCAGACCACTCTTTCTCACCATAAAAACCTTGCTAAAGCCCTTGCCTGGCTCTGTATGTAGATTTCATCAGTCATGTCGTAACGGTTATGACAATTGATTACGCAAATCCGACTTTGTCGAGAACGCTTACACTGGAAGGAATCAAGGATGCAGGTGATGGGAGCCGAACTCGATAGAAGTGGAATGCGCGGTCGTGGCGTCGGAATCTGATGCGCAAATAGAAAATCGAGAATGGAGTCTGGTCAGATGTGCAAGATTACTCTCACCCTCATGGTACTCACGGTAATGACTTGCCTCACTTCTGGAAATGAAGTTGCCGCCAGTGATGCTCTTGATGCGCTGGGATATCGTTTTCCGCAACGAAGGTGCAGTCTGAGAAACTTTCGACCGCACTACGATGATCGAGAAAAGCAAGTTTATCCTGCCGACCAACCGGTACCGCGTGGCTGGGTGATTGTTGGTCACCGTTGCTCACTACTGCAAATCAGTTCGACAACTCACATGCTCTTGATTCAAAAACTTCCTACTCGACCTGGAGCGGAGCTGAACATCTGGAAGTGCCAACCAGTCCCGTTTGGCTGGGCAGTCATCGAAGAGTTCGCATCGAATCAATTTCCCGGACGCAAAAAAAATATGGTGCGCATTCGGAAGATGTGAGAACGACTCTTATTCTCAGCATTCCTGGGATTTCTCTCCGGTTACGGGCAAGGCGTCGCACAAGTCAAATTGACATCGTCCAGGTGATAGATCCGCGGACGGCGTGATGTGCAGACGTCGACTGTCGCAGTGACGCAAAATGGTCCGACAGGCAAATCGAAAACGATCTTGCAGATACTGGGAAAAAACTCAGATTGCCTTGCTGGACTCCGGAAATATCACGGCACTATGAGCGGAGAACAATTCCTCATTCAAACAAGCGGCATGACACCGTGAAGAATGCGACGATCTCACCCGTGGGCTGGTGTAGACAATCTGTGGACGGCGTCGAGAGCTGCCCTGAGTTACGGGCAATTGATAGGGTCTGAGCACAAGAAATTGACATCGTCCAAGTGGTAGATTCGCAGACTATCCATTGTGCATTCGTAAAGTGCATCGGCTTTGGCTGTCACGCAAAACGGCCCGATAGGAATTCCGAAAACGTTCTTGCAAATGCTGGGAACGTCATAAGACGCTTGCGCCCGCACGGCAAATCCAAGACCAGAACCTCCACTGACGTTGAAGTTGACGAGCGATTGCCCATTATTATTTGCAGCTGGCCCTGATGGACAAGGAATATCCGGAATACCCGCGGGATGAATTGTAAGACCCTGACGTGGTGATGGGCAATTTCCCCAAAAAGGAAAAGTGGCTGACGCACAATCACATCCTCCCGGGTCGGAGTGTGTTGTGTCTGTAAACATCCCTTGAAGAAAAGTTCCGTCACTCAAGCACACTGTCACGAGAACACCAAAATCCCCGACATCATCTGCGTCATGCTGTCCTCCACCCATCACTTTTCGCATTTCCGCCCCGAACCGAATGCGGTCTCCCAAATCAAATGGGTCGCAGCCAGGTACGTTTTCGTCACAAAACTCCACTGCTAGTGTTTTGGAAGTCTGTCCAGGTGCAGTCCCTGTGACTTGCGTCCCGGAACCAGGGACGCACTCCAGTCTCCCCATGCCATCTGGACCGAACGGGACATCGATGAAAAATTTAATCTCGTTGAGAACGTCGATGGGATTGGGATCAACACCAAAAACATCAGCCTGAGAATTCTCACCGGTCGGTATCGGTCCTGGACAAATGATGTTTGTAGAGATGCACTTCACTTTATTATTTGCGTCTGTGTCGTCATCATTCGAGGAGATTTCAGGAAAATCGTTGATAAATTCGAATTGTCCGTTTTCGCCTGCCGGGATCTGAAAAATCACTCGTCGGACTGAAACGGTCGACGGTCCTGGTTGAGTTGGCTGAATGGAGATTCCCCATTCATTATTATTTCCTGAATTCAAATTCCCGTGTGACGTGACATCTATAGCAATAACGAAGGGAAGACCACAACCCGCGGTTTCACATGCGTCGAAGACGTACTCAGGGCTGTCATCGATGATTGATCCAAACACCAAGAGACCATCGCAAGTCTCGTTTTGATTGCCACTGTTTGCCACATCGTAATTGAGCGTATTGTCAATCACAGACAGGTCAACGGGCGTTCCATTAATGACGAGCGATGATGCAAAAGCGTTTCCAACTATTCGAGACGCTTGAGTATCTCCCCCACCGTTGTCGCCCCAATGTTTCACTCCTGCCAAAGCCGCCGACTCGAGAGCATTCTTCAGTTGAATTCTCGCCAGCCAAAGGTTCCCGACTTCGAGCACGACGCACAAGACGCACAAGAAGATGGGAATCGAAACAATCGCCCAGAATGTGATAATCCCAGAACGTGATTCCGAGTTCTTGTCTATTTCAGAAATCGAAGACCGTCGCGAAGAATGACAGGATCTGAATTTTTTATGGAATGTCATGGTGTTGGACCGAAATTCGACAACTATTCAAGGTATCAATCACTGCTCGGGAAGACACTTTTCGCGGTGTCAATACAATCACAGACGAAACTGGACGTGGTTACGGATCTTCGTACGGGAATGTCGTTGAAAGCTCGAGATTCAAACTCGAGACATCAAACCCAAACGTAAGCAGAAGATTCGGAGTCACTTTTGTAACATCAACACAAACGACGACTCGTACTGAATCAGGAGGCGTCGCAGGGAGTGCTGGAGTGTTTTGCTCGGGGCATGTCCCGCTCACATCGGATTCTCCACCGTTAAGTGTCGTCTGAAGGCGAACACCTTCCGAGGCGTTGGCACCATAACCTGCTGACTCCAGGTAAGTATCAATACTAGCGCGAATCGATGTCGCAACTGGTACAACATTTCCTCCAACTGCCAGCAACGGCTCTTCCGCCGCCAGTTTGGCCCCCAAGCGACTCGCGGCAGCGACGTGCATTGACCCGGTCAGTATCAAACCCATTTCGATAACGGCTGCCAGGATGATCAATAATACAGGGAGCCAGATGATCGCCTCAAGAGTCACAATCGCTTTGCGACGTGATGTTGGAGTTGGACTGCTGGAATATGCGTTATGAAAGGTTAACACCGTCGTTCACCAAGCTTTACGTTAATGCGACAAGTGATGCGTTTTGACAACAATTTCCGCAACTTCAGCGTCAAAATACACGAGCAGTACAGAACACAGCAAGACTTATTCCAATGAATTTCGGGGACCTCGTAATTATTCCTATCTTCTTGTTTGGTACGGATTTGGGAAGAGGTGGAATCAGAATGGCTGGGATATTCGAAGTCCAGAACTCAATTCAGGGTTCGAAATTCCCGTACAATGCAAAATCATGCCCTGAATCGCTGATCCCTCGACCGTTCGGTGAAAAGCGGATAAAGTCTGTCAATGAGAGTACAGTTGCGTCCGTGGAATTCTTTTTTCGCCTGTAAAATTGTATTCCACGAGGCGAAACGTGCTGATTGCTTCTGAAAATGCTCTATTGAAAATTTTTATCCCCAAACTCCTCGCAAGAACTCTGAACTGATATGCAAAACGACATTGGATTGATTGGTCTGGCGGTGATGGGCCAGAACCTTGTGCTGAACATGGCAAATCACGGATTTTCGGTTGCTGTGTACAACCGAACAACGAAAACCATGACCGACTTCGTCGATGGTTTAAAAGATGAACCAGCAGACAAGGTCTGGGAAGGAACTATTGACAGAGTCAATGGTTACGAAGATATCAAAGAGTTTGTTGCCTCTCTTGAACGACCACGCCGCGTGATGATCATGGTGAAGGCTGGCGGCCCTGTGGATGGAGTCATCAAGCAGCTTCAAGAGTTGATGGAGCCGGGTGACATTATCATCGATGGCGGGAATAGTGACTTCCACGATACGAACCGGCGCTCAAAAGAAATCCGCGAAGCGGGGTTTCAGTTCATCGGAACCGGAGTCTCTGGTGGCGAAGAAGGGGCTCTCAAAGGTCCGTCAATTATGCCTGGTGGACATAAAGACGCATGGCCTCACGTTAAGGATATTTTGCAGTCGATCTCAGCAAAAGTCGGTGAGAACGACGAAATCCCTTGCTGCGAGTGGGTCGGTGAAGATGGAGCCGGACATTATGTCAAAATGGTCCACAATGGCATCGAATACGGTGACATGCAGCTGATCTGCGAATCCTATTTCATTCTCAAACACGCACTTGGGCTGACAAATGAAGAACTGTATCAGGTCTTCAAGGAATGGAATGAAGGGGAGTTGGAAAGTTATTTAATTGAAATTACTCGAGACATCTTCTCAGTCAAAGATGAAGAATCCGGAAACTATCTCGTGGACCAAATCCTTGATACTGCCAAGCAGAAGGGGACTGGTAAGTGGATGGGACAGCATGCACTCGACCTCGGTGTGCCGACCACATTGATCACTGAAGCGGTCTATGCTCGCTGTCTCTCTGGTCAAAAAGATGCCCGCGTTCGCGCTTCTGAAGTTTTAAGCGGACCGGACACAAAATTCGATGGCGACCGAGATCAATTTATCGAAGATGTTCGGCAGGCGCTGTACGCCTCGAAGCTTGTCAGTTACGCACAAGGCTACGTGCAACTCGATGCTGCTGCCGAAGAGTTCGGCTGGAAGTTGAATAACGGTAACATCGCCTTGCTCTGGCGTGGTGGCTGTATTATTCGTTCGGCTTTCCTCGAGGACATCAAGAACGCGTTCGACAAGAATCCGGACCTCGAAAACCTTCTTCTCGACGATTTCTTCAAATCAGCCATCGACAAAGCACAACCCGCCTGGAGACGTGTTGTTTCAACAGCCGTCAACCTCGGCTTACCTGCTCCCGCATTCGGTGCCGCTCTCACCTACTATGACGGTTACCGTCGCGACCGCCTGCCAGCGAATTTGCTGCAAGCACAACGCGACTACTTCGGTGCACACACCTATGAGCGCGTCGACAAAGAACGCGGCGAAACCTTCCACACCGACTGGATTCGTGAGCGAAATCTGACGTAGTACAGAGTACGTTCACCACCGAGCACTCAACACCCTCCCATTCAGGAGGGTGTTTTTCATCGTGGCTCGACTTTTCAGGTACATCACTGGTGCTTGCCAATTTCTGATTCCTATTGCAGAATGAGGATCATATGAACGTTGTTTGTCACGTCTGATGTTTGTTCTTCACCCTGTCAG
>DAOUPA010000736.1 GCA_030626405.1 Planctomicrobium sp.
AAACGTATGGCGTACTTGGGACGAATTCGTTGACGCAGAAAACGTATGAGAATCTGGGACTCAAATCAAAAAACGGTGGTTAATCGAGATTGTCAAATTGATAGTCGATCTCATGAGTTATTGACTTGAATTACGTCCGGCCGATGTGGCCGGAGCACGTTCTCATGGCGGATGAATTAAAGTTATTCCAAGCCTAACAAGTCGAGTGTGTAGTCTACGGGGACCTCGTTTATGGTTAGGGACTTGATTTGCGTAGGCTTGTCGTCACATTCCTTGATGAGTAGCCCTATTCGTCGAAGCCGCCATTAAAGTCCTAGCCTACGCCCTACGGCGTTAGTCGCAATGTGAAAACATCGTGACACCTTTTCAACAGAGCAAGCAACAAAGAACCTGGAGTTCCAATCAGTTGGGCTGGAAGCCCACGACAGTCTGAGGCAGTCCAGGTTTGACCTGAGCTACCTCAGTTGCCCACCGTGAATATTTCAAGTCAAAATTCACTGACGACTTCCCCTCCATTTCGTGTCGAGAGTGACTGAAAGACCTCTTCGTCGATGTTTTCACTAATGAAAATAACGTGACCATCTCCAAGGACAAACTGCGCTCCGCCGGTGTGTGAACTCCCAAAATCTTCCGGATGGTCATTTTCGTTCGGGGGATGCTCAGCGTGACCGAGAGTACGGGCCGGCGCTTCATCAACTCCTGGCAAGACTCCAGACCAAGTTCCGTAGAAGTCTTCGTTCGTCACAGGATCGTGAAAGGTTGTCCGTTCACCAACAATGAGTGTTGAACTTGAACCGTCCGTGAAATCTCGAAACCGAATGGCACTGTTGTGAAAAAACGTTCCGTTACTCATGCACTGACCAGATGCAGTGACTGGAAATGTTCCTGGAGAGTTCTCACATTCGTCGAGCTCAATGGTTCCAAACACTCCTGGATAATTGAAAGTTGCCAAGTCAATGTCTGTTCCATTTCGATCCGGAATTTGGAAGGTGTTCGGCTTCGGATCGCTGGGGCACTGGAATGTGGGAATGACTGTCCCCAGTAAGTCACGATTTGGAGCTGCATCCATTGCGTTGGAAAAATTCAGACCATTGTAAAGTGGTGACTGGTCCAAATAGGGAAGCAGCATTGTTCCCCACCCGAAGCCGCTTGCCCCTTCGACATTGGGGAGTCCGTTTTCGACACCGATCCAACCTGATGGAAACGAATTGTTCACATCATGGTAGTTGTGAAGAGCAAGTCCGATCTGTTTCATATTGTTTTTGCAACTGGCGCGACGTGCCGCCTCGCGCGCTTGCTGGACTGCTGGCAGAAGAAGGGCGACCAAAATTGCGATAATGGCAATGACGACCAGCAATTCAATTAGTGTAAATCCTTTACGGAGATAAGGGCGCATGGAGATCCTCCAAAAATAAATTAGGAAATGGAATGAATACACAGCTATGAAAGAAGACCCCCGACTAACAAAAAATCGTCGAAGAATTCACCAGTTGCTACTCCACTGCGCAGCGCAAGACTGCACAGAAGAGTCAAAGTCAACGTGGTAAAGCTTTAGAAAGAATTACGCGCGAGAAGGTGGTCCGCGGACAAAGAAACGGCACCGAATTTGAAGTAGAACGACAACAACAGCTGAATCGGAAATCACATCAACCGATTCCGTGCCTGTTAATTCAACAGACATTTGCGAGTGACTTACTTTTTCGGCGAGAAACTGACAGATCTTGCAATCACCGCCTGGGTGATGATGATTGCAAGGGGGGCCGCTCTTTGAGTTTGCGTCACTTTTCTCGTTCTCAGAAGACGAATGTGAATGACAGTGTGTATGTGCATTCGAACCGTGGTGAGTGTGCGAGTGGCAGTGTGCCTGCCCAGTTTTTTTCTGTTCTTCACACTGGTGATGTTGTTGATCTCCAGGCTCAATGGATTCAACGAGATGGTGCAACGGAGAGTGCAACCACTGAGTCACGAGCATCATTGCGAAAGACGCAATCGCCAGAGAAATTCCAGTTTTTGCTCTCAATTTTTGCATTCTTCAGTCGAAAAATCGTGTCCACACCCTACGTGCCATTTTAGACAAGGAGAGAAAATCGGGCAAGCCGATCTTCGGGGATATGTATGAAAACGTTTTTCAGGGAGAGAATTCTTCAAAGATTTTGAACTTTCTCAATCTCAGTTTCTGTAACCAGAACTGTGCGAGTACCCACAGAGTTGTGCAGCCGTACTTGACACCCAGAACTTGAACTTTGTGGGCCGTTGAACGAGAACTGAGGCACACAACGAACTCTTCTTGCGGGTGAGTAGAGAAGCAGCAAGAGTGCAC
>DAOUPA010000004.1 GCA_030626405.1 Planctomicrobium sp.
CATTGCAATTATCGCGATTTTAGTCGCCCTACTTTTACCAGCAGTGCAGCAAGCCCGCGAAGCGGCTCGCCGTACTCAGTGTAAGAATAACTTGAAGCAGTTGGGCTTGGCGATGCACAACTACCACGACGTCCATAACATTTTCCCCTGCCAGATGAACCGTTACACCAACGGCCCACAGGCTGCAGGTACAATGGGTGACTATTCCTGGATTGCCATGGCTCTGCCCTACCTTGATCAAGCTCCTATGTACAACAGGATTGAATTTGAGCCACCTGTAGGGAGCGTATGGGATCGAAACAGCAATCTTAAATCTGCCAACATGCAAGAGATCCGAAGGACCCCCCTTGCTGCTGTTATGTGTCCTTCTGCTGCTCAGACAAACGTCACGAATGGAATTCCTAACAAGTGGCAGGTGACAGGGTATCGCTGGAGTAATGCAGATGCTGGAACGGGACCTCGAGGTCCAAGTAATAATCCAGAAGGTGCCAAAACAGACTATGTCGGAAGTCTCGGACACATCTGGGGTGGGTGGAAAGACTGTAACGCTGTCCCAGACTCTTTAGTTACCGACGCTTTACCTGGAAATCTGGGTAACAAGGGTTCCAATCCAGGGACACCTTGGGTGAACGGCGAGCGAGCCAATGAATGGGTGAACGTGAACGGTGTCTTTAACTACGGTGGTGGGACAACGATTGCTCAGATCACTGACGGAACGACAAACACGATTGCCATTTTTGAAAACATGCACTGGGTCGGTGGCAATGCAGCAACCTTCAACATGCAACACAGTCACTTTGGTGGCTGGATTAGCCCACTTGGAGCAGTGCACAATCTGAGAAATCCAATCAACAACAAGAACAGAGCTTGGCTGCAAGGATCGCAGGGTGGGGGCGATCTTCGCTGTGAAGCACCTAGTAGTTATCACACTGGTGGGATTCAAGTCACTCTCGCCGACGGATCAGTCAAATTCATTAGCGAAAATATTGATCATGGGACCCGTTACAAACTCGCTGTACGAAACGACGGTATCCCCACCGGAGAGTTTTAAGTTCTCGCAGGCTTGATCATGAAAAACCTTCCTACAACATATTACTGTAGGAAGGTTTTTTGCGTCAGGTGCTGTGAATGACATTCAATCAAACCTCGCGAGGAATTTCTACATTTTTCCAGAAGTCACCGTGGCTTCGATTGTCATGCCACTGGTGCATGGGTGTGTCTTGCCCTGCCTCGCGGGACGAAGTCGTGGTCAAAGCGACAATCTCAGGAATCGTCTTCAGATAACTTCTCGAATTGGTCGGGAATGATTAGCCGCATGGCCTCACTCAATGCCATCTACTTTGGTAAACCACAGGCCTGCTTTTTGAGCCGTTGGCGCTAGCCTCGGGCCTTGTGAGGCACCCTTTTCTCGACAAATGACCGACGCTAGCGCGTACGACTCATGGCGAGAAATTCCAAAGTAGATATATTGGGTGCGAGTACCAGTTATGAACGTGAACTGAAATCAGATCCGGGGCTATCGATCAAACGGCTAGAATCGACAAACTATTTCGGGACTGCTCCTTACTCGCTGGAATGATCGCATTCTCTCACCGGAAATCTGTTGGTTCACGTTCAATGGATTCGTCAATTGTTAACGTTGAGCATGACCATGTCTTCTCCTTCAGCGCGAACCAAAATGAATCAACTTTTCATTCTCGCCTCTTTGGTATCCATTGTGTCGCTCTGTGGATGCCACAGGTCACCGGATCCGGTTCTCCAGGAGAAATCTGTCACAACGACTCAAGAAGAGTCAGTTTTGAAATTCGAGTTCGATCCAGGTGTTCAGGCAACGACAAATCAAGTCAAAGCTGAATCCCCCTTCGAACAACAGCCAATACGATTGACCAACGTTGCAGGCAAAGTGGGGCTGGACTTTACATATCTCAATGGCGCCGAAGGTCAGCAACTCATGGTCGAGTCATTAGGAGGCGGGTGTGGATGGATTGATTTCGACCTTGATGGCTGGCCTGACCTGTTTCTGCCTCAGGGGGGGAAGCCGGATGCAGTCGCTCCATTGGAGCGACCTGCTGACATGTTGTTTCGCAATTTTCAGGGAAAGCGATTTGAGTCCGTTGAAGGCCTTGTGATCGGTGGAACGGAGTATAGTCAGGGAGCAGCCATTGGGGATTTTGACGGTGATGGCTTCGACGACATTTACGTAACAAACGTCGGTTCAAATGCCCTCTACCACAATCAGGGAGATGGAACGTTCCTGAATGTGACCGAAAGTGCCGGTGTCGGTGATGAGCGTTGGAGCAGCAGCGCTGCATGGACGGACCTCAATCAGGATGGTCTTCTCGATTTATATGTCTGCAACTATGCCGACTACGACCCCTATTCCCCGAGGGTTTGTGCGAAAGATGGTCAGCCAGCGCTGTGTCATCCGCGAGAGATTTCCCCCGTGGCTGACGAATGCTACCTCAACAATGGCGACTTCAGCTTTCAAGCTTCAGCGACTCGCCTGGGATTGTATGGAAAAGGAAATCGGGGACTCGGAGTGGTCACTGCCGACTTCAACGCTGATGGTCGCACCGACGTTTATGTCTGCAATGACACGACAGCAAACTTTCTCTTTCTGAACCAGCCAGACGGCACGTTTCATGAATCCGCATTTCTGTCTGGGACAGCGTTTAACTCACAGGGGTACGCTCAGGCAAGCATGGGTGTCGCGGTGGGAGATTATGATCGCAACCAGGCGCTCGACTTGTACCTCACTCACTTTACAAACGAGGAAAACGCCTTGTACCAGAATTTAGGTAAAAAGGGTCTCTTTCGTGAAGTTGCTGGCTTGGTGGGGTTACGTCCGATCTCGTATTCAAAACTTGGGTTTGGCACGGTCATGCAAGACTTCAACTGCGATGGACTGATGGACTTGTTCGTCGCCAATGGTCATATCGATCCAAGAAATGCCGATGGAGACGGATACAAACAGAATCCGCAAGTCATGACATTCGCGGGCACGCAATGGGTCGAGGTCTCCAAAACAAGCGGAGACTATTTTCAGCAAAAACTCGTAGGCAGAGGCGTTGCTCTGGCGGATTATGACCGTGACGGTGATTTCGACCTGGCCGTTGTTCACCAGAATTCTCCGTTGGCTCTCTTAAGAAACGACTCAGAGTTGGCTGGTTCTGTTTCGATCCGTTTTCTCGGTTCGAAGTCTTCTCGCCACGGAATTAACACGAGAGTTTGGCTGACTGCGGGGGATGAGACACTCGTGCAGGAACTTTCTGGTGGATCGAGTTACTGCGTCACTCATTATCCAGAACTGGTGTTCCCGACTTTCGAGGAAGAATCTTGTTCCATCCGCATCCTCTGGCCCTCTGGAATTGAACAAAAATACGAGAACATGCCCGTCAACAGTACCATCATTTTTCGCGAAGATGGCGAATACCTCCTTGAGTCACCTTCTCTCTGAGTCGATCTGAGAGCGAAGTCAGATTTCATCACCTTTGAAAACCACGTTGGCGCAAGCGAAATTCCAGGTGTTCCGCAAGTTCATCTTCACCGCAGTCAGCGGCATATTCAGCGATCTCCTTGAGTTGCTTATCCGTGATGTCTTTTGCCGTGGGCAACTGTAATAAATCCTGGCGCAGCTTTTTTCCTCTCAGGGCAATTTTCTGATATCGCTCTGCATTCTTGAAATCACCTTTCAGTCGTACGACTTCCGAGAGCCCCTGCCACGACCTCCAGTCAATCCCTGTCAGTTCCAATGATTTACGATACGCCTTTTCTGCATTTTCTAAATCGTTCGTTGCCGCTTGATACCACCCGCGGAACCTCCAGAAAATACTATCATCTCCCGCATTCGAAGGGACCATTCCGAGAATCCTTACAACATCGTTTACTTGAGATTCATCGGTATATAACTGAAGAAAATATCTGAGTAACGCAGAGTTTTCAGGATACCTCTTCAAGTACAACTCAATCTTTTCACGACTCTGTAGCATTCTTTCCTTGTTTTCGTCGGTCTGATTCTCAAGCCGTTGCATGATTTCGTCAAACTGAACTGCTGCTGCGACCTGGAAGATTTCTGAATCTGGATTTGATTTCAGCCACACGGAATTCACTTTAGCACCGTTCGTAAAATAGAGGTGATCACAAAGTAGCAGATAGACATAGGCTTCCGGTGGATCAGAGCCATACTTGATCGACTCGCGGATTTGCTCGATGAGACGGACGCGCTGTAGCGTCAGGGCATAAAAGAAAATCAGCCGGGCACGAACTTCAGCCACACGTGGTTCAAGCTTGAGAAGTTCCAGGCAGGTCTTTTCTGAAACCAGGGGAAGATGTAATAAATCAAATTCAATTTCCGCTTTTTTGATCAACGCGGGGATTGCCTTCTCGTCCTCAGACGGGACTCTGCCCAAGGCAGTACATGCTTTCTCAAGCTTGCCTGTTTGTAGATATCCTTCTCCCATGAAAAGCCACACGTCCGCTTCTTCAGGAGTCAACTGGCTCCATTGTTGAGCGATCTCTACCAGGGCCTCCCAATTGCTTTGCTCAAGCGCTTCCTGGCAACGTTGCTTGAATCTGCTGCTCCTCGCTATCGTTCTCGACTCCTGGGCATTCCGTGCCACAAACGCACCCACAACGAAAAGGATCGCACATAAAAGAAAAATGGCTGGACGATTTGAGCGAGAATGAGAAGAACTGGGAGCTGTCATGATCTGGGACAAACTTTAAGTTTCGGTTAGTGGTAGATGATTTGCTCATCGACTATAATGCCTGAGTTAATTTATTTTGTCGACTTCGAATGAGGAAATCTACTATGCCAAAATTTTTACTCTGTCTTGTGATGAGCGTCTGCCTGACTTGTGCTCTGGGTTGTGGCGGTGGTGACAAAGATGCTGGACATGTCAACGATCCTACACCTGGCGGAGAGCAGGATAATCTCGAAGACACAAGTCCTGACGCGCTCGGAGAAATGGGAGATGTTGGAGGCGATCCTGCGGCGACCAATTAATTCATTCAAAAGATTTCTGGTGCAGTCTCAAATGGTGAGCTTGTTTTCGGCTGTTTTTTGAATTGAGCCATGTCTCGATCCTGACCGGGAGACGATTTGGCGTAGGGACTGCGGGATGAGGGATTCGGACCGGATTTTATGACTCATCTGAATGGAACGGTATCACCCTCTACTTCTCTGCGCTGAATCGTACATCTCGTCAGCCGATTCCAGACAAGACTCTTCTTGCATTGGTCATTGCCACAAGATTCCAGTGACTCACGTTGGTGTCCAGACAGAACGCTCCTGATGAGTTCGCGTTGTGCCAAGTGAAAAACTTTGGGGCTAATGGTTCAACCAGGAGGACCAGACACTCTCCGCCTCGTGTGGTACACTCTTCCAGGAACAGTTGCAGAGTTGGTCTCACCGGAGCCGCGAGAATGTTCGCCTCTTCACTCATTGATTACACCAAAAACGCTATTGTGATGTGGTCAACGTTCTGCTTGTCTTCACAAGAATCGTGGAATGGGAACGCGAATTCCAACCAACGCCAACCTGTGATTCTTTTCGGAGGGGTGATTCTTCTTCTCGTTTGTCAGGGATGCTCGCAGCCTGCGGAGCAGGCTGCCCCCAAAACGAGTTCAACGACAGTGGTGCAAGAAGTTCAACCTTGGCCACCTGACGACCGTCGTTCTGCAGAACACATTGGGAGCGAAGCTTGTCAGGAGTGTCACCAAGAGATTTATGATGCGTATCAATCGCACCCAATGTCGGTTTCCCTCAAGCTGGCCAGTCAGATTCAACGACCAGACTTTGAACCAGTCGCCCGATTTGAAACCGGTTTATGTACGAATGAAGTGCAGGTGAAAAATGGTGAGATACTGCATAGTGAAGAGTTCGTGGACGATAGTGGTGAGCAAATCTATCGCCAATCAGTCCCGGTCGATTTCGCAATTGGATCGGGCCAACGCGGATATACTTTTGTGACGAACCGGGAAGGCCGATTGTTTCAGTCGCCGATTACTTGGTACACCGGGACAGGTCAGTTTGGACTTTCGCCCGGATATGATTCGGATTCTCATCCCCGTTTCGAACGAAGAGTCAGCGACGGTTGTATCACTTGCCACTCTGGCCTGACACGGACTGCCGAGGCTGCTTACCACACATTTCAACCAGACGTTTTTGCAGAGATGTCGATTGGTTGCGAGCGCTGTCATGGTCCTGGTGCTGCTCACGTCGAATTTCACCAACACTCTAATCCATCAGGTCAGGATCAAATCGTCAACCCAGCTGATCTGGATCCAGCGAGAAGAGAAAGTGTTTGTTACCAGTGTCACCTACTTGGTACGAAGCGAATTCTAAGGGCCAATCGCACTGAGTTCGATTTTCGACCTGGTGACCTTGTCTCTGACATCTGGGTCGTGTTCCAGCGCGGCACGGGTGTTGTTAACTCCACTCAGACTACGGCTGTCAGCCAAGTCGAGCAGTTTGTGGTCAGCAAATGTTTTCAGCAAAGCAACGGAACGTTTGGATGCGCGAGTTGCCATGACCCCCATGGAATGGCACCACAACAAGAACGAATCTCCCATTACAACACTCGCTGTAGCAACTGCCATCTTGAATCAGAGAGTGGATGCAGAGAGCCATTCGCGAAGCGAATTAAAACCAGTCCAGAAAATTCCTGCGTGCAATGTCATATGCCAACACTTAATGCCAACAATGTCCCGCATACCAGCCAGACAGACCACCGAATTCTGAGCAGACCTTTGCAGAAGGTTGCCCAAACGCCAGGGGAGATTGGCGTATTTGAACCCGAAACTTTTTCAATTCCTGATGAAGAAGTACAAAGGGCTTATGGGCTTGCGCTCGCTGATGTCGCGAATGAATCCACCTCTCAAAATCTAGTCGAGGCGGCAACCAACGCATTAAGTGTGATCCTAGAGAGGGGCATTCATGATGTCCCAATTTTGGATGCGGCGAGTACACTTCTCATCTATCAAAATCCAACTCAGGCTGAAAGAATCGCATTGGATGGGTATCAACAGGCTCCCCAGAATGAATCGATTCTCGAAACTCTGGCAATTGTGAACGAACTTCAAGGTGACTTGAACGATTCTCTTCGCTGGACAACAGCTTTTCTTGAATTGAATGAGACGAACTCAACGATGTGGGAACGCAAATCACGTCTCCTGCTTAAGCTGAAAAAATTCAAGGAGGCGAGAGAGTCGGCAAAGAGTTCCCTCGCCGTGAATCCAAGGAATACTGGTGCAAGAAAAATCTTGATACAGGCCGCTGAGGGACTCAATCAAATTGATGAGGCAGAGCAACAAACCTATGTTTTAGAGAAACTACAAAAATTTAAAGAGCGTCATTCCGAACCGGAGAGAGCACCGTGACGCAAGCAAATTCAAGTCATCGAGATCCTAAATCGAGTGGTGGCATCGTCCTGACGGTTGGCATCACTCTCTTATTGACCACTTGGGGAGTTCATCAATTCAGTTGCCCTGAACGAACGGCGAAGAAGGTCGATGCTACTCCAGAGATCATCAGGATTGTTGTCCTGGAAGGCAAATGCTACTTCTCGGCGAAAAGCAATAAGTCCGCGCGAATTCACGATTTCGATCAGGAATTGGTGATCGATGAAGGCAGAGAGTATGAATTGAATGTGGAGAGTAACGACTACGTCTACTCACTTCACCAGTCCGAACTTTCATTGAATGTTGTCGCCGTGCCAGACATGATTTTGACTTCATCTTTTCTGGCAGAACAAGCCGGGAGTTACGAACTTGAGTTGTCTCCGATGTGTGGTTTTCCGTGGAAACACCAAGGTTCGCCGGGAGTAGTTATTATTGAAAAGAGGTGGAAAGGGATATGCGATTGATTTGCATTATCAAGAACTCGGAAGTCTGTCTTTCTTGTCTTCTGATTCTGATTTCATTCAGTGGTTGTCAGAGAGAAAAGTCGTCCACTCCCTCACTTCCTCCGAAACCCGTTGGACCATTTCATGTTTATCCGAAAGGCGATATACAAGCTGCTCTCGACCTGGCTGCTAGAGCCGAAAATAAAAAGGAAGTGATCGTTCACGAGGGGAGTTACCACCCTGCGACAACTGGGTTTTCATTTTTATCGCTGACCGCCAAGCATGACGGAGTCGTTTTGCGAGCTGACGGCAACGTCACGCTCTCTGCAAAACCTGTGACATCAACTCGTCAACCACTTTCTTCAGCGATTGTCAGCCACGTCATTTTTTGCGGCGAGGGCGTCACTGAGAAAACCATTATCGAAGGGTTTCGAGTCTCTGATGCTGACGGTTACGTCTCGCAAGAAAACGATCCCAATGAAATTCGATTGGGGCAAGGACCGGCTCCAACTCGTGGAATGTTCTATTATATGGATGGCGGTGCCCTGAAAATTTATGGGAATTCTCACCCAACAATCAAGAACGTCCGGTTCATCAACAATTCAACGAAGCTGTGCGGAGGTGCCGTCTCCATTGAACAGCAAGGCTTCTGTAAAAAGTCGGTTCATTTTGAAAACTGTGTTTTCAAAGAAAACCGATGTCCTGGAACTGGAGCCGCGGTTGACGTCCTCGAAGGCAGTTCAGCTGTGATTCAAAACTGCCTGTTCGTCAACAATATCGCCAACTATGGCATGGATGAAATCGATGCACTATACGGTCTGGTTTATAACGCAAAGCACGGTTGCGGGGCGTTAACCGTTTTTCCAAATTCAAAAGTCGAGGTCATTAGGTCGACGTTCACAGCCAATTGGAATGGAGTCGATGACCATGGCGCAGGGAGTACCTACGTGCGATGCATTTTGTGGAAGAATGACCAGACGGATGGCTCACGTCCTGGAGATCCGTATGAATTCGATATCATCAATGGGGAAGGGGTTCGCGATTGCTTTATTGGTGGCGAAATCGAGGATTTGAGAATGTCAATTGATCCAAAGATCAACAAATTGCAGGCACCTTCTCCGGACTTTGACGAAAATTTCATACCACAAAACCAATTGTATGGTGAAGTCGGTTACCGTCCGATTTTGCTGCGTGAATTATCTGACGACGAAGCAAATTCTACTCAGCCTCCGCTTCAACAATGACGAGTTTCTGGTTGGCTTTGATTGGTCCTTTTAACTTTTGCAATGTTCCAGATGACCACCGGACTTCAATGTCATCGACTTGCTGCGACTCTCCCAAACCGAAATAAAGTGGAAGGACGCTCTGCGAAAGATATCCGGATTTCCCATCGTTCACTTGCACCTGAGTCTTGCTTTGTGATTTAAGCGTGACAACGGCACCGAACCCATTCCGATTGGATTTCGTCCCTTGCAACTCAATCTTCAAAAAGTTGAGCTGACCCTGCGATTCCAAATTGCTGCTGAGGATGCGTGGTGATGTATTAAATTCATTGGTTACCAAATCAAGATCGCCATCTGAATCAAAATCAAAAAAGACTGATGAGCGAGTTCCCGTTGCCGACCAAACAACAACAGTCCCCGATCGCCCCTGGCAAAATGGTGTACCAGATCCGTCATCTTTACAGTTCAAAGAAAACCATGGAGCAAGCATCTCTGACTCTTTGCGAGGCTCAATCTGAAGTGCAAATTGTGCGTCGACGAATCGCTTGCCGTTGTCATTGAGCAATAAAGAACTCTGTCCATAGCGATACGGGAAGCACATACTTGAAGCAATGAAAACGTCTGGGTATCCATCAGCGTTGACATCACCGACGCTAAGTCCCCATGGCCAGTAGTTTTCTGCACCAACGGCATCGGAGACTTCTGAGTACGTTGCGTCAGCATTTCGCTTGTACAAGGCGTTGCCGAAAATACTGGACTGCTTCGTCTGAAGAAATTCCGCAGGCCATTGCATGCGTGACTTCAACTTCTCCCTGTCCGGTCCGATGTCTTCGCTCATATCGGAATGCATGTCTGTGAGCATCAAATCGAACTGTCCATCGTGATTGTAGTCCAGCACGCCCGCCCCCATAGCTCCCCAAGGGGTTTTAGGGAAATAATCTGCTGTCTGCTCGGAGAAACTTTCCCCTTTCTGATTAACATACAAGTGGTCACTTCCCTGCATGTTCAAGACATAGAGGTCGAGCCAGCCATCCGAATTGACGTCGATAGGAATTGAGTCTCCCGCCCAGCTTTCATCGACCAGCCCCACCTTCTGTGAAACATCTTCGAAACGATTTTGTCCCATGTTGCGATAGAGAATACTTTTTTCAGTCAGTTCAGGTTTGAGGTGCCCAGCGAAGGCGTCTTTACGTCCAACATAATATGAGATCTTTGTTTCTGGCTGAGAATTACAAAGATCACCACGCACCTCGGCAAATTCTTCTGTCGTATACTTGCCAACATTTGTTAAAAACAGATCGAGCAAACCATCCTGATCGTAATCGAAAAAAGTTCCTGTTGAAGAATGGCCTGTGTAATCCAAGCCCGCTTCTTCTGTCTTTTCATGGAAGTGACCCGATCCATCATTCACAAAGAAGGCATTTCCACCACGGACGCTGGTCACAAACAGGTCGACATCCCCGTCGTTATCAGCATCCGCGAAGGACCCCGCAACACTCACCCGGTCAGCGAGACCAACTCCCGCCCGAGTGGTGATGTTTTCGAACTGTCCATTCCCCTGATTTCGCCACAATTCATTCGGTCCGACTTGCGAGACAAAATAAATGTCAGACAGCCCATCCCCATCTACATCGGCCACGCTGATACTGTTGCCATGGTCGTAGTGATTGACGAGTAATCGCCAGCGTTGGTCGTCGACAATCTGTGGCGAGAATGCAATTCCCGATTTTCCTTTCGTGTCGACGAATGTGAAGTCCTGTCGGACTTTGACCTGCTGCAAGACGTCACGTTCGCGACTGGCCAGTTCACTCAACCACCCGGTCTCAAGAATTTCCGGTGGTTGCGCGAGGTGAGTCAGTTCAGGCTCTGACTGGAGGTCTGGCCATTTCTCAAGGTTTGGTTGAAATTCTGGAAGTATGCTGCCCAAGTCCTTCCACAAAGCATCGACGCCATCTTCAAGAACGTCGTGGTAGCCTCGAATTCGCCCAAGTCTGTCAACTAACACAAACTTGGAGGCGTGAGCGATTGGAATCAAAGGATCGTCCGGAGTCAAAGCTACTGGGAGTTTCAGGCCTTGTTTGCTGAATTTCCAGATCTCCTCCTTGCTCCCGGTTAAGAATTTCCACAAGTGCTCATTGACATCGTAATTCTTAGAGTAATTTTTCAGGACTTGCGGGGTATCAGTATTTGGATCAACAGTAATGCTGATGAGTTTGACGCCTTTGTCTACTTGTTCTGCATCAAGTCGCCTATGGATCTCAGCCATTTTCTGTGATTGTTGCGGGCAAGTCCCAACGCAAGTTGTGAAGATGAAATTGATGATCGCCACCTTGCCTGACAAATCATCTGATTGAAACAAGTCGCCATTTTGATCGGTGAACTCAAATTCCTGCAACGTCCCCAAAACCGCAGGGACATTCGCAATACCAGAGTCGATTCGAGAATCTTTTGACAAGCTTTCAGCTCTAGGATCCGTTTTGGACTCACTCTTAACAGGTGCACGCGAAGGACAGCCTGTCAACAATATGAATAAAAACACCATCAATGCTGCAAGTATTTTGGAATAGCTCATTGTTGGTTCTCTGATATGAAATACATGAATATCCAACCAATGAGAATAAACGGACTTCGGGATTATTTCCAGTGCACGCTTTTTCAGCATCTTCCAAATTTACACATTCACTTTGAGTTGTGTCCAATAAAAACGGAGCCACGCGAAGTTTGAACTTATGCTCACCATTAGCCGGGATCTGATAACCATGAAGAACTCAGCGTTAACAGACGCACTTATTGCATTCGCCACCAGAGCCCCCCTTGACCAGACCCCGTTAATAGCACAAACAGGTCGAACACCTTGAATATCAATTCGAAAAGTGCCCTAGTGGCGACGGCGCTAGCCGCGGGCGTTGCATTGTCAGTGTTCTGCATCGATTTGCCCGACGCTAGCGCGTACGGCGCAAGTATTTCAAATACACGTTCTCAGAGAACCATGGACAAGAGTTGGCTCTCATTACGAACCTTATTCATTTCGAGCAGAAGAAATGCGAGAGACGTTGGAGTCTGTTAGTATTGGCGGAGCGTTTTAAGGTTTTTCGACCTCTTTCTCGTCAGTTACAAGGAGTGTTCATGTCATGGACAACGCTATCAATCGCCGAGACTTTTCGATACGGACCTCTGCAGGCTTCGCAGGTGTGTTCATTGGTTCAACAATCGGAGGTCGTCTTTCCGCCGAATCGACAGAAGAAAAAAAAGATCAGCGCCTCGTACTACTCGGACTGAACGCTCTCGCCCGTTCTCCCGATCTGAATTATTTTGCTGACGGACACCGTGGAGCCAGTTTTGTGGCTGCACATCTCCTGTGTGTGGAGAACAAACTGGATGAGGAGACAATGTCGCGCATTGTGAAATTGTTCGATATCAACTGGTCCTCATCGAAGTTGTGTCAGCCGTTTCCTGAGGCAGAAGCAAACATCGCAAGTATCGACAAAATTGGCGATGCTCTTGTCGAGGGAGGAGAGGTTTTGCGACAAGTCGGGCACAATGCGATTTTCGCCATGCTCGCCATCAAGGCCTTCCGCATGTACCCCAGTGCTGCAACGCCGGAGCGTATTGATGGCGTTTGTCGGTTGATTCGCTCTTTCACACCTTGGCGAGATGCGAAACCAGATGCCAAGGTTGATCCGCCGCCGTTTACGGAGTCAGAAGCAGCATCGCGATACATCCTGAAAGAAGCACTCGACTCGATTGACCGATTCATCGGTTTCGGTCAGGGATTCGCCGGACACATGCTGACGTTTGGTCAGTCACTCGTGGAGTTGGCAGCAATGGGGGATGTCGAACTCGCTGAAAGTTGCCGCACCGCATTTCGAAAGTATGTCACTGTCACGAGACAAGGACCGGCACCAGAGGACCGGAAAATTCCTGATCATAAACCGAGTCCACTACGCCCAAGAGAGACCAAGTACTGGCAACAACGTGGAGATCGAACTCTCGGACTCGGACACGTTTTCAAGTATCCCTACAGCTACTACGATCTGCTAAGGCGAGCCAATGACCCCGAATTAAAACAAGCTTGGGACGAGAAGGCCTATCATCTGTTTTAGGCCATGACTCCTCCTGAGGCAGTCATTTCCCACAACGCCAACCGGTGCACCAGCATGCTGGTACAAAAACAGTACGCGGCCGTCACAATATAGACTCACCATTTTATCAGACTCAATCAATGAATTTCATCAAGATAAAAAAGTATCACAGCCTGAAATCATTCACTTGGATTCATGTCGCTATTTTCAGCATCGTAGGCTCAATTTCTCAAGCAGCAGACCTACCTGTCGTGAAACCCAATGTGGTTGGCTTGTCTGCCGAGAAATTGGACAGAGTTAGTGAAATCATAAACGACCTCGTTGTTCAAAAACGTCTCGCAGGAGCTTCCGTAATCGTTGCCCGCAAGGGACAAGTCTGCTTCTTTGAGACCTACGGCAAGATGGACATCGAACGTGATAAGGCAATGAGAAAGGATACGATCTTCAGGATTTATTCCATGTCCAAAGCCATGACAACGACTGCTGTCATGCAACTCGTTGAGCAAGGGAAAATCTCCCCAAATGATCCGATTGGGAAGTACATCCCTGAAATGAAGACGATGTCTATCTTCTCTTCAGACGGATTTCATCCAGCGAACGGACCGATCACCATTGCTCACCTTATGACACACACAGCAGGTCTGGTATATGACGCTGGTGGTGACTATGGAAGCCTTATCAAAGCTGCGAATGCCATTGATCGAAAGAATACCCTGCAGCAAATGACCGAAAAAATGGGACAAACGCCTTTGAAGTTTGAACCAGGAGCGGATTGGGCTTATGGAACGTCCATCGATGTCCTTGGTCGGCTCGTTGAAGTCGTTGCTGAGCAGCCGTTCGATGAGTATCTACAAGAACACATTTTCACACCCTTGGACATGAGTGACACGGCGTTTTTTGTTCCCTATGAAAAACTCGACCGATTTTCTGCGAATTACAATCCTGGCGGCAAATTGATCGACGATCCCGCAACAAGTCGCTACCTGAAGAAGCCGACTCTCTCTTCGGGAGGAGGTGGCTTGGTTGGTACGATCACCGATTACATGAAGTTTCTTCTCGCTCTTCGTAATAATGGTGAATTGAATGGAAAACGGATTTTGAAACCTGAAACCGTTCACCTGATGACACTAAACCATGTTTCTCAAGAAGTCGGCTGGATCAAATTCGGTGAAACCATTCGAGATGGGATTGGGTATGGTTATGGGTTTTCAGTTTGTGTTGAACCGAGCAAGTATGACCCTCATCGTAAGGTGGGAGACTATGGCTGGGGGGGAGCAGCCAGCACACACTATTGGTCCTCCCCTCAAGACGACCTCGTTGTTGTCACGATGGAACAGACGATGCCTTACTCTTCTATGCTCGAATCTGCGTTGAAGCCTGTTATTGCCGAGGCAATCGAACGTTAAACGCTATTGTTACCAGTTTGCCAATTGTCAATTGTTTGGGGTTCACATCATGAAATCAATCATCCTTGCAGCCATCATTTCGGTATTATCGATGAGTCATTCTTACGCGGACACTTTCGTCTATGTCTCAGAGAGTCAGGACAACAAAATCGGGGTCTTCTCGCTCGATGAGAAAAGTGGTGAGTTGTCGCGAGTCGGTGAAGTCGAATTCGATGGAACACCGGGGTGCCTTTGTCTCAGTTCTGACAAGACGCGTCTCTACGCAATCGTTCGCTCGCAATCTGAATACGCAACGCTTTCGGTCGATCCGGAAACTGGATTGCTGACTCAGCTTTCCAGTGCCCCTTCATCCGGGAGCGCGGCTTACATCTATCTGGACAAGACTGGTGATTGGCTGCTTGCTGCGTATTATGGTGAAGGGCTCGTCACCGTGAGCAAAATCAAAAATGGTGAGGTGGTCAATAAACCAGTTCAGAGAATTGTGACTGGTCAGAAAGCACACTGTGTCCAAACAGATCCCTCCAATAACTATGCGTTCGTTCCGCACGCTGGTGAATTGAACAAAGTTCAACAATTTCGGTTTGATGCTGCGAAAGGTCGACTCGCTTTTAATGATCCAGCACAACTTCAAGGTGCCAAGGGGGCAGGGCCACGGCATATGCAGTTTCATCCCAACGGAAAGTGGGCTTACCTGGTCAATGAACAAAGCAAAAGCGTGACGCACTGCCTGTACGACACGAAAAATGGAACGCTCAATAAACAGCAAACGTTGTCAACACACCCAGACGACTGGGACATCTCAACGGGATCATGTGCAGATATCGAAATCAGCGGTGATGGCCGTTTTCTCTATGCGTCGAATCGCGGGCACGACAGCATCGCGCAGTTCAAGATCAATCAGGATTCGGGTGAGTTAACATCACTAGGACAGACGTCGACCGAGAAGACTCCTCGCTCGTTCAACTTGATACCAGGAGGTGAAAATTTCCTCGTTGCTGCGGGTCAGGGATCAAACAAGCTGGTGGTCTACCGTCGTGACACAACAACCGGTCTGCTCTCCCAACTGAAGTCGTACGAATGCGGAAAAAGTCCCGCGTGGGTCCTCGGCGTCAAGTTTCCTTGAGCTTCAAAATTAATAACAGCTTTATCAGTGAGTCGAAGCGATAACATTTCTATATTTAAGAATCTATTCAGAAATTGTTCACCACCCTAAGCTCAAGAAGGTCGTTCACCAAGTCGACCGCAGAATTCTTTTTTTCGAAATGACTTGCTCCCCCAAAACTGATCCACACGGTGTGAAAATATCTTGGTGGATTCTGACCATCATTTTCAGGAGATGATGATCATAAACGAAGTCAAGAATGACAGAGGCGAGTTCGAGTTGGCCCAAACTGAAAACGACCACGCAATCGGTTGCGTGGTCGTTGTTTTTATCAGATTGTCGGTAAGCTGAACCGCAGGGTTGCTCGGTGGATTGAACTTGTGGTTGTCAATGACCAGTGGCAACGGAACTGCGTGAGGAGTTCAGGTTTACCAGAGAAGTTCGAATCCGATATTACTGCCGTAGGCGACCAGGGTTCCATCGTTTTGAACCTTGTAGCGTGTGGCTCCGAAGATGTCGGTGCTGAGTCCGTCTGGTTGTTCGGAACCAATGGCAACTCCGCTGAGGAACAGCACGTCGTAGCCGACGATGATATTGATGTAATCTGTAAGTGAAACAATTCCGCGGATTCCCAGGTTCCCCGCGAATGCTGCACTACTATCGTTACCGGTGAGAGTACGTTGGTAAATGGAATCGTCGTTACCGGAGCCGACAACTGTTTCCTGAACCGAACCGCTGACGTTGTTGCGATAAATTCCGGCTTTGCCAATTCCCTCGATCGTAATCCATTCACCATTGAAGATACGGATCGCCGAGGTGACCTGAGCACCATTCAATTCATTGTTGGAGTTGCCTAAAATCTGGTAGGCCACGTAATCAGCGGGAATTGCCATCATTGGATCCATGGTCACAAAGATCGCATCGAATCCATCTGCCGCTCCACTGATGTTCGCAAGTCCGGTGCTAGTGATGGCGGTATTGCTGAGTGCATTGTTCGGATCGTCGTTGACTGTTCCGTCGAATGGGTTTCCATCGTCGACATCGAGTGCGTCAAAAGCACCAGCGATAGTCAGACCACTACGTTCGTCCAATTTCAGATGCCGGTAACCTACAGAGCATCGCCACCAACAGACATCTCGCCGCGTTCCGATATTGATTTCAAATTCGCGGAAGTTCGAAGTATTGTAAGTTGAATAGCTCAGTGGAATCATTTCTGCCGTAAACGGATCTGTATAAGCACGAAGTCGTTCGCTTTCCGTTGTTTCATCGTCCGGTCCCATCATCATCGGTGAGAATCTGGCAGCCTGACTCAACGCCGTAAATGAGGCGAGTGAATTTGCTGTTCCCCCCGGGTCGACAGTTCCGAGACCAGCAGTGTCGTCGAGAATCAGCAGATTTGTGAACGTTCCACTGGATCCACCGTTCCACGAATCGAGTTGAGAGAAGCTGGCATCGACGCCAAATTCACCCAGCGAACCACCTAAAACCAATCGGTAACCTGACGTCATATCGAAGTCAGCGTCCGAGAGTCCCAGCGACTCTGAACCGGTCACAACATTTTTGCTTGAATCGTTGTCACGACCGTAGTAGAGCCAGTCTGCTTCGAAAAACATCTGGGCTTGGCTACTTTGACAAACGGTTAGCATGGTGACTACTGCCACACCTGCAAAACAGACTTTCCTCAACATCACAGTTCCCCCTCGTTGCGCATCTGAATTCATTATGGCGAATGCCGAATAGATATGATGGCCCTTCTCTTTCCTGTTCATCGGCAGAGAAGACGATGAAAACGAAGTTTTGGCCTCTGCGGGTCAACCGTTCATGCGATATCTACGATTCGTACCGGTTAGTAAGACTAGGCGGGATAGGAGGATTTCGGGATGGGCATTTGTTTTCCGAAATGAGAGGAAAAGTCTCAGAATGCCCCCTCTGTGGTGAAGCGAAGCCAGGTTTGATAAAAAACACCATTACACAAAGCATTGTGAATATCCCCCACGCCGCTGCGAGGGGACGGCACTAAACTCGTAAGTGCCAGATATTATTAACGTTACAGAGGAAACAGTGATGAGTATGTCTATTCTTGAAGTCCACGGTCGCCAAATACTCGATAGCCGAGGGAATCCGACAGTCGAAGTAGAAGTGATGCTAGAAGATGGCACAATCGGTCGTGCTGCCGTTCCGAGTGGAGCCAGCACAGGTGCCCACGAAGCTTGTGAACTTCGCGATGGAGACGAGAACGTCTTCCTTGGAAAAGGAGTTATCAACGCTGTCCAGAACGTGAACGAAGAGTTGGATGAAGTGCTGAACGGACTCGACGCATTCGATCAGGCGGCGATCGATCAAGCGATGATCGATGCAGACGGAACACCAAACAAAGCACGACTTGGTGCGAATGCAATTCTTGCCTGTTCTATGGCAACCGCTCATGCGGCAGCTGCCGCCTGTGGATTGCCGTTGTTCCGTTACCTGGGCGGAGCAGGAGCGAACCGACTACCAGCCCCGATGATGAATATTATCAACGGGGGAATGCACGCGAACAACGGAATCGACCTTCAGGAATTCATGGTCATGCCGCTCGGCTTTGACAATTTCAGCGACTCTCTACGTTGCGGCGTCGAAATTTTCCATAGCCTCAAGCATGTCCTTGAAGGCAAAGGGATGAGTACCGCTGTTGGCGACGAAGGTGGGTTTGCTCCTGATCTGGCGAACAGTGATGAAGCGATTGAAGTCATTCTCACAGCGATTGAAAAAGCGGGCTACACTCCTGGAGATCAGGTGAGCATCGCTCTCGATTGTGCTGCTTCAGAGTGCTTCAAAGACGGAATCTACAACGTCGAAGGACGTGAACTCGATTCAAACGGCATGGTGGAACTCCTTGCTGGTTGGGTCGAGAAGTACCCGATTTGCTCGGTTGAAGATGGTCTCGATGAAGATGACTGGGACGGTTGGAAGACGATGACCGAGTCAATGGGCAACAAGTGCCAGTTAGTCGGTGACGACCTGTTCGTGACCAACAGTGAGCGTCTTCAACGCGGAATTGATAACGGAATCGCGAACAGCATTTTGGTCAAAGTCAACCAGATTGGAACGTTGACCGAAACAATTCAGGCCGTAAACCTTGCTTACCAAAATGGCTACACAGCAGTGATGAGCCATCGATCTGGCGAGACCGAAGACACAACGATTGCCGACTTGGCAGTCGCGCTGGGAACCGGTCAAATCAAAACCGGTTCAGCAAGTCGTACTGACCGAATTTGCAAGTACAATCAGTTACTGCGCATCGAAGAGATGCTCGGACAAGGTGCGATTTTCGGCGGAACAATTTCGTAACTGAGTGATGTATTGGGGTGTCCGCGAGTTCGCCGTGCACTTTAAGTGTGCGGCGTGCCGAGGCACGGTCAATACATCAGCGGCAAGTGCAGAGGCAGAATAAATAACGTGAACGGTCACAGCCTCGGCGAAATGCTGAGACGAGTCCCAGCCTAAGTGCTGCTGACATTCTGTTTATTCGTGATCTCGACATTGTTTATTCACAGACATTCCTGCCTGTGGTCATGGAGAAAACGTCTGTGCTGCAATTGGTTCCGGTCATTGATTTGTTGAATGGTCACGTTGTTCGTGGAATTGCGGGGAATCGAGATCACTATCAGCACAACGTCAGTTGCCTCTTAGAAGGTTCTAGTCCCGTACCAACGGCTCTTGCGTTCAAGGAAAAATTTAACGTTGATGCAATTTACGTTGCCGATCTGGACGGACTTGAAGGTCGTGGTGTCTCAGAAGAGGTGATTAGAGAACTTGCCGAGACCGGCTTGAAACTGACTGTCGATGCCGGAGTGACGACTGCGGCGATGGCGAACCGATTACTGGAACTCGGAGTTGCGGAAGTTGTTGTTCCCCTGGAATCTTTGGAGACTTTATCATCGCTCTCTGAAATTCTCGATGCGATTGATCCAGAGCGTACAGTGTTCAGTCTTGATATAAAAAACGGGAAAGCACTGGGGAAAGTTGCTGAGCAAAGCAACGTTCACGAGATTGCCATGGAAGCGATCAATCTTGGTGTGCGGCAAACGATCGTTCTCGATCTGGCAGGCGTTGGTTGCTCTCAAGGAGTTTTAACGAGTGACCTTTGCCACGAATTGAAAGTTGCAACTCCAGATGTTCGCATTTGGTCAGGAGGTGGGGTGCGAAATATAGAGGATATTGCAGTTCTCGAAGAGAGTCTTCTCGATGGTGTCCTGGTCGCCTCTGCACTTCACGATGGAGCAATCGAATCGCACCATTGGGGCGAGTACCGCTTGGGCTCTGATTAATTTTTGTAGGCTGAGTTAGCCAGATGCGTAACCCAGCATCACGTTTGACGCTTATCACCGAAATGCTGGGATAAGTCCCAGCCTAAATGCTGCTGTAAAATTGAGTTTCAGAACAGGTTCTTACTTCGACGACCCGTTTGAAAAGAAGAATCGCTGCTTGTCCCATTCCATCTTTCTTGCTCGAGCTTGCAACTCTTCCCAGCATTTTACTTGTGCCTCTTTGTTGGGGTACACAGTGAGGGAATCGACTCGCTTCGAAGCCAGCAGAACAGCAGTTGGCTTGGAAACGAATTGCGACACTTGCAGCAATTGAGGACCATCCCGGAATTCGCACGTCAGACCATGGAGTTCAACCTTAGTGACCTTCGGTCCAAGCAATGCTGCAAACAACGCCCAATCAGCGGCATCGTTTTCACCTTCGAGATGTATTGTTTTGAACGCGCGATCATTTGAGTGAAGCGATTCGACTCCCTGAATCACGTCATGAATTCTGAGACTATCGAGCGTGTGACCTAGCAGAGCAAAGCGGCGTTTGATCTGGACTTGCTTGCGATCATTTCCTGACCAGGTGGTCGGTCCTACTCCGCGCGGGAGCAGGAAAGCAGTCGGTGCATCATTTCCCTTCACAAATCTCTGATAAGTGGCTGTCTTCGTCCACACGCTTTCATCGGTCTTCGGGAGCATGGCACAATCTGGAAATCCGACTGCTAAATCAGCACCGAAGTCGTTCCACTGTTCTTGATTGCAAACGATCACATTCAATGGAGCGGAGACGTTCGCGCCGTCTGGTTCGAGCAGAAAGATCGGTAGCGAGTACACCGAATCGCTGCGATACTTAAACACGGAGAGCCGGGAGGTTTTGTTTTCCCAGGAGCCAGCACCGTGCTGGTCAGGGCGTTTCTTCGATTTGATTGCCGTCGTATTTCGGAAGGAAAGTTGTCGCAGTTGGTTCACGACAGTATTTTGAAGAGTCCCTAATTCCTTCTGACTTTGTGGGAGAGTGGTTGTCGCTTCGGGAACAAAGGATTCCTGAATTGTCGTTGTACGTTCGCCGGTCGGAAGCTCTTTGAAGACTTTGAGTTCTTCAGGAGTAAAGAGTTTTGTCGCCGTCGTTTCGACCAGAGGGTCATCGTTTTTGAGAAAGCGATTCATCCAGTGGAACGCGTTGACTCGCAATTCCTGAGTATCTTTGTGGGGGCCTTCGGCAATGTTCAGACCGATGTTGTCGAGGGCGTTATGGAGTTCGTAAATTCGTCGTGTTTTGAAGTAGACATCAACAACTCCATCGAGTGGGAAGATGCGATCTTTGTCTGTGTTGGAGATCAGCAGCGGACGTGGTGCAACGAGTGCCGCCAGAAGTGGGAAATCCCAACCATAGGTATTGACCATATACATGCAGTCGCAATGCCCTTCGATGCATCCGTCGACGATGTGGTCTTCCATGCTCGTAATCCCGGCAACTGGAACAGCGGCTTTCACGCGATCATCAAGTGCGGCGACCCACCATGTGTAAGCTCCACCGCCAGAGCGACCGGTCATTCCGATTCGCTCGCCGTCGACTTCCTCTCGTGATTGAAGATAGTCGAGGGACCGGATACCGTTCCAGGCTTCAACGCCCGCTGGTGTGTAGCCGCGATTATGCCACCACCACATGCTCTTGCTGTACGTGCCGTGATGAATTCCTTCCAGCTCGCCTAGCTGAATCGTATCGATGATCAGGCAAACGTATCCATTCTGAGCGAACCAGGCACCGTGGTGTTGGTAGTGAGTTTTGTTTCCGTAGCTGATGCCATTCTTTTTCACACCACCATGACCGCAAACATAAAGAATCGCCGGTAACGGACCAGATTGTTTTTCCGGTCGATACAGATTGCCTGTGACATACAGCCCAGGCAAAGATTGAAAGTGAATGTTTTCTACGATGACTCCCTCGCGAGAGAGTGTTCCGGTGACGACCGGTTTTAAGGGAGTTCGCTCCGGCCAGGGACTCAGACCTAACATTTCTCTCAGTTGAAGATGATAAATATCCCGGTTCGAATTCCAGTCTTTGAGGCTTTGAATTTCGGATAAACAGGTTCGAGTGACTCGTTCTGTTTCGCTGGCGAAGAACGAATTGAGAAGCTGATCACCAGCCTGAGTGATCTCATCTTCTTGAGTCTTATTCTGAGCAAAACCAGCAGGTGAAATGAGGCCCAGAAAAATAATGCCTGCGAAAAAAGTTCGAAACTGAAAGGCCATAGAGTTCTCCGGGGGCGGGAAAGATGGGGGTGAGTGATCAGGGTTTTTCGAAGTGTGACTGTCGTTGATACGCTTCGAACATTTTCTTCGGTTGTCCCTGTGCATCTAGCAGACCAGCATGAGGGAATCGATGCGGAACGGCATCGCTGAACTGTCTCTGAAAAACTCCGGTGACCGCAGGCTTCGCCATCAGGAGAGGAACAACCTGCTCAATCCACTCAGCTTGCATTTCCTGAGACCACGGCTCGCGGAGAGCCTGGTTTTGTACTTCTGTACTTGTGCTGGCGAACGGGTCAGGTGAATTCGATGAAGGACAGCAAATATTCACATGGATCTGGAGACCGAGCAAACTCCAGAGGTCGATGAGCTTAGAAATTGAAAGCATGTCGCGAGTAAAACAGGCGCGTCGAAAATACCCGATGTTGATGTCGAGACTGACGCCGGTCAAACCGACGTTTGACCGGATCAACGCGTCGACGAATTGATAGGGTGACAATCGGTGCTCACCTTGCCGTTGATATTCTCCCCACGGTTGTTCGACGCGAATGAAAAAATGTGAGTCACTATCGGTTCGAATCGCGGCTTCTAATGTCCTGGCAACGAGCGAGAGACACTGCTCTTCATTCAGATTGAGAGCGCCTCCAACATTGCCCGCAGAAGAAACTTCCCAAATGCGTACCAAGCCTGTGTAGCGTGAGACAGCAGTGTCTACAAAATCGCAAACAAAACTGAGGAGATTCAGAAAGTCATCGGACCAGCAGTCGAGCCAGTCAGGCAGTCCACCAGGACCAAGGCTCAACAATGGTCCGCCTCGTGTGATCAGCCGATGCTGCGAACAGAATTCGATCTGGTCATCGATCGGCTGCCAGTCGTAAGTTCCTTCTGTTGGCTCAATGTCGGTCCAGCGAATTGGAACCGAGGCCGTATTGAAAGCGTCCAGGAACACCGAGGTTCCTGGTGCGGAGAGTACGGAGATGTCTGTGGCACATCCCAGAAGACTTGGTGCATGTCTAGAAGAACGGCGGATGCTGGTCATCCGCTGGACGACGTAGGAATCACTCAGAATATTCGCGGCTTCGCACGCTTTTTGAATGGCATGTTGAGCTGATTTGGAACACTCGTCGAGATCATCTTGCCTGGCACTTGCGTGAGCAAACGCACGAAAAGCTTCAGATTGAATGTCACGAAACGCTTGAGGGATGGCCATGCGAGCCATTTCCCACACCGACCATTGTTCTCGAACTTCGGCAAGTTTTCCCCGAGCAAGTTCAAGAGAAAGCAAATATGGTTCTTCGCGCTCCCTTAGAGATGTTGTGTTGAGAACCGGTCTTCCGAAACCTTCCACGGGCCACGGGACGCTCATTTTTCCACTATCCGAAAAAGATCGGCGACATGAAAAAATGTTTCCCTCGATGTTTGTATGAGTCGGAAAGACACGACCGTCAAAACTGGTGATGTACGCCCGGTTCGATTCAGGCCAGTTTTTCAAGAGTTCAGGAGGATGAACGACAAACCGCATCACTCCCATTTGACTCGCCTTGTATTATGAATCCGGGACCAACCTTCATGATCGTGGAGGGTGATTCGGAAGATGCATGATCTACATATCTTCTGCTGCCGAGCAGCGTGTAAGGAAAGATGATAGTTTGCACAATCCATCGCTTCAAGAAACGAAGCAGAAATACGTGATCAAGACCGAAATTAGGCATCCACTGTAGATGGGATCAACTATACTGCATCACCTATTCGGTACAAATTGTCACTGATTGTCAGCCAACGCCTCCTGATGATTTCCAACTCCGACCGACTGTGGAATCGTTCATCGATTTTCTTATTCAGAAAACGACGTCAATTTCCAAGTTGAGTGTTCGTCGAGTTAATTGAATGGGTATGGTGTCTCCCAAATCATGTCCCTTCACACTTTCTTTGAGATCATCAACGTTTTTGATCAACGTATCTCCAACTTTCACAATGATATCTCCGGGAAGTAAACCGTTATTCTCGGCAACACTCTTCGCGAGAACATACCGAATTTGCAGGCCTTCTCTCTTTTTCAATTTATTGACGACAACGCCGAATCTCGGTGGGGTCGACTCCGGTTGATCGAGCAATCCTGAAAGACCACTTTCTGCAAGCAATCCTCCGTTACCTCCAGAGCCAGGTGAGAGAGGCGTATCATCTTCTGCCAGCTTGGCAACGATGTCCGTCACACACCGTGAGATTTGTACCATTCCATTGATATTGAGCAGATGAGAATCGTCTGCTGGTCGGTGATATTGAGGATGAAATCCCGTGAAGAAGTGCAGGACCGGGACGCCTCGTTCATAGAAGACAGCATGGTCACTCGGGCCGTACCCACTCGAACGTCCCAAAACTTTTAAGTCATGAGATGTCGCTGCTGGTAGAACGATGTCATTCCATTCATGTGCTGTACCAACACCGTAGACTGTCAATTCTTCGCGAAGTCTCCCAACCATGTCCAGATTGATCATCGCCACCGTTTCTTTCAGTGGAACGGCAGGGTCTCGAATGTAATGTTTGCTTCCGAGAAGTCCCAATTCTTCAGCGGTGAAGGCAACGAAGAGGACACGGCATTTGAGCAAGTCACGGCGTGCAGCAAGCTGCCTAGCGACTTCCATGATAATGGCGGTACCGGACGCATTGTCATCGGCACCATTGTGAATTTCGCCATCTGCGCCGACTGCTAATGACCCCCAGCCATCACGTCCCAAGTGATCGTAGTGTGCTCCGACAATGACAGTCCTTTTCGGCATCGGACCATTTGGTTCAATTGACGCGAGAACATTGCGGACTGATCTGCCAGAGCGATCTCTTGTTACCTCGAATCCAATCCGAAAACCTTTAATGTCGCGCGAACGCGGTTGAAGATCCTCGTCAATTTGATCTTCGACTTCTTCAAGAGAATCAACTCCATACTCTTGTAGAACTTCGTCAAGTAATGCTTGACGGCAGTGGATCACAGGAATGGTTGTGTCAAAAGCGTTTTCCGAAAATTCGACCTTAAGCAAATCACTGGAAAAAGGATCGTCATGTGTACTGTCGATTGTTTTCGAATGTGTATCGCACAAGATGACAGCCGTTGCGCCGTGTGAAATTGCATTTTGAATTTTTGTATACACGGGAGCATATCGTGATGCACTTGCTCCATCGAATGGGCTGTTTACATCTGTTTTCTGTGGCTCGTGACGTAAAATAATAACTGCTTTTCCAGCGACTCGAATATTCGCATAGTCGTCATAGTTAAGTTCAGGCGCTGTAATTCCGTAGCCAGCAAAGACAACCGGCAATGTCATGGTCCCCATCGTTGTTTTCATCAAAGATGAAAAATCAACGTTTGGAGTCAGAAGATATTTCTCACCTTGTTCACGATGAAAGAGAACCCTTTGCACCGCTCCACGTCGTGAACCGTTGAGTAATTGAAATTCCTGAAATGGTGAGTCTCCATACCATGCCGTGTAGAGTCCTGCCTTTTTAAATTCTTTTGCCAAAAATTCACCGGCGACCTCCAGACCTTTCGTTCGAATTCCACGACCTTCAAGTTCGTCTGAAGAAAGATATTCAACATCGTGTTTTAATCGCTGCTCGATGGCATCATCGTCAAGATCGATCTTCAAACGCTTTGCGAAAAAATCGTTCGGACGGTCAAGGTGCTCTGATGGGCTGACTGCAACAACAGAAACGTGTGGGTGTTTTCCAAATTCTGGATTTCCAGTCGATTCGCGACTTTCTTTCGCAGCTTTTTCACGAAGCGCTGTCAACTCGGAATCGAGTTTCTCTTTCTTACTACTGAACTCTTGAAGAAATGCCAGGTTCGTATCCGGCTCGCTGTCTGCCGCAGCGTATTTGAAGCCCAGCCAGCAAAGTCCGAACAGTCCTATGACCATCAACGAACTCGTCAGCAGCAGGCGCTGCCCTCGACTTTTTGAAGGTTTTTCACTGATTGGAGTTTGATTTGTGGCCATGGAGACTCACCTTATATTCATCTGGACCCGATTGGTGAAGATGCTGGTGTCCCAGCTGCTGTTTCGTTGTTTTTTTGTCCGGCAGACTCTTGAACTGCTTGTTTCTTACCAAAGAAACCGAACCTGCGACATAACGTAAAGTTTACGAAGAGTCCTGCTGCAATTCCGACAAGACCTGCCAATGTGGGTGCGTTTTCAAATAATGAAAATGTGGACCACAAAAAAGTCGCCACCGACCAATTCAAGGCGGCTCCCGTTAAACTTGCCAGGCAAAAACGGACGTAATCTGAGACGAAATTCGCTGTCGTTCTGTCTTGAAAAGTGAATTCGCGATTCAGAAAGAAGTTCGATGACATCGCAATCCAAATCGCAATTGCCATCGCCAACGGCGGCGTGACTGACAATTGAATGAGAAGACTCAATGCAACCATATTGACGATCACGCCAGACGACCCAACCATTCCAAAACGAATGAATCTCGCAACCTCCGGCCACCGGTATGTATACAATTTTTTCAAATGGCGGAGATAATTCAACTGTTCTTTCAGAGAAAGCTTACTCTCACCAAATTGTCGGTCTGCGAAGTGAATCGGAACTTCGCGAACTTCACGGCAGTCACATTTGACGATCAATTCAAGACCGATTTTATATCCAATGACATCCAGTTTTGATGCTGCGGCATCAAAGTCACTTTTTCGTAGTGCGAAGAAACCAGCCATCGGATCGTTTGCCGATGTCAGTGGTTTCGCCAATCCGGTTGCAATTACGGAATTCAACCAGCGAAAGATTCCCCACTCGTCATCAGTCGTTCCCCCCGCAACATAGCGACTGCCGATCACGAAATCACACTCCTCCGCTGACAGCGTTTCGATCATCGCCGGAATCGCTTCAGGTGGGTGCGATAGATCAGCGTCAATGCAAAGAACGGTCTCCGCCTCCGATGCTCGCATACCGGCGACCACAGCAGTTGACAACCCCCGTTCACTTTTTCGGACAATCAACTCAAGCGGGAATTTCTCTGATAGTCCTTCACAAACAGCAACCGTCTCATCCTGACTATCATCATCGACAACGATCACACTCCATTTCAATTCCGTTGCGTTCAACGAAGCAGCGATACGCTCCATCAAATGAGGCAGATTTTCGGCCTCATGATAAGTCGGAACAATGATAGAAACAGAAGTAATCACGCTCATCCTATTTTTGGCCAAGTTTGGAGTCCGAGGTAAGTTACGCAAACATCATGCCATGGTAGATGTTGGTTACACCTCGTGAACAATTCGTCTGTACACTGTTGTAATCACTTGACAAGATCGACTTCTCAAATGCTCATCGGCAAACCTTCCATTCAAAAAGGTGGAGAAACTGTTTGATTCCCCTAAGAAACGATTTGAACGTATTTCCAACTGTCTCGCCACCCCCATACCCTGTATACTACCCATACTGCGCATCCGGAACATTCGTTTATAGCGGTGTAAACGAAAAGTTTCGCATTTTCGGACCACGAATTGCGGCGCTAACTTTCGTGTTCAGTTGTGGGCACCAGATATTTGGAGTTGTCGATGAGAAACGCTATTGCCTTTGTGAAAGACTTTGAAGTCTTTAGTGCTGTTCAAGATGAACTGAAAAAGCACGACATTGCCTTGAAGTCAGCTTTGACCGCCGAGGCTGCCGTTGCGGCACTAAGAGATAGCGGCAACCACCTGCTGTTCATTGACTTGCGACTCTCATCGGTCAATCGGGAGATCGAAAAACTATTCGAGCAACTCGCAGAGGCCGTGATTCCCAGAGTCAATATTGTCTCAATTTCTGACCGAAACCTTCCCGTTTCCTGTGCAGCAGAGGCAGAACTCGTCTCTTCTTGTTTTGTCCAGTTTCGCAGCAACGGAACGCTCGACCAGTTTCGGGGCGAATCGCTACAAGATGTCCTTTCTGGTGCCTTCACAAAGCAAATTCCCGCCATTCACAGATTGGAGGGAGTTTGCGTTGAATTCGAGAGCCGAGAACCTGCATTTTTCCAGGCAATTGGTGACCTGAAGCGGATTGCTCACCGAAACGTCACGATTCTGATTGTTGGCGAGACAGGGACAGGGAAGACGACTCTCGCCAAAATTATCCACGAACGGTCACCACGCCGTGAGCGTCCATTTCAACAACTTGCATGCGGAGCACTTCCGGAAGATATCATTGAGAGCGAACTTTTCGGTCATACACGGGGTGCGTTCACTGGGGCCGATAGAAATAAAATTGGAAGATTTCAAGCTGCCGGACAGGGAACTCTACTTCTCGATGAAATCGACGTTCTCGATGTCAAACAACAAGCCAAGCTTCTCAAGGTGATTGAAACTGGGGAGTATGAGATGGTCGGGTCGACGGAACCGAGACGATCAGAAGCCCGATTGATCGTGGCGTCCAATGTGAATCTTGAAGAGATGGCTGAGTCTGCACATTTCCGATCTGACCTGTATTATCGCCTGAGCGTGCTTGAATTCCGACTGTTGCCCCTTCGAGAACGGATGGACGACATCATTCCACTCGCGATGCAATTTGTCAGTGAGTGTTGCACAGAACACGAAATCGAAATCGAATCGGTCGACGATGACTTCTTGGATGTTTTAGTACAGTACCGTTGGCCTGGAAACCTTCGTGAACTTAAGAATCATATTCGAAGGGCCGTCCTGTTTTGTGAAGAGGGGCGCCTGACCGTCAACGATCTGTCACCGAAGTTGATTAAGTCTCAGTTTGAAAAAGTTCGTCCAGAGCCTCAACTGGAGCAAAAAACGACGCTCGCGGACCAGGTTGCTCATAACGAGCGCGAACTCCTCGTTCAGGCACTCTCTGCGAACAACAACAACCGAACACAAACGGCTAAGGCACTCGGAATCAGCCGTGTTGGACTTTATAAGAAGCTTAGAAAGCACGGTCTTGTCGAACAAAAACAAGTCGTCGATGTCACGTAACACAAGTCATCTCTTCGCACTGGTACGTACTTTGTGAACCATGTACCGTCCAGACCGAAAGATGACCGGTTCCGACCAAGGGTATTCTGTGAGCTTATAACGTGCGTAAGCAGGTGGCGGCGATAACGGTCCTTGCGGACCTATTTCTTCTGCTTTTGCAAGTGATAGTCCACAACTTACAAGATCAGTGACTACAAATCGTTGCGCCCCCTCTTCCATTGACTTAAGGAATAGTTCTTTGCGGTCTGGGAAATAGAACTGGAGTTCGAACATATAGACGTACGGAGTTGGCGACTGGAGATCGAGGTTCCAGTACAAAGTGACTAAATCACTATTAAACATCAGGACATCTTTGCCTTGGACGTCTTGCTTGCGGAGGAACGATTCGATTTCTGCAAGGTCTTCCCAAATCGGATTTTGCAGGCGAGCAAGTTGATCCGTTTGAACTGGTGAGAGATCTCCCTGGAGGGATGGTTTCCACAACTGCATTTGTTCAGGTTTGAAGAAAGGAGACGTGAACGCAGCCAAGAGTGCGAAGGTGAAGATCACGCCTTTCATCCGTAAAAAACGGTATTCCGTCGCATGCGCTCCCAAAACGAGCAACGCCAGAATAACAAGTGGAACGTGAACGTAATCAAATAAATGTTGCAGCAAGTGAGCCTGAAGGAACCAGAAGAGATAGATGCTGGAAAGGCCAGCACGAAGAAACGATGATTCATTTCGCTCTGAAGATTTCGAAACAAATATCACGACAGACCACAGAGAAATGGGAAGAGAAATCAGGTGCAATAACGGCCAGGGAGCGAGCCGGAAACTCATCTCCACGTATCTCTGCTGAGTCCAGTTGTCAGTTCGAGCCGCCAGATAACCAGGATTCCATTCACTCAACGAGGCCAGGAATGCCTCAAACGCCCCAACCTGAATCAGCCAGCAAAGGCCAACGGCCCCTGCAATCACTCCGCCAGCAACCAAACCGCTGGCGTCAATCAACTTTCGGCGAATCCCTGAGAGCATGAACAGACTCAGCATCCATACGACAACACACACGATCACAAGGTGCGGTTTCAACCAAATTCCAGCTCCCCAGACCAACCCTTCAGCAAGTGAACGAGTGAACGTCGTCAAACTGCCGGAGCTTTGAATGCGCCGAACTTGATTCGTACGCAACAGACCGCCCAGCAAAGCAGGCAGCAACAGCCATGTATCTCGTTGGCAATGACACCACTCCGTTTGCGACAAATAAAACAGTAAGCCGAAGACAACAAACCATGCCCCCGACGAAAAGTCACGAGATATAAGAGAAACCAATCGAAATCCGACGATTAAGATGAGCGAAAAGATGAAGAAGTCAACAATTCGCAAAGCTTCGCCGCTGGGACCGAAGAGCTGCCGCGTAGAACTGTGAATGACCAGAACCCCTGGGAAGTTCGCTTCCACAATATCGCGGTACGGCAAGATCCCATCTTCGAGCCACCGCGACTCCAGATCATAGAGCACGGCATCGTTCGTCACAGGCAGCCGCAGAAACAACGGTCCACAGGCACTCAAGAGAAACAGGCAAAGAAATCCTGGGAGAATCAAATCCTGAACAGGGCTTCGAGGGGCATCGATGTCTTGAGTCATTTTTCGTAAATTCGTAAATACGTGAAGAATCACTGACTTTGCTGTGATTGGAACAATTCATGCGAATGACATTCCAACCAGACTCAGTCGACTGCTCTCTAATCACACCCAGCATCTAAATTGCTTTATAATCAAAACTTGTCTTGTGATCTTCAATCACATCGATTTCACATTTTTTCCACATACAATCGTAGGGTTTCAGGACCGCTTCAAGTATCTATTCGGAAGTTTCCATGTCAGAAAATCTGTCAGATTCGGCGCAAACTGAAACGGCTGCGCTAACGGATGGAAACACCGATGCGGATCGTCAAGAAATGGCCGCACTCGTTCGCGAAAAAATTGCGGTCAGTTGGTGGGTGCTTGGTGGAGTACTGCTGACATCGCTCTTTTTCCTCTATTGCAGTTACCTGCCGGTCTATCATACCGATATTTGGGGACACGTCAGTTACGGCACGTGGATTCTGGAACATGGCTCACTCCCGACGGAAGATCCATTCGTCCCTCTCGCCGGAGGTGTCGAACTCGTCGACAACGCCTGGCTGTCGCAAGTCATGTTCGGCTGGTTCACACAACAGTCCGGACCTCAAGGTCTCAGTGATGGCTATGCTGTTATCTGTCTGGCAATGTTTCTGGCGCTGATCGCCGCGTTTGCGATCCGCGCTCAAAACTGGGGAATTGGTTTTCTGTCAGCGGCGGGTGTTTGGGGAATGATCATCTTCCGTCTGGCGATTGTCCGGCCAGAGTTGTTGGGCGGATTCTGTTTTGCATTGCTACTTGCACAGGTTGCCTGTGTTGATCGATTGAGAGCAAAAGGCAAAGACGGAGCACCGGCACTACCTTTGTGGGCCTGGCTTTCAATTCCGCTCACGTTCACAATCTGGACGAATTTACATGGTTCCTACATTATTGGTTTCGCCGTTCTCGGGTGTGCGGTCCTTGGATCTGCAATGGAAGCAGTCGTCCGCCATCGTTCAATTGCCGGGGCCTGGAGTGACCGCAATCTACGGGCGGACCTTGTTGTTCTTGAGCTAAGTCTTCTGGCGGCGTGCCTGAATCCGTACGGCATCGACCTCTTGCTGCAAACAGTCCTCTTCCCGTCGCATCCAAATCTTAAATCGGTGATGGAATGGTTTCCACTGGAAATCGTGTCGCTCGAAGGAATCCCGATGGCGATCTCGTGGGTCGTTGCTGCGTTCGCGATTCGACACAGCAAGGTGAAGTTTTCCGTTCGCGACGTTTTACTAATGCTGGTGATGAATCTCGCTGTCTGCCTGCGAGTGAGAATGATCGCCTGGTACGCCCCGGTCTATTTCTTCGTCCTCGCTCCGCACTTTGCGGATTCCATCAGACAGATTGGAGAACTGAAATTCTTCCGGCGGTGCGATTCTTTCTCCGCGTTCCTGTCGCGACCCTCATTTCATGCGGCTTTGATCAGTGCATTCATTTGCTATCTCGCATTTGCATTCTCACCAGTGAGCCGGCACGTCATGGGAGGGGCAGTTCGCACCGAAGAAAAAATCCTCAGCCATCAAACTCCTATCGACCTCAGTCAATACTTCGAAGAACATCCACCTGAAGGGTTGATCTACGCACCGCAATGGTGGGGAGATTGGCTCATTTGGAAATCAAAAAACCAGATCGAGGTCTTCGTTTCCACTAATACGATTCACCTCGTCCCTGAAAGTGTGTGGCAGCATTACCTGACGATCAGTCGAGGACGTCCCGGAGCAGAACGACTGCTGCACAGATACCGCATTAACACCATGGTTGTCAGTAAAGATTTACAACCTGGACTGGAAAAGATGATGCAATCCCGATCCGGCTGGAAGAGCGTCTACGCCGACGACATTAGCGTCGTCTTCCAACGCAGTTCGGAGACCGAATCGAAACAAGGAGCAAGCAAAACCGCACACTGATTTCGAATTCTCAGACAAGTAGTAGACCATCTATCCCTGAACGTCACTTTGATTAAAGTTCTGAAGAGCGACAACGGAGCGGAATCGCAGAGAGCAGCCTGACATTTAAAGCTCGACAGAGCAGTAGGGTCCGCTCTGCGGATCGTTGGATGGACAGTTTACTTTCGGTCCGCACAGCGGACCCTACGATGCTAAACGCGTGATGAAGACTGATTCAGATTCCCTTGCTCCTCAATCCCTAGCCCCTCGACCAGCATGAAGAACTTCAAAAGTATAGTGTTCTATCTGTTGCAGATTGTTTTTCTTGGAACAATCTTCGTCTATGGGAGCCTGCGCTATCAACAGCGTTTTGCGGTCACGAATTTTCCGGAGCCACTCAATGAACCGGTCCGCATGTCACCACGGTACGATCGCCCAGATTTGCTCTCTGATGCGCAACTCGTCGCGACTTTGGAGACCCTGAAGCCGCGACTGCGAGGCAAGAACCCCAAGATTAATTTTGTTGACCACGCTCTACGTTTCTGGGGAGTTGAATCAACGTTCAACGACGAAGAGTGTCTCGCTGGCGTTGAGATGCGAGATTTACTACTCGACCATCGTACGTTTCAGGAAGCGTGGGGACCGGAAGAGAAACCGTTCCTCATTCCAGATCTTCGTGGGAACGCAAAGTTACTTGCAATGCGAACAAAAGACGGTGCCGCCTCCGCCAGTCATACCGACCACAGCCTCGCAAGTTTGGCTGAAGTCGGAACTCCTCTTGATTTTCCAGTGATATCCCCTGATGGAGAAATCGAACTGCGTGCCGCTCTCGAATTCACTCTCGGCGAATTCAGTCTGAATCAGGATGAGTACGAATGGTCGACCATCGTCTTCCTGCATTACCTTCCGCATGTGAAGCAATGGCAATCGAGCGAAGGACAAACCATCACCTGGGATCGAATCGCAGATCGATTGATGAGACAGCGTCTCGTCCAGGGAGTCTGTTTCGGCAACCACCGACTCTTCGCTCTCGTTTCCTTGCTCAACACTGACGAAGACCACGACATCCTCTCTGACGAAAAACGACAAGAGGTCATCGTTTATCTCAAAGATGTCACCGCAAGATTAGTGAAAACTCAGAGCGAAGAAGGTTTCTGGGATTCGAAGTGGCCCGGCGATGAACGAGACGGACCGCCGCAAGAGGACAAAGGGAGTCCGCTTGGAGTTGACGCCGACCGCATTCTGGCAACCGGTCACGCCCTGGAATGGTGGGCATTCGCACCGGAAGAAATTCTTCCTCCCGACGAAACTCTTCACAAAGCGATTCAGTGGACCTACACAGAGATTCAAGAACTCTCCGATTCAAAGGTTCAACGCTACTACACGTTTTTGACACATGCCGGGAGAGCTTTAAGTTTATGGCGAGGAAAAATGCCTCACGAAGTTTGGCGTGAACGAACCGCAGAACTCGCTCGTCTGCAGCTCACTTCAAGCAGCGAAACGGCCTCATCTGCGCAAGGAGAAGTCCAATGATGTATTCCCTGATCATCCCGATTTTTAATGAGCAGGAGACGATTCCTCAGCTCTACGAACGAGTCACTGCGGCCGCGGAAACGTGGGGCGATGAATTCGAAATCATTTGCGTTGACGATGGTTCCACGGATCTCACTTCGGAACTCCTGGATGAAATCCACGAACGGGATCCACGTTGGAAGAAGATTTCATTTTCTCGCAATTTCGGTCATCAGGCAGCCGTCTCAGCAGGGATGTTCTACGCACATGGCGATGTCGTCGGTATCATCGATGGTGATCTACAAGATCCACCTGAACTGTTGCAGGAAATGTTTCGAAAATGGAAAGATGGCTACGAAGTCGTCTATGCCGTGCGTGCTTCCCGAAAAGAAAATCTACTGAAACGACTTGCCTACAAAACGTTCTACCGCCTGCTTCAAACATGTGCCTCGATTGAAATCCCTCTTGACGCTGGTGACTTTTGCGTGATAGATCGTAAGGTCGTGAATGTCATGAATTCGCTTCCAGAACGGACTCGGTTCCTTCGCGGGCTGCGTACCTGGAGTGGATTTCGGCAAACAGGGATCGAGTATGACCGCGACGCCAGAGACAATGGCGAATCAAAGTACACACTCTCGAAGCTGTTTCGACTGGCATTCGATGGCATCCTCGGGTTCAGCGCATTACCGCTACGAATCGCCAGTTTCATGGGTGTGATCTTTTGCCTTTTTTCTGTTTTAATGGTTGCAATTCTAGTCGTTTGGAGGCTCTCGGATGTGACCATCTTTGGCATGCACCCCGCTCAAACAATGGGCTGGACGAGCCTTGTTTCACTCGCGATGTTCCTCTCCGGAATGCAGATGCTGATGCTGGGAATCGTCGGAGAATACATCGCCAGGATTTTCGATGAGGTCAAAGGGCGTCCCGGCTGGATTGTTGCCGAAACAACAGGCATTGCCAAGAAGGACGAGTTCGAAACCCCTTCCCCCAAGGGTATGAAACGCTTTGTCACACCAGAGGATGATGAACGTGCAAGGCGATTATAGCGAACAATACGTTCACCTTTGGCAGAACCATTGGTGGTGGCAATCTCGCCACGATCTGGTACTCAGAGCAATCCGGGAACTCCGAAAGCGATCAAATCCTGTCGCGTCGCAATCGGAAACGTCTTGGCGAATTCTGGATATTGGCTGTGGAGGCGGAGTCGCCTTTGATGACTTCTCTAAATTCGGAGAGGTCTATGGAATAGAACCTGATGCACATTTGGCGAATGCCATTCCGAAATGGCAAGATCGCATCGAACAACGATTTTTTGATGCCGAATACACTCCCGAAGAACCGTTTGATTTGGTCCTGATGCTCGATGTTCTTGAACATATCGAACAAGACGAAGACGCCTTGATCTCTCTCAAGAAAATCCTTAGCCCGAATGGGTACGCCATCATCACAGTGCCGGCGCTCATGTCACTTTGGAGTGCTCACGATGAAGTGAATCATCACTTTCGGCGTTACACCGCCTCGAATTTACAGACTCTATTAACAAGCACCGGCTTTCAGGTCCACCGGCTGCACTACTTCTTCAGTTGGTCGTTGCCCTTGTTGTACTTCCGAAAACTCATTGCGAAAAAGAAAGACAACTACGCAGTCACCGTTCCTCCGAATGTCATCAATGGTTTGTTTTCTACACTCTCGCATTTCGAAAACATGATGCGCCGGTTCCACGTTCAGTTCCCGCTCGGAAGTTCTTTATTCGCGATTGTCTCGAACAGTGAAACAACTCCGGCAGCGGTCGAAAGTCAGTCATCTGAACAGGTGCCAGGATGAACGACCGTCCCGCCTTTGCCGAGAAGCGACTCTCACACATCGTTGCAGCCATTTTGATTGCTGTTGCCGTCGTCGTTTGCTTTCACAAACTCGCTCTGCACCCCGGCGATGTTCTCGTTGGGCCGCAATCTGGCGGAGAGAATGACCTCACAAACTATTACATCCCCTCGCGTATTTTCTTTCGGAATTCCGTTCTCAATGACCGCACGCTGACGAATTGGAATCCCTCACTCTCATTCGGTACAGCGTATGTCGGAAACGCTCAGTCGGCAGTCTTCTACCCTCCCAACTGGCTCGCAGTTCTCTTCGATCCAACGTGGTTTTTGAGTTGGTTGCAGCTCGGTCACCATTGGTGGATTGGTTTGGGATTGTATTTTCTATGCAGATCACAAAACCTGTCTTTTGGAAGCAGCCTGTTCGGAGGAATTGCCCTTGCCTGTGCGCCGTTTCTCATCGCTCAAGGTGCCGAAGGTCACTACGCACAAATTGCTGCTAGTTCATGGATTCCCTGGGCGTTTTTGAGTTTGCATTACTACCTGATCCAGCCATCGCGCCGAACACAAATTTCCACAGCCTTTTGCTTCTCAATGAGTTTTCTGTGCAGCCATCCACAGGAGACTTATTACCTGGTGCTCTTGGCTTCGGTGTTGGTCCTCTTTGAATCGTGCCGCTGTTTTGCAAACAAAGAAAAAGAACTCGGCTCGAAACTTATCGCCGGTTGGATCTGGACAGGCTTAATCACGATGGGACTGGTCGCCATTGATCTCGTTCCGATCTATTTTAACTCCCGCACGACCCCACGGGGGCTGTCCGCAGTTTCGCCAGAATTGATGGGTTGGGCGGCGTACGACTTGAAACATCTCTGGCAACTGGTGGCACCGTTCTCGATTGATCGTCCAGAAATTTGGCAGCGTGGAACACCTCCGTTCTGGGAGAAAATCGGGTACTTCGGCATCGTTCCGATCAGCCTTGCAGCCACCGCAGTCATTGTTGGCCTCAAAGAACGTTGGGTCCCGCGTATGACCGTTCTGGTCCTGGTCACCATACTCATTGCCATGGGAACGAACTCGTTTCTGTTTCCGCTGATGCTTAAGATCGTCCCCGGAACATCATGGTTTCGCCTGCCATCGCGGATTCTGTTCTTCACATCATTCGGTGTTGCCTTCCTTGCTGCGTACGGAGTGCATTTTCTTCAGTCCGGTACTAAGGACAAAACAGCTCGCGACGTCGCGTCTATCTTTATAATTCTTCTTGTCGCCGCAACCGCAGCGACATGCTTTAGATTTCAAATGCTGGCTTCTGACTTTTCAATTTCAAAGTTGGTGAAACAGTCGCTCGTTGTTTATCCCGTGTTTGCCGGATTGATCACCGCTGTCTATTTCATGAGGAAAGAATCCTCCGGGAAATCACTCACTGCGGGGCTAACAGGTTTGCTGATTGCGGCAACGGTTTGCGAGTTCACTCAATTCACGGCATCCGTCACCGACACCGCAGTTGTGGAACCTCTAAAACAAAGGAGCTCGGAACTTGTCGCTATTTTTGAGAAGTTGAAAGACGAGAAGAAATTCGGCCGGCTACTGACGGTTCAAGAACTCGTCAGTGATCAGGATGCCATCCGGAATCATTTTCCCAAAGCCAGAGGCTACGACCCAGCCGGTTCGATATTCTACCTCAGCTTGATCAATCGATTCTCAAACAATGACAAGCGTCCTGTTGACCCGACCGGTTTTTCTCAAGTGAAATTGGCGGACACTTCTCGAAACCTACTCAACGCCGCAGCGATCTCACACGTACTACAAGTTCATCGCAAAAACTACTCTGAAGCCCCGGAGGATTGGAAACTCGTTTGGTCCGATCAAATGGTAAAACGCGTTCAGCGACGCGGAGCACCTGACGCCCCGCCTGAATACAAAGTTGAACTCTTCGAAAATCCCAACGCTTTGCCGAAAGCCTATGTCGTTGGGA
>DAOUPA010000398.1 GCA_030626405.1 Planctomicrobium sp.
AAGTTGAAGCAGGGGTCGCGTAATAAGCCAAAAGGCTCGCGGAAAAGTCGATGTATTGACGAAAAATCCGATAGAGAGGATAAGTCGTCAAGAAATGTAAGTCGGGATGACAGGATTTGAACCTGCGACCTCTTGACCCCCAGTCAAGCGCGCTACCAGGCTGCGCTACATCCCGAATGTGTTGCGGCTGCAACAGGTGGACTCTAGCAGATCACAGAATTGGGTCGCAAGTTGGCTGACTCGCTGATCTGTGAAGATTTCGTGTAGCCAAATCGAATCGTCAGGTTAATAAGGGTCGCAGCTTGTGACTGCTCAAAGTACGAAGGCAACGCAGTCGTAACTTTTATTCACGAGCTAATCCCTGCTTCAATCTTAGGATTCATAAATGGAGCTGTCTTCCAGTGGAATTTCACGAGGGAATCGCAAAGAAAGGTCCATTTCAGAATCCGCTCTGACTCGAATGAGATCAAGCAAGATAGTTTCGACGACGCCTCACTAAAATTCACAACTGCTCATCGAACTTTCGTCGCTCGTCCTACACGACCAATATGGTCGACAAAGATGAAGTCCGCAGTGGAAATCGAACGAATTGTGAAATCAACAGCTTTATTGACGCGCGTCCAGTCTGTTGATGTCAGAACTAGAAATCGAAGTTTGCCGTTCTGCATGCTCCATTTTCCTGTAGAGACAGGAGTTTGCACAAAGACTTTTTGAAACAAGCGAAGTTCTTGAACTTCGCGAACTGTGCTGAAAGATCCATCAGGGCTGAAAGTTGCAAACAAGCTACCGATATTGTCCTGGTATCGCCAGGTTCCTTTCAAAAGCTCAGCCACTTGTGCATCACTAATGATTTTTCCAGCGGCTCCTGTGATGGTACTCTGGAGTTTCTCTGGAGATGTTCCACCTGCAACTTTAGATTTGATTGATGCAGTCGTTTTCTTCAGCACCATCAGCATTCGTTTTGATCCTTCTTTCGCAGAGAATTCCGTTGGCCGAATTCCATCGGTGGGGTGCGTGAGGCAGATCACGAGCCGACCTTCATCGAATCGGTAAACCCCTAAACCGTCTGTCCCGTCTTTCGTGCTAATGTCGATTGTCTTGGGGTATTGAGTCGGTGAAATAGAAAAGATTTTCACGTACTTTTTTGTGTCCGCAGGCGAAGTAAAGATGATGGCATTGTCAACAATTTCGACGTGCCCTCCTGAAGGTAGCCATGTTCGCAAAGCTTCTTGCGGAATGACTTTTCCGTCCTCCACCAGTTCGGTGACTTGCCAGTTTCCCTGAAGCAATTTCAACTCTGGGTTAACGTCCACTGCGAATACCATTGAGACCGAACCAAGAGAAACGATGAACGCAGAAAGTATAAACTTCAACATGCTTTTGAATCCGTTCTTTGTTGAGTAGAGGACAATCAGACAGCACACGCTGCCCCAAGTTGATGAGAGTGAATGGTAATGCTAGAGGCTATAAACTGCGCCGAATTTACTTTTGAGGTGTCTGAGCAAGGACTCGGAGTTGAGCGGCTTGCCGGTGACGATTTCAACGAGCTCGGGTGCGTAGTAACGTCGTCCGTGCTGGTGGATGTTCTTATTGAGCCATTCCTTGAGTGGTAGGAATTCACCGCGAGAGAACATGGTATTCAAATCTCCCAAGTCTTCTTGGGCTTTTTCAAAGAATTGTGATGCGTACATATTCCCCAACGAATAGGTTGGGAAGTACCCGAGCAGACCGGCGCTCCAGTGAACGTCTTGCAGGCAACCGACGGAATCGTCCGTCGGCGTCATCCCGAAAAACTCGGTGAATAGTTCGTTCCAGGCAGTAGGTACATCTGCGGCGTCGAGGTCGCCGTTCATCATTGCCTGTTCCAATTGGAAGCGGAGCATAATGTGTAAGTTGTATGTGACTTCATCGGCTTCCACGCGAATCCAACTTGGTCGGACGTCGTTAATTGCAGCGTAAAAATCATCGACATGTACGTCCCCAATCGCGGCAGGAAAGTTCTGTTGTGCTGGACTATAAAAGTGATCCCAGAATGCACGACTACGGCCGACGAGATTCTCCCACATACGCGATTGGGATTCATGAATACCGAGCGAGCAGGCTTCTCCGGTCGCCAAGCCAAAGTTTTCGTCTGTGAGTCCCTGTTCGTATATTCCGTGCCCGGCTTCGTGCAATGTTCCGAAGAAGGCACCAGGGAAGTGCCGCTCGTCATACCGTGTTGTCAGGCGGCAGTCGCCAGGACCAATACCCGAGCAGAATGGGTGGGCGGCAATGTCGAGGCGACCGGCAGAGAAGTCAAATCCAGTGGCAGTTGCGGCTTGGATGCTGAATTTTTTCTGGGCATCAACTGAGTATTGTCGTTCCAAAATGGAAATGTCCGGAGTCCGTTCGGAATCTCTGATTGCACTCACAAGTTCGACAAGGGCTTCACGTAAAGGTGTGAAGACAGCTTGAATCTGAGCGGCGGTCGCGCCAGGTTCGTAGTCTTCAATCAGTGCGTCGTACTTCACGCCTGTCTCGCTGCCGAGGGCATCGGCTTCTTCACGTTTCAGGGTGATGACCTTTTCCAGCCAAGGCTCAAAGACCGAGAAATCCTTCTTTTTCCTGGATTCAACCCAGGCATGTTGAGAGAGCGTCGTCGTTCGGGAGAGTTCTTCGACGAGTTTCTTTGGAAGTTTGACAGATCGATCATAGGCGCGCTTCGCATCGCGGATATTGGCGAACGCTTCGGTCTGTTCCCCGCCAACGGATTCGGGATCGGAAAGTTTCTCAAATAACTCACCGAGGACTGGATCAGTCGCTCGATCATGTGAAAGCCCGGCGAGCAGTGCCAGTTGATTTGCACGGTGCTCAGCACCTTTTTCGGGGAGATTTGTTTGCTCGTCCCAGCCGAGAACGCTACCACAAGATCGGAGCAGCGCGAGACCCTTGAGATGATCGACTAGTTGATCATAAACTTCTGTATGAACGCTCATCCGTGATGACTCCATCTTCCATTTTCAGTAGCTAAAGCCCGTATGGGTGAATAGTAGTTGACTCGGTTCCTTGATGCGACCGAGAATTTCTATCCAGTGATAAGCGATAAATCTGTTTGAGAGTGGTATGAAAGTCGAATGAAACTCTTTGGACAATTGCTGCTTTGCGCGTGGGCATCTCCGACATCAATCATTGCCTTGGTGATCGGGATGGCCGGGCTGCCGTTCGGGACTCGTCTGCAGCGCCGCGGTTCAACTCTGGAATTTCACGGTGGACTCGTGGAATGGATTCTTGAAAGAACGCCGATTGACGCCGTTGCGATGACATTGGGGCATGTGATCTGGGGGCGGTCAGTCGCCTCATTAGATTTTTCTCGCGAACACGAGCTAGTTCACGTGCGTCAATATGAGCGTTGGGGACCGTTTTTCTTACCGATGTACTTTCTCTTCTCCCTGACGATGTGGTTACGCGGGAAGAATCCCTATTATGACAATCCGTTCGAAAGGGAAGCTTACGGCGACGACCACCCGCACTACCGTTCAGCAGATGCAAAGCCTGAATCGTGACGATTGATGATTCCAACTCTGAATTCCAACAAGCCACAGGCTGGCTGCGCGCTGCCGACAAAGTTGTTGTCTTCACCGGGGCGGGCATGAGCGCTGCGAGCGGCATTGCCACGTTTCGTGATGAAGGAGGCTTCTGGCAGCGGTTTCCTCCGGAGGAATTCGCGAACTGGAAAGGCTTGATTCAAACGGCTGTGTTGCAGCCAAAGCGATTTGCGGAGTTTCTAATCGCAATACTCGAACCGATTGCGAATGCGGCTCCGAATAAGGCGCATCGCGCAATTGCCAAGCTGGAACAGTTCAAGCCTGTTGAAGTCATCACTCAAAACATCGACCGACTTCATCACGAAGCAGGCAGCAACAGAGTTCATGAAATTCACGGGAACCTCTTCGAGATCGTGAAGTTCCCCTCGAATGATTCCATCGAAGTTTTGACGCGAGAAAACCTGTTGGAGATCGTCCAAAAGGTAGAAGAAGCCAGAGCGAATTCATGGACCGGTCCAAAACTGCTCAAGGCCGTTAATCCTCTTCTTGGAGGTAGTTTTCAAGGAATGCACCGACCGAATTTAGTATTGTTTGGGGACCAGTTGGCAGAACCCGATTGGACAGATGCGACTCATGCCGTTCATAGCTGCGATCTGGTTATCTCTGTCGGGACTTCTCAATCGGTCTATCCCGCTGCCAGTCTGCCCTCCGATGCTCATGACCACGGAGCCAAAGTGATTGTCGTTGATCCTGAATCCGGTGGCGGTGATCTCTGGTTTGCGGAAAAGTCCGAAACCTTCCTCCCCCATCTCTTGGCAGAGGCTTTCGGTGAGGAGGAAAAGGGGCTGAACAGTGAGTAAAACAGTGCAGAAATATTTTGCAATTCACGCTGGGCACACACGTGTAAAGTTTGGCCTCTTCGATCTCGCAGGCAATCACTGCCTGCCGGAGTGTCGAGTCGCAACTTCAATTGAGAACGCAGACGAGTTTCCTTGGAGCGATGTCGGACAGCACCTTACTGAAACGACTCAGCTTGTCTCGATCCTGACCGGTTCGAATCAAACCAAAATGGACCACATCTTGAGCAACTGGAACAAAAACGTAGCTCCACCGATCTCGTTGCCAGACAATTCCGTGATCCCGGTGAAGTCTCTTGTTGAATTGCCTGAGAAAGTTGGAACGGATCGTTTGCTCAATGCTGTTGCAGTGAATGTGATGCGAGAGACAGGGCGACCGGCGATTATTGTTGATTCAGGAACCGCAATCACTGTCGATGTTCTGGATCGCGATGGTTACTTCCTTGGTGGTGCAATTCTGCCAGGGATCTTGATGGGGGCGAAGGCTCTGCACGAATTCACAACAACCTTACCGTTGATCGATGGTCGGGAATTCCTGGAGCAGACTCCCGATCCAATCGGAAAGAACACTGAATTGGCGATGGCGAGTGGACTGTATTGGGGACATCTCGGTGCAACTAAAGAACTCATCACGAGGATGAGTGAAGAGGTCGAAGGGAACCCGCAAGTTTTCGTTACTGGTGGCGCGCTGCCGATTCTCTCGTCCTATCTTTCCAAAGCCATTTGCAATCCATATCTTACGCTGCTGGGAACGGTCTTAACGGCGGATGCGATTAAGAACGGTCGTTGAATTTAAACGTGGCGTGCTTTGCCGCTTACTTCAAGTGAGCGCGTTTAAGATGCAGCAACAATCGAATGTTACAACTCTTCGAAAGCGTTTCGAAATCAAAAATCTATCTTCTTCTACAACCGTCAAACGACTCACCCCGCGCGGTCGCGGCGCGGTGGCGTCTATTCGTTTGCGAGGAGAGATTGATCTTGCTGACGGGCTGTTTCACGCAGCGAATAACAAGTCGGTACAGCAACAGGAACTCAACCGAATCTGCTACGGAGACTGGGGAACGGAAAATCAAGAAGATCTTGTCTGTGTTCGCATCAATGAAACGACGCTGGAACTGCATTGCCATGGCGGCGATGCCGCCGTCGAACGAATTCTCGGCGATTTACAAAAGGCAGGAGCAGTGCTTGCGTCACAAGGTCAGTACCAAAATGGTCTTCCGCTCGCCGAAGAATTCAATCTCTGCCTGCAAAAAGCGACAACGAAGCGAACGGCTCATGAAATTTTGCGACAGTCGAAATTGTTTCCGGAAGCGATTGAGCAATTGAAGCCATTGACTCAAGAAGAGCGAAGTCTTCGAATTCGTGACATGCTGACTTGGTCAGACTTCGGAGAACATCTGATCAAGCCATGGCAAGTTGTATTGTGTGGCCCACCTAATGTTGGGAAGTCGAGTCTGATCAATGCTTTGGTCGGGTTTTCGCGTTCAGTCGTTTTCGATCAACCGGGCACGACACGCGATGTGGTCACAGTTCAAACAGCACTTGAAGGTTGGCCGATTGAATTTTCGGACACCGCTGGTCTTCGCGAGACTGAGGAAACTCTCGAAGCGATTGGGATCAAGAAAGCGAAAGAGAGGATAGTAGTCGCCGATCTGTTACTGATCATTGTCGATGCTCAATCCGGGATAACTCAAAACGAAGAAGCAATAGCCGCTGCGCATGAGAATGCTCTGCTTGTTGTGAATAAAATCGATTCCGCCTCTGACGTGGCGTCCATCAACAACAGCATTCAAGTGTCGGCAATAACAGGCAAAGGAATTGATAAACTTGCAGCGTTGATTGTTTCCCGGTTGGTTCCAGAAATCCCCGAGCAATCACAGGCGTTTCCGATGACAGCACAACAAGTTGAGATGCTGAATCAACTTTGATTCAGTAAAAGATCTTTAACCGCACACTTGAAGTGTGCGGCTAAACGCTGTGTTCTTGATACAACGATCAGAAAAATTCAGCCGCCGCTCGATGAGCTCTTGATTTCTTCATGCAGAAGTTCCCCATGTTCATCGTTCCAGCGGAACGCGAGAGTTGCCGACTGATCGGC
>DAOUPA010000759.1 GCA_030626405.1 Planctomicrobium sp.
CACTGCTGAGCACAGTGCTGGATTCCCATACGTTTTCTGACACACGAATTTCGTGTCATCAATGCCATACGTATCTTGCGAATCGAGTCTATTTTTCGTCAGTCTGGCTGGTCGGAGAGAATCGACGAATTTCGTGAGCGAAAATTCCAACGTTTTCTCGGACCGAGGAAACTGACACGCACGCAGAAGAAACTCCGCAAGCGTCGCAGTGCCGTGGAGCCAAAGATCGATCACCAAAAAAGTGGCAACGGGAGTTGTCAAGAACAGTTCTTAGAGCGAGGCTCAAAGCCCGGCAATCAGGTTGCCGGGCTTTTACTTTTCCTCTTCTTCAACAAGCAATTGAAAATCTTCTGGTTTTAAGCGAGGTCGAGCGCTACGGGCGAATCGGATTCCGACGCCAACGTGCCTTTCAAGTCTGTCGCTATACAGTGTTGTACGAGGATTTCTGTCTTCTTCAGTCACGACAAATTCTCCCTTCATCACCTTATGGCTGCCTCCTTTGATGGCAAAGCGATTCCTGTTCCAAGCGGAAATTGTCCCTGGTTGTTGGTTATTGGGGCTGAAGCGATCTTGATCATCGACCCATTCAGCCACGCCGGAGCAGAGTCCAAAAATAGGTGGGGTGTGCCGCGTCTGGTCGAACTGTTGTTGCCCCACCGGTTGTAGTTCTGGTCCAACGGCTGCCGCGTCGAGGTGCATTTCGTCCCCCCAGGGGTATTTTGTTTTGCCACCGTTCGTGGCTGCATAATAGAATTCCAATTCCGTCAGCAGCCGCTTGCCATCGTCTTCCGCATCTCTGACAAGATAGTCGAAAATGCGTTCGCCATGCACGGGGAATTCTGGACCGTCCGTGACATGTCGATCTCTATTGCGAACGCCCGGCTTTATCTCACGCAGGTGTCCTTGAGTGAATTCATATTGATCAACATGGAAATCAGGGAGGCGAAACTTCTTTAATTTCTCTATCGGGTTTCGGGGCGGGAGTACAAACGCAGTGTGTCCTTTCACGAAAACCATTCCCTCCGTCGGGTCTTTTCCTGGGATCACGATGGTTGGAAGGATGTTTCTGCCATCCTTAATCCTTGATGAGGTATGTGGCGCACTCGGCCGAAACGTCGATTCATCCGGTGCGTGGACGTGGCGGTAGACTTCGTGGAATCGACCATCTTCGAAGTACGCCACAACGAGATAATCGCCTGGCTTTAAGTCAATTTCTACGGGACTGACGTCCTTGACGGGAATTCTCTTTTCAGGTTCAGGAAGTCCGGTCTCGTAGTTGATCGGATGTAGAACCAGATTGGCGCCTGGGGGATCAGTGCTGAGCGTGACCGGGATATCGACATCCTTCGGAGGCGGCTCTGGAAGCGGGACTGTCATCCATCGAGCACCCATGGCTCCCAGTCCTGTCATACCCACGGCGATTAATGCTGTTCGTCGATTCATGTTCAGGACTTGATCTTGCAGCTGTTCCCACCTTCCCGGTGGCTTCACAAGAATTGTTTCACCGGCGAGGTATTGTTCCAGAGCTTCTCGCATCTCGCCAATCGTTGCAAAACGATGCCGAGAATTCTTCGCCATCGCTCTTAAGCAAACAGCGTCTAGTTCCTTTGGAATCGCTGCATTGATTTCACAAGGAGGTTGTGGATTCCCCTCAGTAATCCTGCGCCGAATTTCATCGCTGGACCCACTGAACGGATACTCGCCTGTGAGTAACTGGTAAAAGATCACTCCCAGTGAATAGATGTCTGTCGAGTAACTAATCTCCTGTCCAGCGAGTTGCTCTGGAGACATGTAAGGAACTGTTCCGAGAACGTTTCCCGGGCCTCCGATTGTACTCGCGCGGTCAACTTGCCTGGCCAGACCGAAGTCTGCGATGCGCACAGTCCCTTGGGGATCGATCAAGATATTTGAAGGTTTCAGGTCGCGATGAATCACTCCCTGTTTGTGGACATGTTCCAGACCAGTCGCGATCTGAAGTGTGATTTCAGCAGCCCGGTCTACTGAGACGGTCTCTCGTTTGAGGA
>DAOUPA010000727.1 GCA_030626405.1 Planctomicrobium sp.
AAAAGAATCTCGCACCAGCGAAAGTCGGTTGGGGACTAGGCCATGCACCAAATTTCACGGCCCTGCGGCGCTGGATTCGCCGACCTGACCGGCTTGCCAACGATCCATTCGGCAACCCAACGGTTCGCGCGAACATGCACGCAGGTCGTGACCACAGTCTTGTGACAGGCGAATCCGGACCGGAAGATCCTGACCTCTCAATCATTTCATTTCAGTCTCCCGATGGTCGTCCCATCGCAGTCATTGCAAATTTTTCGATGCACTACTTCGGTGACAAAGCCCTCGGCGCGGACTACTTCGGTCGGTTTTCAAACGGTCTCAGAAAACGTCTCGCACCGGAAGAATCGGACGATCACCCACCAGTTGTCGGGATGATGTCACACGGCTGCAGCGGGGATATCTGGAGACGCGATTATAAAACTTTCGACCCCAAGGCAAAAGATTTCACTATCGACACTTTCACGGAAGGCCTGCTCGATATTGCGTTGGATGCGTACAAGAAAATTGAGTACGAAGAAGACTCAACAATCGCGATGGCAGAAGCTCGTTTGCAATTGAATTACCGTGTGCCGAATGTCGAACGATTGGAGTGGGCAACCAAAGTCGTCTCCGAAATGGGTGGTCGACCGCCGAAGACACAGCCGGAAGTTTACGCACTCGAACAAATCATTCTCCACGAATTGCAATCGACCGAAATCGTTGTTCAGGGGATTCGCATCGGGAACATCGGCATCGCTACAACTCCGAATGAAACGTATGCACTCACCGGCCTGAAAGTGAAACTGAACAGTCCGCTACCGCAAACGATGGTCATCGAACTCGCAAACGGGGGCGATGGGTATATTCCTCCTCCAGAGCAACACCACCTCGGCGGCTACAACACCTGGCCTGCAAGATCGGCTGGGTTGGAAGTCCAAGCAGAACCAATCATTGCCGCAACTGCTTTGAATTTACTCGAACAAGCATCCGGAAAAACCGCTACAGAATACAAACAAAGCATCGGAGCTGCGTCGCAAGCAATCCTTGATCTCAAGCCAACTGCCTACTGGCGAATGGATGACATGGCTGGACCAATTGCCAAGGATTCCTCTGGAAACGAACACCATGGGGCTTACGAAATTGGCGTTGCTTATTTTCTTGAAGGAACTGAATCGGAACATTTCTGTTCAGGCGGTGAGAAAAACCGTTCCGCCCACTTCGCTGGTGGACGAATGCAGGCTCAACTTGATGAAATCGATGGCGACTATACCGTTTCCATGTGGATCTGGAATGGCATGCCGACCGACGCACGCGAAGTGACCGGCTGGATGTTTTCACATGGTCGCAGTCATGCGGCGCCGACGATTGGTCAGCATCTCGGAATTGGCGGGGTTGATAATCATCCAGGGAAATTGGTCCTCCTCACCGGATCCGAAACCGCCGGAGGCAAAACAGATATTGAACGCTGGACCTGGAATCATGTTGTGCTGACTTGCAACAACGGAAAAATCTCAGTCTACCTCAATGGAAATTCGAAACCGGAAATTGAGGCGAAGTCAACCGGTTCAAATGCCGCAATCAATCAATTCTTCCTCGGTGGTCGTTGCGATAGTGAATCGAACTGGGAAGGCCGACTCGACGAAATCGCAATTTTCAATCGAGTCCTCACGCCTGCCGAGATTGACTCCTTGAATGAAAAATAAGAAGGAAGATTTGAAACACGGAGGCACGGAGAGAGAGCAAGGTCAGACGCTTTCACCTTCCCTTTGTGTATTAAGAAAAAACAAGAGTGAGAATACAGAATGGTTATCAAGGGAACCTGACAAAGCCAGAGGGAACCGGTCTTCTTTCCTCTCCGTGAACTCTGTGCCTCTGTGTTTCCTTCTTTTTTTAGCGATCAAAACATGAGTCTGTATGTTTTCTGAACCGTGAATGCTTACATAAAAAGAGAATGCAATGGACGTTACAAAAACACACGTCGCGAAAGATTACAAGGCGGACCGTCCGCTGATGTCCTGCCGGTACAGTCCGGATGGACAATATGTTTTCGTCGGCTCGGAAGATTACAAGGTCTGGCGTTTCAAAGTCGCAGATGGCTCAAAAGTCGAACTCGACACTGACGCCTGGGTGCGTACTCTCGAATTCGTCAACGCTGGCAAAACGCTGATCACCGGTGGCTATGATGGTCGCCTCATCTGGTGGGACGCTCGCGCTGAAAAACCGGTGGCTTCGCGAACCATCGCTGCACATCTTGGCTGGGTCCGTTCCATTGCCCTCAGCCCAGACGGAACGACTCTGGCGTCTGTTGGGAATGACAAAATCGTCAAGCTCTGGAAAGTTGCCGATGGTAGCCTCGTGAAGGAATTAAAAGGGCACGAATCGTACGTCTACAACGTCGCGTTTCACCCTAATGGCAAAACGATGGTCACCGGGGATTTGTACGGCAATTTGTTTGATTGGGATCTCACCAGCGGTGAGAAAAAACGTG
>DAOUPA010000440.1 GCA_030626405.1 Planctomicrobium sp.
AGTCCCATTTTCCCATACGTTTTCTGCGTCAGTGAATTCGTCCCAAGTACTCCATACGTTTCTTCGGAATTTGGACTGTTTTCGCTTCGATCTTGAGAAGTTTCAAAACGTGGTAAATCGAACAGGCGTTTTCTCAACGTTTTTTCGGAATTCGACCCTACCTGCCACAACGAGTGCTTGAGCAACCCACTATTTCACATCAAAAGACCATAGGTTTTTTTTGCCAAGCCGTTATTCGTTTTCCAAATTAATATGGCGGTGGAGTCGATCTTCACACGGTATCCCTTTCAGTATGTTCTCTGCAATCCAACTTCTCTGAAAGGAAAATTTCGATGTCATTACGCTCTGCGTTCCGAATCTCATTGTATTGCATCTGTCTGTTTACAACTACAAATCAGGCATTTTGTCAGACAAACACGACCCGCGCATACTCGTTCGGGGACTCTTTGACGGATAACACTTACGCTTACTTGTTCTTTCCAGATTTACCACTCGATCCCACAATCTATGGAGCAGATCCATTCGAGGCAGTCTTTAACAAGGCAGCTGTCGAAGGAGATCTGTTAGAGGATTTTGCGATTGCAGGTTCAACATCCGCAGATGTCCTGGCAGCTGTCGAATATTACGTCGCAGCGAGATCAGCTGGGGCAATTGAACCAGCGACATTGGTGAGTGTTCAAGGAGGAGGAAACGATTTTTTGACCGTTTCAAACTTATTCGCACTCGGCAGTGCGGCACCTGGGGAAAGTGAAGCGATTGACCAGATCGTTGATGGTGTCAAAAACAACTTGATGAAGGCAATGCGACTGCTGCGAAAATCCGACCAGCCGCAAATCATTGTGTGGACAGTCCCAGATGTCACGCTGACACCTTACATATTGTCTTTCGGACTGGATGCCACAACGAGTGCAAATGTTCGGGCGCATATCGAACGCCTCAATAATTTCATCCGCGCCCAGGGCAACCGACCAGATGTCGCTGTGCTCGATGCATCTTACGTATTCAATGCTGTCACGTTTCAACCTCTGGTCATTCTGAACGTCGAACTGTTTCCCACGCCTTACTTCGGATTCGCAACAGCCATCTTCGCTGACCCCATTCATCCGACTGCCGTAGGCAATGGTTTGTTAGCGAATGATCTGATCCAGAGTTTGAACGATAATTTCGACGACACCATTTCGTTCTACTCTGAAGCAGAACTGGGGACGCTTGCTGGGATTGAATAAATCCGCTACGCGAACACATGACAAATGTTTGCCCCCCAGCGCCATGACGAGACTTTTGTCGCGTGGGAGGTAACACGGTCAGTGCGCACTTTTGGATAGGCCAGGCAAGACGGGCAGCCTTGCGCTCTGGGTGATTGATCGTCAAAGAGTTTTCTTTGAATGTTTCATTTTCAAGGAGGACTCACAATGTCAAAGCGGATTGATGGAAAGCAAGTCTGCACGCCGACCGATCAGGGAGGAAGAAGTTGTGGACGCGGTAGTAGAATTCGCCGCAGCCACGACAAGAAAAAAGGACTCGAAGCTTCGCACTTGGTCAGTGTGTGGTTAACCTACGTCGGCCTGACGCTTGCTCAAGTTTCGACAGAAGAGAAGTCCAATGAGACCACTGCAATCCCCGAGGTTCTAAGGCTTGTGGACACCAACGGAGCGATCATCACCATCGATGCCATGGGAACACAAACCGCCATCGCCGAGCAAATTGTTGATGGCGGCGGCGACTATGGCGACGAATACAACTGAGTCCAGGAACTCTTACCTGCTTCTTGCCTCATTCTCCATAGTCGCCAGCCATTTTTTGCGGATGAGGTTAAGGCGGCGTTCGACCGTTCGCAAGGCGATATCATGTTGTTGGGCGATTTCTGCGTTGGAGTATCCTTCTAATTTTGCGACTGCAATTTGACATAAGTCGTCACTGAGCAGGCCGAGTTTGTCTTCCAATTCATGAGCAAGATTTGCGGCAACTTCTTCCTCACTCTGATCCGCCGGCAATTCATGGATGCCTGCACGCTCATTGTCCGAAAATTGAAATGCAGAGAGACCATTGACCGGGCGGCGATCTTCATAGCGGCGTAAATCTATTGCCTTCCAGGAAGTCATTTTGAACAGCACGCGCCACAAATCGTCACGATCTTTCAAATTGGGGATATGACCAGCCTGATACGCGCGATAGAAACTTTTCAGCGCGCTCGCTGCGACGTCTTCTGGATCAGCCATACCTTGCGGGACGCCTTCGAGACGCTTGCGAGCTAGTAAGACTAAGCGTGGATAGCACTCTTCCCATATCCGATTGAACTTCTCAGAAAGCTCATTTTCTTTGAGGCAATTGAGTAAAACTGTTAGTGATTCTGACTCGCTCACAGTACGCTCCTTTCGCCTCAGAACTGTTGCTGAAATAAGTGATAATAAATGTGGGGATAAGAAGGCATCAATCGCCAATAAGTCAAGGAGACAGAAATGCTTTGATAACCTCAATTACAAACGTACCGAAGTTTGAAGTTGATTCGCCTGGATTTTGTTCCCGGCGTTTACGAATTTTAGCAATTTTTTGCTGGTGAACGAAGTTCTGAAGAAGGACTTCACTTTCCACAGCTACGGAAGAATACTTCAAGTATTTTTGAGCCGCTTCCAACTCCTCAATTTGCTTGTCTTGCTTCAAGAAATGAAAAAGTAATTGAGCGTCAGTTTCGTACTCGTTCCAGAGTTCGTCGTCTGAGTTTTGAAAATCTTCAAAGGTTTGAGTCGCAGAATATTCGTCCATCCACTGTTGAAGCATTTTCAGTCTGTCCAGGTAATGCAATTTGACTGTGTCAGCTCGGAGTGCCGTCAGTTTTTTCTTCGCCTGTTGTTCTCGTTTTTCGATACGTTGTTTGACATTTGCGTCACCTGACATGGTTATTAGTTCAAAGTGGACAATCAAGTTGTTCTCAGACACAGCTGTGTCGATATTGATGCCGCGAAACCAGTCAAGAAATGGAGAGTGGAATTCTTCCGGAGCCTGCAGGATTTCGCTCGTATCTGCAAGTGAAGGAAGGTGTGAGTGTTTCCATAAATGTGGTGAAAATTCTACGCCATGATGATCGAACTTCCGCTGGAGAGGAAATGTCAATTCTCCTCTTAATAAATCCGTGGCGTGAGCTTCTGCTTTTTCAGGCTCCAAATGAAACTGCTGCATTAGACCATGAAGAAATTCTATATTCGATTCCGAAAGCTGCCGTGTCTGCCAGTAGAAGAATGTTTTCGCCAACTCATGATATCTGCTGTTGCTGAGATCCTGAACTGACACACGAATCGATGCTGGTCGATCTCGGTAGACGAGTTGAGTACTTTCAATTTGAGATTGCTTCACGGATGTGGAAAGCGAATGAATGTACGTTTCATCGAGCCGATGACTGTTCACCTTTTTATTGTTTAGAAAACTTTTAGCTCGTGCGAGGATAAAGCTAAATGGTAAGCGACCCCACGTGGAATTGACATGAGCCAGAAAGCCCTGCTGGAGAAGAGGATTTACAAAATCGTCAGAGAACTCTGGGACTCCATTACGCAGAGGGAGCGAGAGCTCTTGCTCTTCAGGTTGAAATCCAAACCCCAGAACGATTTGCGAGTCGATGTGGTCAACAATTGCCGCCGAGATTTGCATGGCGCAATCAGTAGTGATTTGGGGACCAATGTGAGTCGAAGAGAAACGACTGGAGACGAGTTCTGCAAACGGATCATTTTGCACGGACAACACTCGAACTTCTCCTGCAATCACCTCAGTATCCGGCCGATAGCCATCGTGGCGATTCAATGCAACTGTAATTGGAGTCACTTGATTCCAATGTGACCGATACATTTTGGTGAACTGACTGTAGGCATCGATTTCATTTTGAGTGACCTTATTAATTTGAACATCAGGAATCGGCAAAAAGGTTCCAGCGGCTCCTCTGAAGGTGTCATGCGGCTTTCCAAATTCAAGCGTTGGGAACGATCCATCAGCACGTTTCAGAATGCTCTCAGTCAGAAACTGATTCTCGACCAGCATGGGGACATCAATATTCAAATAGTTTTCAGCGATGGCAGCCCATTTGGCCATCTGCACGAGTTCCAAATCAGAGAGCGCACGTGCGCGGCGCGTCATTTCGATTCGGTAATGCGGGCTGATCATTCGCATGAAAAATGGAGCGGAAAGATAGATCAGCCCATCATCTTGGCGAGCGAGTGGAAACTGTGATCGCATGTACTGAAATTCTTGCAAAGCTGCGAGGCTTTTCTGCTTGGTGTCAATCACTTCGTAAAACCGGTCAACAATGTGTCGGGAGGTCGTCAGCAAATGAATGTTTTCGTGAGTAGCGTGAAATGATCGAATGGAGTTATTTGGAGTGAAAAGCTTGGAAACCTTTCGACCACGAATCTCATACTGCTCATACGGCTCATTTTTGACCTGCTCGTCCTCAAAATTTCGCAAGAATCTTTGAGTGTTCGCGTTTAAGATCTCTTCAACTTTATTGGTGTTTCCAGCTCGAAAAATGACGCCAAACGCCGCTCCTTCGGCGTAAAACGTATCCTCGCCGATCAGTGCGGCTTCTTTCACTGCGCCTTCTATAAAAAGGCGGCGACCAGTGTCTTGATCGAGCGCGAGTTGCTTTTCCAGCTTATTACGGTAGCCAAAATCAATTCCTCGCTGGGCAATTAATTGGTCGAGATTGCCCCCCCATTCACCGAGTGAGTCAAAAAACCACTTCCAGTTCTCAAATGTTTCAAACCGGACATAGAAGCACTCTTCGGGAACATATTCTGCGAGTTTTTCTACACTTTGAGGAGTGAACTCGGGAACTTCAACAACAGGTGGAATCACCGGTTCGGGTAGTGGTTGATCGGCAGATTCAGGTTCCGCAGAGACATCCAGCAAGGTTGCCTTTTGAAGAGCCACTCGCATGGCGCTGGTGCCCAGCATCGAATGAAAAAAATGACTGACCGCATCAGTCAATTTTTTCGATTGCGGAGCCGCCAGGTTGGGAGGCAATTTCAACTTCAAACGACGGGCGAGCATATGCTGTAGATACCTCTTGAGCATATCGTGACCAGTGAATTCGTCCATCTTTTGTCTGGCAGCGTCATCCGCTGTGTAAGTTTCCCACCATTTGGCTTTCAGTCTCTCCTCGTCTAAGTTCTCATTTCGAGTTGGCGAGAAAGGAATCTCATGTTCCCCTGCCGCAAAGACTGTTAAGTCAAGTTTCGCATCTCCCTGAAAGAGAAAATGGATAGATGCTTTGCTGGTTTGACCTTGATCATTCGTTTCCAGTTTTACCGCGGGATACAAAATTCGCCCGGACTCTTCAATAATCCAGACGTCCTTCGTACTGGAGATGATCGGGAGTTTCTCTGGTCCAAAACTCAGTTCAATTTCACCGTAATTAAAAGGCGTTTTCTCATCCAGGTAGAAGCTTATCGTGATTTCGGCGTCGAAACTGGGAGCTGGCGGTGGCGGGTTGACAATTGGGGGGCCCGCTTCTCCTTCAATGTTCACATCGCTTTCGGGATTTTGACCACCTCCCACCCCTAGCCCGTTGCCGGGAAGTTTTGACTCTCCATTGGAGGTGGCAGAATCCCGTCCCGCTACTAAGTCATCTTGTTTCGGTATGAGAATGTAAACCGTCAACAAAGCGATCAATCCCCACATTCCAATGATGGTTTGATTCCGCATCCCCCAACGAAAGAGTC
>DAOUPA010000563.1 GCA_030626405.1 Planctomicrobium sp.
CCAGACGTGAAGTTTGCGTTTCACCCTGAGCATCCAGAACATCACCCCGGTCCCGACACACACAACGAGCACACCAATCACATTCGCCCAAAGTGTCGAAGGATGTGGTGGGAAGTTGTACATTGAAACTTGGCCGCAAGAGTTGCTGAGTTGAAAGACCTGTTTCCAGTATCCTCTGTTTGATACGTCCGATCAAGAAGTTTCGTTGGAATGCGTTCCCTTTCGCCGTTTACCTGTTGCTGGTACGGTTGCACATCAAAGAAAATTGCCGCCGGGACGAGGATTGAGGAGAGACGATGCAGACTGCACTTTATGGTTCGATTGGTTGGAAACATCCGTTTGGGATTTTTCAGGTTCTGGAATGGGCCAAAGAGTTTGGCTGGGACAGTGTCGACGCGCGTGGAATGACGATTGATATTCCTGGCGGTCCGAAAAAACAGTTGACTGCATTCGGGTACGACATGCTCGGGCCTCGGCAGATCCGCCCGACCGCTCGGCAGCAGATTCGTGCTCACTGCGAAGAGATTGGCGTGCCTATTATTTGTCTCTACGTGCCAAGTCCGGTCAATCTGGAAGGACAACTCGGCGATGACAATCGCGAACTGTTCAAAGAGTTCGTGCAACTGGCAGCGGACCTGGGAATCGAGTGGGTTCGAGCAATTAACAACACAACAGAGAGCTACAGTGACGATCCGTTCACGGAAGAAGAAGCCTTTGCAAGAACGGTTGCTGGATTGCGCGAGGTCGGTCAGTTCGCTGCCGATTTGGATGTCGGCATCTTGATTGAGAACAACGAAAACACAACGACCTCGTGTGCGGATGAACTTCTGGCGATGCAGAACGAAGTCCGCGGCAGTTGCCGAATCGGGATCGCGTACGATGGCACGAACGCTTATTTTCAGGGACTGAACGAACTCGACGAGTTACAGGAACTGGCAGGTTCGGTCGAATTCCTGCATCTCAAGAACGTGAAGCGGCATCACGACCCGACGTTCGCGTATCTGCCGCGCGGCGACTTCAGCTACGAATGGACATCCCTGCAAGCTGGCGATGTCGATTGGCAAGCCTTTCTGAAACTGGCAGTCGAAGGAGGCTTCGATGGTCCACTCACATTCGAGTACGTCAATCCATTCAAAGGGATGCCAGCCGACTACTGGAACATCTTACGAGAACCAGAAGCAGCCGCGGCAGAAGAGATTGCGTTCATCAAGAACGTTCTCGAAGAGTTGAGTCAAACAGAGTGAATGGAGTCAGCCGTTCACTTCTGATATTTCATATTCTAACGAACCTTATCAGACGACCAAGGCTCATCTAAAAGAGATGCTGGTCAGTCTTCATCAAAGCGGATAAGATTCCGATCCGCAGATTGAACGATTTCGAATAATCATTAAGAAAGAACAGGCGAGTGAGTGATGGAAAGTGACTTTCGGGACAATGCAAATGTGTTGATGGAGCGCATAGTTCAGCTTAAGGACTCTCTTTGACTACGACCTGAAAATTGAGCGTGTCGCAGAGATTGACGAACTCATGGCGGCGCCGAATTTCTGGGACAACCAGGAGAAGGCACAGGAACTCATCGGCGAAATGCAGCGGCTGAACGCCGTCATCAAGCCGGTCGGCGAGCTTGTCTCTGGGTCTGGGGACATCGAGGTTCTCTTCGAATTTGCAGAGATGGAAGAAGAGGGCGGTGCCTCCGAACAGGAACTCGTCACGACAGTCGAGGATTTACAAAAGAAGCTGGCAGCGGTCGAACTTCAGGCAAGCATGAAGAACCCTGAAGATGCCGGCAACGCCTACGTCACGATTCAGGCAGGGGAAGGTGGCACGGACTCTGCCGACTTCTGCGAGATGCTGATGCGGATGTATCTCCGCTGGTTCGAACGCAGTTCCGGCTACAAAGCGGACGTGATCGACATTTCCGAAGGCGAAGAAGCTGGTCTGCGAAATGTGACTTTGCATGTCAAAGGGGACTACGCTTTCGGATACCTGAAAGGCGAAACCGGGAACCATCGCCTGGTCCGGATTAGTCCGTTCGATTCGGCAGGTCGGCGGCACACATCGTTTGCTGCTGTCGATGTCATTCCGGATTTCGGTGAAGTTGAAGTGATTGACATCGACTGGGACAAAGACGTCCGCGAAGACACCTACCGAGCAGGTGGTGCCGGTGGACAGCATGTGAACAAAACGGACTCGGCAGTCCGGCTGACGTACCTTCCATCGAACGTCGTTTCACAATGTCAAAGTGAACGCAGCCAACACAAGAATCGAGCGTCTGCCAGAAAAATGCTGCAAGCGAAACTGTTCCAGATCGAACAGGAAAAGAAGAGCGCCGCGGCAGCGGCGCGACGTGGAGAGAAATCCAAAATCGGCTTCGGCGGTCAAACAATTCGGCATTATGTCCTGCAACCGCAACAATACGTCAAAGACGACCGAACCGAACTCAAACTCAACAACCCCTTCGAAATCCTCGATGGCGATATTGATGATTTGATTGAGGCGTATTTGAGATGGAGTATTGCGAAGTAGTGCCTTGCCAGGCCTTAAATTTGGGGTTTTGAGTCTGGAATACCGCTCCGTTGTCGCTCCCACCAACTTCTTCAACCCCAAAACCAAGAGTTGAAGCAACAGTAGTCACCTATGCCAATACACAACGACTTCAACTGGACCGAATACGCGCACCACTGGCGGATTGCTGAAGGGTGTACTTACTTGAATCATGGGTCGTTTGGGCCGTCTCCTTTGGCGGTTCAGGAGAAGCGGATTGAGTATCAGGCGGAGCTTGAGTCGCAGCCGATGGAGTTTTTGATTCGGCGTACTCCGGTCTTAATGGCGGAAGCGGCTCGGTCATTGGCGGCGTTCCTGAATTGTGATCGCGGCAATGTTGCCTTTGTGCCCAACGCGACGGTCGCGATGAATGTCGTCGCGAAGAACATTGAGTTGCGGCTGGGTGATGAGGTCTTGCTGACGGATCATGAATACGGAGCGGTTGTCCGGATTTGGGGTCAGGCCTGCAAGGACGCCGGAGCCAAGGCGGTTTATGCAAGACTGCCGCAACCGTTGACGTCGCAAGAAGGGGTGATCGAGTCGATCTTCTCTGCCGCGACAGAGCGAACACGCGTGCTGGTCGTCAGCCATATCACTTCACCAACAGCGGTAATTTTACCTGTCAAGGAAATTTGCAGTCGTGCCCGGAAACTTGGAATCCTAGTCGTCATCGATGGGCCGCACGCTCCGGCGCAGATTGATGTCAACTTGCGTTCCATCGATTGTGACTACTACTGCGCGAGTACACACAAATGGCTCTGCGCGCCGTTCGGGTCTGGCTTCCTTTATGTTCGCTCAAGGTACAAACAAGGCTTGCTACCAAACATTGTCAGTTGGGGGAGAAGCCTGCAAGGCGATGCACCTCACTGGACCGATGAATTCCACTGGCCTGGAACTTTCGACCCGTCTGTGTACGCTGCCGTGCCGTCAGCCATTGATTTCATGAAAACAATCGGCTTGAAACGGTTCCGCGAACAAACGCACGCCCTGGCTCAATATGCCAGAACACGGTTGCTCGAACTGACTGATCGTGAACCGCTGAGTGAAGATTCAACTGACTGGTACGGGTCGATGGTGACAGTACCGTTCGAGCCAAGTGAAGCGCCGAACCTTCGTCCAGGCGAACCACATCCGCTGCAAACATGGCTGGCGACGGAGCATCGCATTGAAATGCCGGTTGTCGAATGGCATCAACGCTGGCACGTTCGCGTTTCCTGCCATATGTACAACACACCAGATCAAATCGATCAGTTGATTGAACTGCTGAACGAATGGCAGCGAAAGGTTGCTAAGTAAAACACCGTCACTTGACATCAATGGATGTTAATAACGGAGTATCTTCTTGAATTCGGCAACTGTTTCAGGCATCACTCTAGAAGCTGGCCGACAAACTGTGGACAATGTTGTCGTACTCCCTAACGATTCAAGGCTCTCGTTGTCTCGTTCAAAACCAAGTTCGACCTCCTATGTCTACGACCGAACAATCGAATCAGTTCAGCGATATCATCTCGCGGCGTAAATCTCAGATTGAAGCAATTCGCACGAAAGCAAAGGTGCTCTTGGAAAATGGGACGCCTGGCATTCAGATCGCATCTGCGATTTGTTATGGATTCGATGACTTCTTAAG
>DAOUPA010000771.1 GCA_030626405.1 Planctomicrobium sp.
AAGATAGCTGTGGGGCATGCCCCGGCCGCTCAGCTCAAGACCGAAATCTCGCTTTTTTATTCGCGGCATTGGAGGAAGGAGTTGCAAGTGGCAAAAGCTATCCAAATCGGTCTCATCGGTGCCGGTAGAATCGGGCGGGTACACACCGAGACGATCGCCAACTGCATCCCAGATGCAAATATTCTAGCCGTGGCTGACGTGTTCGAGGAAGCGGCTCAGAAGTGCGCTGCCGATTTCAGAATCCCCTCGTTTAATAAGGACCACCACGAAATCTTGAAGAACTCGGAAATTGAGGCTGTGCTTATCTGCTCGAGCACCGACACACATGCTCAGTTCATTGAAGAAGCGGCTGAAGCCGGGAAGCACATCTTCTGCGAAAAGCCGATCGATCACGACCTGCAGAAGATTGACCGCGCCCTGGAGGCAGTCGAAAAAGCCGGCGTGAAACTCCAGATCGGCTTTAATCGACGCTTTGATCCAAGCTTCAAGCGAGTCCGTGATGCGGTTTCCGCCGGTGAAATCGGCACCCCCCACCTTGTGCGTATCACCAGTCGCGATCCCGAGCCGCCTCCGATTGATTACATCAAGATCTCCGGTGGTATTTTTCTGGACATGACCATCCATGATTTCGACATGGCGCGTTACTTGATCGGCAGCGAAGTGGACGAGGTCTATGCAACCGGAGGCGTGATGGTTGATCCATCAATTGGCGAGGCGGGTGACATCGATACGGCAGTCATCGTTCTGCGCTATGCAAACGGAGCTATTGGGGTCATCGACAACAGCCGCAAGGCAATTTATGGCTACGATCAACGTATGGAGGTCTTCGGATCAGGCGGAGGCATCGTGGTTTCCAACCAAACCCCTGACCTGGCGGTGCTCAGCGACGCTGATGGGGTCCATGCCTCCAAACCGCTCCATTTCTTCATTGAACGCTACACGGAGTCTTATGTGGCGGAGATGCAGGAGTTCATCGACAGCGTGAGGGAGGACAAGACACCCTCGGTAACTGGCTTGGATGGCCGCATCCCTGTGGTCATGGGGCTAGCAGCCTGGAAATCATACCGTGAGAACCGCCCGGTCAAGCTTAACGAAATCACGTCGATTTGAGGGCTAGCCAGTTTCTCCAATTATCGTGGGAAAGAGCTAACTGGTTGTGCGAGAATCGATAGGGCTTCGAAGAACTGAATGCACCTACAAAAGAAGTAATGATTAGGGATCGAGGTTGTTATGGTTGCCGCTCCCCAAGTTGGGAAGGCAGGTTTTACAGCAGAATATGAAAACAAGGAGGAAGTTTATGACAGAATGCGGCACCCGAAGGGTCTTTCCCAACCGACCAGCAGGACCTCGATTTCGAGAACAACACTATTGGTCGTCTGAAGAAGGAGGTATGGAAGTCCCGCGATGAGCAGATCGACGCGATCCCGGCCGAGGATGACGTTCCCGCTCCTATGGAGTGGTCTAAGTCGGGCTCCTACATCCAGACCACGGTGCACAAGCTTCGCACAATGTGCAACATGCAACTAACATAACCAATCTAATAAAGGAGTAAATACGATGAAGGGAAAAATGCAAGGTGTGACTCTGGTTGCGGATTGGGACCCTAAGCCCGGTTTCAAACTAGGTCCAAAAGATATTGAAGGCCGCCAAACATATTTAGGCAGCCAGGTGTGGAGAAATCCCCGGATCGAGATAAGGGAATACGACATTCCAACCCCCGGCCCGAATGAAGTGTTACTGCAGGTCAAAGCCTG
>DAOUPA010000634.1 GCA_030626405.1 Planctomicrobium sp.
AATGCCTAGGGCCACCAGGCCACCGACGAGCAACTTCACTCGAGGCGACATCATCGCCAGCAGTTTCCCCATGATCTTGAATTGCAGGCCAATCGACATCATGGCGATTTTGAGTTTGAAGAACATCTTTGCCAGCGCGAACACCGGCTTGCCGAAGGCAAACATCGCCTTTGCAGCAAACTTCGCCAGACTGATGATGATTTTGAATGGTGCCAGGACAGCTTTGAACATCAGGCTGAACGCACCTGCATTCAGTCATCTTCTACACAAAAACGATTCAGGCGATAGTACGTGAAATGCCCTCTCTTCTCTTTTTCGCACACTCCGTACTCCACCGCATATCGTCCAGCTCGAAACATTTCATCAGTAGACATTCCAATGAGGGATTTGATCTCATCAGAGCAAAACCATCGATCTTCACTTTGCAGGAGTCTTCTCAACTTCTTCCAACTTGGCTGGGGCACGATCTGTTCGTCACTGAGTGGAATTGGCTGACCTGAATACACCTCTTCCCTTAAGGCAACCTCTCCGCAAAAATCGTAAGAATCACCTATCGGTTTTCTCCAGATCGTAACCCTTTCTATGCAGTCCTGAACGATCATTTTTAGGAGAGCAGGGTCACCTTTGTCTATATTTTCCCGGATTAAGCGAAGGTCTTTTTTATTGACCATTGAGGGCTCTGGCGTTGAGGAGATTGTTTTTTTGACAAGCTTATCTCTTTCACTTCTCCACCCAGAAAGGAGTAACGACATCCCGCGGAAGTCGTCCTCGCTTGAGGCAAGCGCTAGATTTTCTACACCTCTTTCGATCTGATCGTTTAATTTAGAAATTGCCACTTCAGTAGGGTCCGTTACCCCAGAGGTTGGAACCCTCTGACTGATCGTCTTCAGCCCCTCGTCTGTAAGGATGTAATCCTTGATGATCGCAATGATCGAAGATTCCAGGGCAATCGCACCAAGTGATGGGCGCGAACAATCTTGAGATCTTGTGGGTGCCTTCATGCAGTGATACCGATGGTTTCCCCTGCCAAGTGATCCATACATGACTTCATTACATTCACCGCAATAAATCACACCTGAGAGAAGGTAACTTCGAGCATCACTGCGATGTGTAATTTTTGATGCGAGTGCTTTTTGGACCCTATTGAAGAGATCCTCGGAAACAATAGCTTCGTGGCTCACTTCCATCACTTCACCATTGGGAACGACCCTCGAAAACTTTGAGTGAGAAACACCATTCCTGGCGGTTTTTCCAACAAGTAGTCGTCCAGTCATCGTGTGGTTAGTGAGAATGTTTTTTACAGATGTCCTCGACCACATAGCCCCGTTCAGTGTCCGTATTTGCAGCCTGTCAAATTCACTGACCACTCCAGCAATTCCCGACTCTCCTGATGCGACCGATTCGAATGCCCACTTAATCGCATCCACAACCGGCCGGTCTGATGTGACGACTCGTTTCGTCTTCCACCCAGAAGGCTTTTGGAATTTCTCGTATGCCGAAACACGGCGGACGATTTCACCTTTGGGGTCAATAATCTCCCTATCAAAACCGAAGGCGTTGTTAAAACAATACTCCCCCCGTTTTAGAAGTTCTCTTTTTCCACTGGATGACCGTTTCGAGAACTTGACTGCCTCGTCATGCGCTCCAAACTGGTCGACCATCAAGGTGATCAGACCACCGATGTCATCAAATTTGTATTCTCCACCCTTTTGGACAGAGAGCAACTTCACGCCAGCTTGGCTTAGCAACCGCCAGTGAAGCATCGCCTCCAACGGCTCCTCACGAGAACCACGCGAAATTTCAGAAAGAATAACCGCCCTGATTTTTCCAGATTTGGCATCGCCCAACAGAAGCTGAAACTCTTTTCGATTGACTGATTCTGTTCCCGTAATTCCGTGATCTTCATACCATTTTGTGATTCGATACCCCTGAGTTTTCGCGAACTTTTCAATTTCAGCCTTCTGTCGTCCAGGAGAGTTCTCTTGGTCGTTGGTGGACATTCGAATGTAGCCGACAGCAGGTGACGTTCTCGTTGTTGAAGAAACAGACATGAAGAAAAGCCTCTATTATTAACAGTGAAATTTCGGGGTTTTTCGGAACAACAAAATCGAAATTTAGAAGAGACTTATGAAAACACTCTGAATCCGTGACCATGCGCACACTGTTTGTGCGTGGCTGCGCTCTTCTTTCTTTCGAAGTACCGGCCCTCGGGGAAATGCTCCCATAGTTTTCTGAGTTCGCCTTTGATGTCTCTTGCGTACCGTTTCGAACAATCCGACTCGGTGAGCGTCCCGGCAATCGATTGATCGTCAGCAAGTGACAGGGCAACGCCCCACCTGAGTGGCGGCAGTGAATTGCGCCAGCTTTCAAAGTCCATACGAAAAGCAACGATCACAGCAGAGTCATACTGGGAATGTGTCAAATCACTGAGGGTTGAAACGTCCACTCTTTCAAGGCTGTGTTTCGGATGGTCGACCGATTCTGTGAACGACTCGAAATGATGACCGTTGCGAACGGAACGGCGCGCGATACGCATCACAAATTGTGGTGGATACTTTCCATCGAGTTCAGTTGGAAGCTCCCAAACCGCCGATACCACGTCTGCGAGGTAGTCCGGCTCCTGCCCATCTCCAAATCGATCAGACACCAGTCTCTCAGCTTGCTCAACACACCATTCCGTGATTACGGCGAGACGGTCAAGCCGGTTCTCTTCGGCAACCTGTGATGCCAAGTCGGCACATTTACCAGCGAGTGCGGCTATCGATTCCGCTGCCTGGGAGCGTTCGTGTGAAAGCCTGTCACGGCTTATTGGTGAGTGAAGTGTCTCCATTGTCACGACTCCACGAAAAAACCGCACAATGAAAGGAATGAGCCTTCACCATGCGGTTGGTCCCGGTTTTACCCGGTTGAATCTTTACTTTTTCGGCCAGCCCTCATTCGACCAGCACAGTGATGTTCAAGAAACGCTACAATACCGTTACATGAAGTGTCAACTAACAACAGGTGTAAAGTGGGTTTGATGGTGAATTACCAGTCAATTACATCTACACCATGACCGAGAAGGAAAAACCACCGAAAAAAAGAGCCACCGTCACTCTTTACACTCGTGACAGCGAGGAGCGAGAACGCTTTCGTGAGGCTTCTCTGAAAGAAGGCTTTTCAAGCATGGCAGCTTGGTTCATGTACCATGCCCGGAATCAAGCAAACCGGACCCTTGGCGAACGTGACGACCCTGGCCCGCGTTAGTTTGGTTGCCATGGCAGCCAATCAGATCGCCAGTTCTGACGATCGTCGACACTCGCTGAAGTTGATAAGTTCTCCCTGCGAAAATGGTCGCGTGTGTACCATTTTATTGTGCACTGGGTAGACCGTTTTAATTCAGGCATGATGCCCGAATTGTTTTTTTGTGCGCCATGACGCCAATTGGCACCAAAACCCCGCGACTCAAACCACCTCTTCCAGATCCAAACGCATCAGACGCGAAGTGAGGGCTGACTTCCGCCGTGCACCAGCACCGTTAACCAGTACAGGCTCTGCCTACCGACATGTCGG
>DAOUPA010000717.1 GCA_030626405.1 Planctomicrobium sp.
CTGATCGGTGGTCGGTGGTGCGATTCCGTGAGCGGTGAGACCTTTCCCACAATTCATCCGGCGACAGAAGAGAAAATCGCCGACGTTGCAAAAGCAAATGCAGAAGATGTTGACCTCGCTGTCAAAGCGGCTCGTAAGGCATTCGAAGAAGGCCCCTGGCCGAAGATGGACGCCCGCGACCGCGGGAGACTTTTGAACAAACTCGCCGACTTGATTGAAGACAACGCCGAAGAACTGGCAGCACTCGAAACGCTCGATAATGGAAAACCGATTGCAGATGCTCGAGCCGCTGATATTCCACTCGTACTCGACTGCTTCCGCTACTATGCTGGCTGGGCTGATAAGATCACTGGTGACACGATCCCGATTCGTGGCAACTTCTTCTGCTACACGCGCCGCGAACCACTCGGCGTTTGCGGGCAAATTATTCCCTGGAATTTCCCGGCGTTGATGCTTGCCTGGAAGTGGGCGCCTGCTCTCGCCGCTGGTTGTACAATTGTTATGAAGCCTGCCGAGCAGACGCCGCTGTCGTGTCTTCGCATGGCAGAACTTGCCCTCGAAGCCGGGTTTCCACCGGGCGTGATCAACATCGTCACCGGCTACGGAGAAACAGGCGCCGCCATCGTCAAGCATCCTGATGTCGACAAAATCGCCTTCACCGGTTCGACAGAAACCGCGCAACGAATCATGGCGGACGCCGCCCAAACGCTCAAACGCACAACGTTCGAGCTAGGCGGCAAGTCACCGAACATCGTCTTCGCCGATTGCGATATTGATGCAGCCATCGCAGGTGCCGAATTTGGATTGTTCTTCAATCAAGGTCAATGCTGCTGTGCTGGCAGCCGACTCTTTGTTGAAGAATCGATCCACGAACAATTCGTCGAGCGACTCGTTTCCCGCGCTCAAGAACGAAAACTCGGCAACCCGTTCGATCCCGCAACGACACAAGGTCCACAGATCGACGCCGACCAGTTCAACAAAATCATGGACTATATCGAACGCGGCAAGAGCGCCGGTGCAAAGTGTGTTACCGGTGGTGAGCGCGAAGGGAATCAAGGATTCTTTGTGCAACCAACAGTCTTCGATCATGTCAGCGACGACATGGATATCGCGACCGACGAAATCTTCGGTCCGGTCCTCAGTGTTCTTCCTTTCCGTGATATCGATGAAGTGATTGAACGCGCGAACAAAACGTTCTATGGTCTTGCCGCTGCCGTCTGGACGAAAGACGTCGCCAAGGCACACCGCATCGCCGCAGCTGTCCGGGCAGGCACCGTCTGGATTAACTGCTACGACGTCTTCGACGCCGCCGCTCCGTTCGGCGGCTTCAAAATGTCCGGTACCGGTCGCGAACTCGGAGAAGCAGCTCTCGCAAATTACACCGAGCTGAAAACCGTCACAATGAATCTTGGCTGATCAAACTCTTTTCAACACGAATCGTTTAGCCGCTCACTTCAAGTGAGCGGCTAACTTTTTCATCTGAGCATTCTTCATTAACTCTCGTGATTAAAAAATCAATTCAAATGAAAAACCTACTGAAACTGGTCCTCACCATCGTTCCGACATTCTCTTTCACGACGCTCCTCAGCGCCGCAGAAAAATCCGCAACCAACGTTTCTCGTCCGAATGTGATCGTCATTCTGATTGACGACTTGCGTTACGACACGTTCGGATTCATGAAGCATCCGTTTATCGAAACACCATATCTGGATGCAATGGCTGCCGGAGGAATACAGTTCACGAATGCGTTTGTCACCACATCTCTTTGCTCGCCGGCGAGAGCATCGTTTTTGACCGGGCAGTACATGCACAATCACAAAGTTGTGGACAACAACGATCTCATGCGCCAAGGGACGATCACCTTTCCTCAGCTTCTTCAAGAAGCAAACTACGAAACCGCATTCATCGGCAAATGGCATATGGGCGGAACGAGCGATGCTCCGCGTCCTGGCTTCGATCATTGGGTCAGCTTCCGCGGTCAGGGAACCTACGCCCCAGGCAAGCAGACAATGAACATCAACGGCAAACTCGCGCCGCGTCAGAAATACATGACTGATGAACTCACCGATTACGCAACCAACTGGCTGGATGAGCAATCCAAAGAGAAGCCTTTCCTGCTGTATCTTTCACACAAAGGAGTTCACGGTTTGTACGACCCGGCTCCGCGTCATCGGGATCGCTACAAAGATGCGAAGTGGTCGCCTCCGAAAACAATGGCAGACACGAAGGAAAACCGATTCGGCAAGCCGATGTGGTTGCACGATCAACGCAACACCTGGCACGGCGTTGAATTCCCCTACCACGGACGCTCCGGGCAAACGATTGAGGAGATGTACAAGCACTATTGCGAGATGATCCTCTCCATCGACGACAGCGTCGGACTCGTCATGCAGTCGCTTCGTAAACGTGGATTGGACCAGAACACACTCATCCTGTTCACCAGCGATGGAGGACATTTCTGGGGTGAGCATGGTTTGATTGATAAACGCTGTGCCTACGAAGAATCCATGCGGATTCCACTGCTCGCATACTGCCCGAACATGATTTCTCCAGATGCAATTTGCGACGCCATCGTCGCCAACATCGACGTCGCCCCGACTCTGCTGGAAGTCTGCGGTGTCGCC
>DAOUPA010000489.1 GCA_030626405.1 Planctomicrobium sp.
CGAATTGATTCACGTATTGCTGCGCCAGTTCATGATCCCAGGTCGGATAGAACGGGGCGATGAAACGGATCAGTTGCTCGACTTTCATCCAGCCAAACATGGCCTGATCTTCTGCGAGATAACCAACTGAACGCCGGACTTGAGTCGGATCGACCAGCGGATCAACTCCAAGGACTGACATCGATCCGCCGTCCGGTTTCAAAAGCCCCATCAGCATTTTAATGGTCGTTGTCTTTCCGGCACCATTTCGTCCGAGAAACGCGAACGTTTGCCCCTTCTCGACAGTCATATCCAGACCATCAAGGACAGACTTCTCACGAAAATGCTTCTGCACATTTTTGATTTCAATTACAGGTTCAGTCATGCGCTCTCTCCATCGGAAGATTCAGAAGAAGGGTCTTGTTCTTGCGAACGATCTTGCTCCAGAGACAATTTCAAAGCATCGTCAAGCAAAGCGTGCAGCCCGGCATCATCAATTCCCAACATACGCCCTTGGCGGGCGAGTTGAGTCAGTTCATCGAAGAATTGATTTCGCTGACCGTTGAGCTGAGCAATCGGGATCTTCAACGAGACGTACGTTCCTTCCCCATGCCGAACATCAAGTAAATTCTCGGCAGTCAGACGCTCGTAAACGCGAAGCACCGTATTTTGGTTGACCGCCAAGTCCCGAGCCATCTGCCGTACAGACGGGATCTGAGTCCCCGGCGTCAGCCGACCAGAAAGACACTGCGCCCGAATCTGATCCGCAATCTGCCGCGAAATCGGAACGGACGACCCTTTTTCAACACGCACAAGCATTGTTGTGATCCTTGAAGAACAGTAAGTGACCACAGTTGTATAACTGTGGTGAATTGCTGTCAAGGAATTCTTTAGAAAAATTGTGACCGAGAAATGATGACAAATGAGTAATCGCAGGGCAGGCGCCTGCCTTGAGTGCAGGTTCAGCGCGTTCACAACGTTGGTGGCAAGGAGGACTCTGCCCTACTTTAACTTGCGATTCACTCTCGGCTTAATCTTCCGCGAACGGATCAACGTCTGAGTCTGAGGTTTCGAATTCCAGAGCCAACAATACTTCGTGAGCAGTTTTGCGGACGCCTTCGTCTTCGTCGTTCTTTGATGATTCGGTCAGAATTATGACGATGTTCTCCGGTCGAAGAATTCCTAAGGCATCCACGGCGGCGGCACGGACGCGGTTCTTTTCGTCGTTGTTGAGGTGCTCAACAAGTGCAGGCACCGCGTCCTGTATTCCAAGATCCCCCAAACCTTTCGCCGCCCATAAACGTTCCAGCCACGTCTCGGACTCAAGCATCACGAGCAGAGGCGCGAGACCACGTTCGTCCTGAGTTTGCCCGATGAGCCGGGCGGCAGGTGAACGTGTCAGCGGTAGCGGATGAGTGAACAAATCGAGGAGTCCCGCGACTCCCACTTTCGCCATTTGTGAAGTTCGCTTGAGCAACGATCTCTCTGCAAGGTTACGCACTTTATTGACTGTGTCGGTGAGTAAATCAATCAACCAGAGAATCGTTTCATCGGCACGATCTTCACCTAACCCGATTGCCGCCATTTGCCGAATAACAGGGTCTTCACTCGTGACCATTGACTGAAGTTGTTCTCGGCAATTCTCGGAATCTGACCGACCGAGCGTCATCGCTGCTTCTTCTCGGACGACGCCAGCCCTGTCCGGGTCGCCGGTGATTTCAACGAGGGTTTGCAGAATGTCTGGATCAGTAATCGAGCCGAACGCTTTGAGCCGGTCGCGCACTTCATCAATCGAACCATCCAGAAGATCGTCACTGCCGTTCGTCACTTCGTCTCTCCCAGAGCGCCACTCTTGCGAAAACTCTCCACATGAAATCCCATGATTCGATCACCGATTTGGTCATACATCTTCTGCGAACTGTGAGGAATGTCAGGAACGATGATGAACTCGTGCTCAATGTCGAGACTCCGCAAATGCTGGCTCCATTCTTTGTTCGGTTCGTGATTGAAATCTCCTGACCCAACGGAAATGAGAATTCGCATTCGGGGGGCATCGTCCCTTGTAGCGTACCGTTTCGCGAGATCCCATGTATTGTTCCAGGGTGGTGAGATCGTCAGGTTTTTGCTTTCGGCTCCATTGCTTTCACTGATGCGTTTTTCATGCTGGTGACCTCCACCCAAAGGTGCCGCTGAACAAAACAACTCCGGATGTTTAAACATGTAACGCCCGGCACCGCGACCACCTTGCGAGAAGCCTTCGACCGCACGACCATTGCGATTTGCAATTGTTCGGTACGTTGAATCGACATGCTTGATCAGTTCCAGAAATGCCTGTTCACCTTTGAATTCGCCATGATCGTAATGACTCAGCTTGCCACCGTTTGGAAAGATGTAAATCAGCGGCGGGATCGTTCCGTCCTTCATCGCTTTCTCAAAGAACGTCGCCATTTTCACGGTCTTGGTCTCACCCCCAGGCCGCCCACCATGCAACCAATAGACAACGGGATAGCGCTGTTCGCTCTTGTGATATCCCGGCGGAAGAAGAAAGCAGTAGCCGACCTCAGTCTTATTGGCTTTGCTATGAAACGTGTCATGCTGCACCGACTTCGGAGCATTCGCAGGCAGCACGTTGTCCCATTTGAAATGCGCTGGCTTCTTCGCTTTCTTTGCCTGCTGCCCAAACGAATTGAGCGAGTAAAACGAAATGAGAACGAGTGCGATGCAGTAAAATTTGCGAGACATGAATTGTTTCTGTTTTGAAATGAGAAAAGAGAGTTCAGCGACCTAAGAATTGCTTGGCAACTCAGCCTGTGCAAATTTTAATACAGCCAATTGCCGCTGACCAAGTCGAACGCGTGGTCGTTTCGACTTGGTGAATTGTAACGCGTCATCAACAGTCTGAAAATCTCCACGATAAAGAAGAAGGGCTGCGACAAACAAACCGGTGCGACCATGCCCTTCTGCGCAGTGAATGTACACATCCCCCGATAATCGAGCGGTTGTTTCAACCCATTTGCAAAGTTGATCGCAGGTGGGAACAAATCCATCGAGAATTTGAAACGAATGATAAGAACGTGATCGCAATCTCTTGGGTTCCGAGAATTCACACGTCAGGTCGACCACATGGTCAATGTGTTCAGGAAGTTCGTGTGACATCAAGCGGCGACCGATGAAGACATTCTCAGTCAATTGATCGTATGCGGATTCACGTTTCACCAGGCGCACTCCGTACCACACTGACCACGAGTAAAGGAGATAGGGCAGCAGCAAAAACATCGTCACAGGTGAGAGAATCCCACGCTTTGATTTGCCATACACCCGAGGTCCGAAGTAGAAGTAGCCCGATGCGACAATGGCGAAACTGAGTGCAGGCCAGAGAAAGAAAAAGAATAAGCCACCTCGACTCTGCGCGAGAATAACAAAGAGGGCAGAAGCAGTGCTGAAAATGATTCCGTATTTCATACCAGATCACACTTTGCGCATTCACCGAAATTTGAATCCTTCACGACATCCATTTAGTTCAACACACATTCGTGATGTCCAGCTAAATCCCGCCCCAGTCGAGGCGGTAGACGCCTTTGTTTTGGAAGCCGACGATGGCCCATTCTCCTAGCGGGTCGCAAACGAGGTCGACGATTTTGTCGTCGACGGTTGTTGACCAGAGGAGTTCGCCGTCTGCATCGAGCCAGATGAGTTTGCCTTCGACGGTGCCGACGATCAATCTTTGCGGTTCGTAGCTGACGGCGATGCGATTGACCGTGCCGTCGAGAATGTAAGATCCAATCGATGCCCCGTCGCCATCGTAGGCTTCGACACCATGTCCAAAGCTGGCGAGATAGACGAGATCGCCGTCGCCAGTAATCTGCATTCCACCGACATTGGACCAGTTCTTCTCTTGCCATATTTCTGCACCAGACAGATCATGACAGCAAATCATCCCATGTTCAGCAACTCCGAAAACAATCGGTTCGCTGGGACAAAACTTGAGAAAAGCGAGTGGTCGGATGGTTTCAAACTGAGCAATCCGCCGCTTGCGTTCGTTAAAGAAAACGTTGTGACCATTCGACATCGCGACCGCAATGTGATGTCCAAAAGGAGAAATGGCAATCGCCAGCCCCACATCAGAAAGGTTGATCGTATGAACCGTTTTCAAGTCGCGGTCGAAACGAAGAACCGTATCGTCTCCGGAAATCGCTGCTCCGAAGCGACCATCGTCACTCCAACTCAACGCAAAGATCGCATCATGAACATGATTGAGCATGTCAATTTGACCGTGACGATCAATCCTTGAAATCGTGCCAGATTCATCCGTCACAAAAAGATCACCACTTTCGCGTGCAAACGCCAAAGTGGTGAGGGCTCCATCAGTTCCGATGGTCCATTTGATCTGAGGACCAAGCCCCTTCCCCTTCAACCAGTTCGGATTCGGAGAAGGACTTGCGTCGCCTGCATCATTCATGTGTTATCGTTTGGTATATTCCTGAGTCGTAAGCACCCGTAGGGCAGCCTGAAGGTCAGGGTCGTTTGGTAAGTCAACATCACCCAACGGTCGGCTTTCGGGTCCGTTCTCGACAATAATATCAGGTTTCAAACCAACCTTGGCCCAATTATTTCCGTCGGGAGAGAAAAATTTTGCAGTCGTCAGACGAATGCTCGTTCCGAATCGTGCATCGAAAATTGTCTGCACACTCCATTTACCGTATGACGTACGACCTACAATCTTTCCACGATTGTGATCCTGAATCGCCCCAGCCACGATCTCCGAAGCCGATGCACTCGAGCCATCGATAAGAACGGTTAAAGGGATATCCCAAGTCCCTGGTCGGTGAGCACGGAAGGTTGCTGATTGATCAGTAGCTCGACCTCGCGTGGAGACAATCACTCCTTCTGAAATGAACCTGTCCACCACTTCGATGGCGACGTTCAACAGTCCGCCTGGGTTTTCTCGAAGATCCCACACGAGCGATTTCATTCCCTGATCGCTGAGCGATTTGAGAGCCGCATC
>DAOUPA010000535.1 GCA_030626405.1 Planctomicrobium sp.
CAAAGTGTGTGCATCTAATCTCTCCGCTACTCTTACTTAAGCCGGACGAAGACACTCGACTGTTGCATCTGCATTTCACTTTCGAGAATCTGCTTCGTAAAACTGGTCGAGTTGCTTTTTGTCCAAATGGTAGGCCACACCATTCTTGATCATCAAACAGCATACCCAAATATAATTACCCCGCCCAGTAATCCCCAGCAGTTGACCGTCGGTGGTGGCGACTGGCCCGCCGCTATCGCCCGGCAACACAAGAGCGTTATGGCGGATCAACTGGATCGTTACTTCGCGCCCATTGGCATGCTCAGTTACATCGTACTGTCGCTTGAATGTGCCCGCTGCGGGACCTTTTGTGGCACCCATGATCACAACCGGAGATCCCTTTTTGAGTCTTTTCGTACTCAACGAAAAGACAGCGGACGGTTTGACGTCCGCGCAAATTAATGCGATATCGGTAGTACGGGACTTCCAGATGATTCGGGCTTCAGCAAAACGCACCTCTTCACCTTCCACAACGATTACGGTCACCGGCTCGTTCGACACGCAGTGTGACGCGGTAAGAAAATAACCTCGCTCGTCGACAGCGGTTGCAGAACTCAACGAATATGGAGGTTCCTGATCGGCAAATGTGAGAGATAAACGTTCACCTTTTTTTCGCGCAGTCTTCACCTTTTTGCCGCTAATCAGAAGTGCTGTGCGTTTTTTCAGGAAGTCTTCAAACTGGTCTCCTTCGATTACAATAGACTCAAAAGGTTTGAAGGATTCCTGCTTGTCCACGATAAGATCTTCATCATCCGGTCGCAACAAGTACTGAACACCGACCACGAGGGTAGTAACTACGGCGACTGCCAGCAGCCATCGCCACAGTCTTCTCTTTTTCCTCGTTTTGGATTTTTTCTTCTCGATCATACGAATGCGTTTGACTGGCGTCCAAGCATCCCCTCGACAACGAAAAACGTTGGACAGCAACTAGATGAGCGCGGCAACCTATCAAGAATATGAAGCCGTGTCGAGAAACGATGTTTTTCAAAAAACGGTCGGTTCTTGGCTGAGCCAAATAACGTATTGAGTTTCTCGGACAATCAATGCAAATGGAGTTGCAGCGGTTCTACTTCATTGCTCCGATATTTCTTGAGGGTGCTCCATCGTGAAACCACAGAATTATTGACGCTGCCAACATTCTCTGAGTACGCTGCGAAATCAAAAACGACCTCCCCCCAATTTCTGTTGAGTAGACCTGTTGAAATCATCAGATCTGTTCAACTGAAACGGAGGGAGGCTCAGCCCGCGGGCGCTCTTCAGGTGGGATGTCCCACCTGAAGAGCGCCGACGTTACCTGCTCAGAAAAAATCCTAAACGATGAAATATTATTCAAACGAATTATTGTCACCATTTGTTTCAGATTGGGCTGAATCGCTTCTTGTGCCTCTTCCTTACTGACGAATGGTATCGATTGCTCTTACCTGTCTCTTTACCTCGAATGTCATGTCCGCAATCTGATTTGGTTGTGTTATTTTTTTCGTCTCCGTTTGCTGTGCATACAGCAGAGTGACGAATTCATCGTTAATAGTCGCAGCCAGAGTCTTGCCGTCTGGCGAGAACTGTAAACAGATGACCTGTTGTTTGCCGACCTTTAAGTCAAACAGAAACTGGCCGGTCTCCACATGTGAAAACGCAATCGTTCCCTTTTCACCGCCGCTGGCGATCGTACGACCGTCGGGAGAAAATGTCACAGATTTAATTGCATCTCTATGGGCGGAAATCACGTGCTTCACTTTTCCTGTGTCCACGTCCCAGATGCGAATCGTACGATCATCGCTGCCCGTGACCAGTAGTCGGCCGTCTGGCGAAAAAGTAACACAACCAGTCGAGTTCTGGTGCCCCTGCAATAGATGTATACGATTTCCTGAGATGGCGTTATAGAGCATCGCGTCGTTTTCCGACGAACACGCCAAAAGCTGACCGTCAGGTGAAAATTTCACGTCATAACAATGGGGACTCACGTCAATCACGGCAACTTGCTTTTTTGAAGATGTGTCCCAGAGTTTGGCTCGACCATCCCAACTCGCTGTGGCGAGAATTCGACCATCAGGGGAAAATGAGACATGATCTACGGTCGATTCATGTCCAATAAGCATTTTTTCAAGGCGACCCGTCTCAAGGTTCCAAAAGCGAACGCCCCCTTCTTTGTGCCCGGTCACACAGGTCTTTTTGTCTGGAGAAACAGCCACACACATTGCAGCTTCCTTGAAGTTTTCTCCGAAAGATCGAGATTCATCAGCCTGTGTATTCCAGATCCGAATGCTCTTCTCTCCGGCGATGAGTAGTTCCCTTCCCTGGTGGGCAAACGAAATGGAACTGGCGTCAAACGTTCCCAAGATGTCTTGCCTTGTCTGATATCGTTCGTTCCAAGAACGTACAGTGCCATCTCTACTGGCTGAGACTAGTCGGTTCCCATCAGGCGAAAAATCAAGCGACCAGGCGCGGGCAGAATGTCCTCGGAAATAAGGAGGCCATTTCTCCGCAATGTTTGAAACGTCATCGGCGATGTCCACGTATGAACGGAGTGACCAAGTGCGAATGACTCCCGCCATATCACTTGATGCCAACAAGCTCCCACTCGGATGAAAGCTCACGGCCTGAATGTCGTCTTCATGCCCGGTAAAGGTCGCGATTTGCTTGCCGGTTCGAGCATTGCAGAGGCGAATGATATTTCGATTGGTACCGACCGCCACGAATTGCCCGTTCGGAGAAAAACTGAGACAACTGGCTCCACAGTGGTTGCCATCGAGATGACCTAGATCGAGCATGCAGAGCCGCTTGTGAGATTGCGTGTCCCACACGTACACGTTCCCAAGCGGATCTGCGGATGCACACAAGCGACCATCTGGAGAACGATCCATCGCTGCGAATTCGACAGTTCTCGCATAGTCTTTCAGCTCTCCAAGAGACTCACCCGTCGTGGAATTCCAGAGCCGCACTGAATGGTCTTCTCCACACGAAGCCAACACTTTACCGTTCATGACATAGAAGACTCGGAAACCGTGGTCAGGGTGGGCATGAAAGCTGCGAATTTGTTTTCGTTCAGTAAGGTCCCACAAGCGGATCACGCCATCGTCACCAATGGATGCCATCTGACGACCATCAGGCGCAAAATCGATTCCGCGAACCAGCCCTTCATGACCTCGTAGCGTTGCTAGGTTTTCAAAGCTCTGACCATCCCAGATTGAAATGGTTCCATCGTACTGGCCGGTAACGAGGTGCTTGCCATCCGGAGAGTAGCGGACGACAGCAGTCCCTCCGGTATCTGTTGCAATATTGTGAAAATTGCCCGCTCCGAATTGCCTCAAGTACCACCATTCAAAACCTCGGCGGTCCGTTTTCTCCGTGATCTGCATGTGTCTGTCGAGCAGGTCAGTGAATCGACGGATATCGCCAGACTCCCAGGATTGGGCGGCCAGTCTTACATCGGCTGCATAGACAAGTTGACGAGAAAACTCTTCGTTCTGTTGAGCTTGTTTCTCGGCGAGCACAGCGGATTTTCGCTGCTTGTCTGCTTCCAAAAAGGAATCATGCGCTTTAATCGCTTGTCCGACACTCACAAATGTCCCAATGATGAGTGCGGCTGCAACCAGACATGTTGTTGTAATAGTGGCTTTGTTTCTTCGGGTAAACTTTTTGAATAAATAAATGGTCGAAGGCGGGAAGGCCTCGACGGGTTCATCATCCAGATACCGCTGGATGTCCGCCGCGAAGGCACTCGCGGATTCATAACGACGGTTGCGATCCCTCTCCAGTGCCTTCATGACAATCCAGTCTAACTCTCTCTGCATCGAGAGTGAGAGCTGTTTCTGACTGGTTCGCCGTTGATCGAAGATCGTTGAATTCTCTTCGTGATTCAGCGTCGTCACTCGTGCGCTAGGTCGAGGCGGATCTTCTTCACAGAGAATGCGTCGCATTTCATTGATGTCAGCATTGTTTAACGTTTCTCTGTCGAATGGAGTGTTACCAGTCAATAATTCATACAGCAGTACACCCAGCGAATAAATGTCGCTACGTGTATCAATGTCGCTACGTGTATCAATGTCGATAGACGACTGCTGAGCCTGTTCGGGACTCATATATAGCGGAGTGCCAATCAACTGGGAAAACTGCGTGTAGACTGTCTGCTCGGAAAGTCGTTGGTCAATGGCTTTGGCGATGCCGAAATCTATCACTTTCGGAACCGGGATGACGTCATGCATCTCGACCATCACATTTGATGGCTTCAGATCGCGATGAATGATTCCCTTCATGTGAGCGTGTTGAACCGCCTGACAGACGGTCATAAACAACTCTAGACGTTCGTGCGTGTTAAGTCGTTGCTCATCACAGAACTCGGTGATCGGGATTCCTTTGACCAGCTCCATAACGAAATAGGGACGACCTTGAGCAGTCGTTCCTCCGTCAAGAACTTTCGCAATGTTCGGGTGAGACATCATTGCCAACGCCTGCCGTTCGGCTTCAAATCGAGC
>DAOUPA010000774.1 GCA_030626405.1 Planctomicrobium sp.
AAAGAAGTTATTTCAGGACTGTTCCTTAGTGTTGTGTCAATCCTGTTTTGATGGATTACATTGTTTGATGTGCACGGCAACGGAGCGCGGAATTCAAGTGAACGGTCCATCATTCGAACCCTGACAAGGCACTCGTGTCAACGGTGCAGTTTTTCCGCGAAGTTGTAGAGCCTTTCCGCGTTAGGTTTTCGACTGGTGCAGCGTTCCAGTGATTGACTTCAATTCATCTCACCCCTTGATATCGATTCGACAGTATTCAATGACCGAAGTGATCGAAGGGAGTCTGTACGACTTTCCCAAATACTATGACCTCTTGTTTGGTTTTGACTGGAAGGCTGAATGCAAATTTCTGCAAGAATGCTTCGCCACATATGCAAAGTGCAAAGTCAAACGACTCTTTGAACCAGCCTGCGGGACGGGTCGATTGCTCATTAAGCTCGCCGAACGCGGTTATGAAGTCTCTGGGAACGACATCAATCCACACGCGATCAAGTATTGCAATGATCGCTTGCACCGGTATGGTTTTCCAGAATCGGGTGTCATCGGAGATATGAGCGACTTCACCGTCAAAAAGAAGTTCCACGCCGCTTTTAATATGATTAACAGCTTTCGACACCTTGGAACAGAAAAGCAGGCAACGCAGCATTTTCAATGCATGGCCGATGGTCTCACCAAGGGGGGGCTTTACATCCTCGGAGTTCATCTGATTCCCACAGACGGACCGCGTATGGAGAACGAGTCCTGGGTCGCACGTCGAGGCAACTTGCAAGTCAATTCTCACATGTGGTGCAAAGAGTTGGACATGAAAGGCCGGAACGAAAAGTTAGGAATGACGCTCGACATCTACACGCCGACGAGTCACCGACAGATTCTCGACGAAATGAACTACCGCACTTACACCGCGAAGCAAATGCAAACGCTGTTAGCTCGCGTGCCGGAACTCGAAATTGCTGCTGTCCACGATTTCGATTATGACATGGAAACACTCATTGAAATCGATGAGACATCTGAAGATGTCGTTTACGTTCTGCGAAAACGGTGAACTGCGATGCGCCGTTACCGCAAGCTGATTCTGGTTTTCGTTGTCACCATCCTGATTGCGATCATTCCGTTTCTGATTTTGGGAGAAGCGTTCGAGGAAGAAATCAAAGAGTGGTTTCAGAAGGAATGGTCACAAGCTCAGCGATTCTGGTTGATCGTTGGATTGCTTGCAGTAGATATCGCTCTTCCGATTCCTTCCAGTGCTGTGAGCACTTACGGAGGATCAATTCTCGGATTCTTTCCAGCGATGTTCGCATCATGGTTGGGAATGATGATTGGTTCGGTCTCTGGATTTTACATCGCTCGGAGAGCAGGCCCCGGCATTGTTCGGCGACTCACGAAATCAGAAGATCTGTCATCCCTGGAACAACTGAACCATAAACTCTCTCTCTGGACGATTGTTCTGACTCGACCGCTCCCGATCCTTGCTGAGGCGACAATTTTATTAATCGGCTCACTCAAACTACCGGTGGCGAAACTCATTTTACCGCTTGGGATCAGCAATTTGATAATTGCCACCGCATATTCTCTCGTCGGTGCGTGGGCCGTCGAGAGAGACGTGACACTCTATGTCATTCTCGCATCAATGTTTTTTCCGTTGCTGCTCACGTGGATTGCGCGGCGTCAGCTCAAGAGTCTATTTTCAACGAATTCAAACGCCGAGGAGAAAGCATGAGAGCGATTGTTCTCCAGGAAACC
>DAOUPA010000486.1 GCA_030626405.1 Planctomicrobium sp.
CATCTCCCTCCTAGATTCTGATCGAAAGTTCACTTGCTGGAACCTCATACTCATCCTCAAAAGCAATCAGCGGACCTCACCTCATTCATCCTAATTGGTGGAGTTTTCCTACTATCTGGTATTGCTGGACTCATTTACGAAGTCGTCTGGTTTCGAATGCTGGCATCGACATTCGGTGCGACAGGTCCTGCGATTGTCGTCACCACCGCCGCTTTCATGGCTGGATTGGGGATTGGCAGTCATGCGATCGGAAAAGTCGTCGACCGTTCGCGGCGCCCAGCGCGCCTGTACGCAACTTTGGAAGTGTGCATCGCAATCCTCGCAGGGTTGATGCCCCAAGGGATTGCCTGGATCGAACGCTCTCAATCGCGGTTCATTTCTGCGGAAACGTTTTGGCTCGCACAATCACTGCAGTTTCTGGGGATCTTCCTGTTACTCGTCGTCCCGACGGCTCTCATGGGAGCGACGTTGCCGGTGCTAACTCGAGCCATTGTTCAGTCGTCTGGTCACCTTGGACGTCGGTTCAGCTGGTTATATGGCATGAACACCTTTGGTGCCGCAATGGGGGCTCTCCTGACCGGTTTCTACCTGATCCCGGAACATGGAATCCAGCAAACAATTATTGTTGGTATTTTCCTGAACCTCACAGCTGGAGTCATTGCACTCAGCTTCAAGCAAACACAAACATCCGTCACTGACTCACCATCAGAATCTTCAGAGAGCGTGAAGTTCAAGGAGGCAAACCATGACGTGCGAACTGGTCCCATTCATGTCGCAGTTTTCGTAAGTGGATTTGTCGCCCTGGCTTGCCAATATCACTGGACACGTTCGCTGATCTTTTCCTTCGACCGCCTCAAAAACACGACTTACAGTTTCTCTGCTGTCTTAACCGTAACATTGTTCGCGCTGGTCCTGGGAACATTTCTTGCCTACCTCGTTGTTGATCGCCTTAAGAAACCGGTCATTGCACTTGCTGTTGTTATCGGATGTGTCGGAATATCAGCGATCGGCTCGGTTGTCTTACTTCTGTGGCTACCCCCTTTGCAGGACTCGATTGACCCACGAACGCTTCGAGTCGACTTCGGTCAGTCCGTTTTCAATGTTGTGCTGAGAAGTGCGATCATTATCGGAATCCCCACGACATTAATGGGCATCACGCTGCCTCTGGCAGTCCGTATCGTCGGTCGCGAAAACGCTCTGGGCACATCAATCGGTCGACTCTACGCTTGCAATACGTGGGGAGCTGTGGCCGGTGCTTTTCTAGGGGCGTACTTGATCACACCTGTTTTCGGATTGGCAAAGGGGCTCGTCGTGCTGGGTCTCATTGAACTGGCATTGGCGTTTCTTCTGCTCTCTTCACGGAGAAGAACACAGGTTGCTGTCATTGCTTGCATGCTGATTTCGTTGACTGCCTGGAAATCACTCAGCCCGGAACATTGGTCGCTCTCCAGCTTGCTTGATGGCGAGCATGTCGTCCGGTATCGGGATGGTCCCATGGCGACAGTCAGCGTGATCGAGAATGACCGTGGAGAACGACGGATCAGTGTTGATGATGTTCCAGTAGCGGGAACATCCAAGATAATGCAAACTGACCAGAAGAGTCTCGCACACTGGAGCATGATGCTTGCCGGAAACCCACGTCGAGCATTGACTGTCGGGTTTGGCAGTGGTGGAGCGTCGTATTCTTTCTTGCTTCACGACCAACTTGAGCATCTGGACTGCGTCGAAATTTGCCGAGACGTCCCCCGATTTGCTAATTTACTGACAGCTGCCAATCACGGGCTTCTGGAAGGAACTGTTGATCCCAGATACCGCATCATCTACGCAGACGCACGAGCCTATTTGCAAAGCACAACGATTCAGTACGACGCCGTCGTCTCTGATTGTACGGACTTGCGGTATCGTTCAAGCGCAAACCTGTATGACCTTGAGTATTTTCAACTCTGTCGAGAGCGATTAACAGATCAGGGCTGCACGGTCATCTGGATGCCACTCGGAGGGCTCTCTGCCGATGCATTTCGACTCACACTGAGAACGTTTTGCCATGTCTTTCCGAAAGCAGGGGTCTTCTATCTCCACAACCGCTGGACGCACTACGTCTTGCTGGTTGGGCACAAATCCGAACCGAAAATTTCTCTGAATTCGATTCGGGAGATTCTTTCTGAAAATGACGTCCGCGAGGACATGGCAGAAATCGGAATGACAGATCCATATAAAATTTTGGCAACATTCGTGACATCTGCCGATCAAATGCAACCACTCATCGCAGGAGAGGAACTCAATACCGAGAACCATCCGATCCTTGAATTTGCCGTTCCGAAGTACGATACAGGACCGTGGTCGGCACAGCGAAATTTGAATTTACTCCGCCAGTACCATAGCTCGGTTCGCCCCTGGCTCACGGATGACCTGGAAATTCAAGAACAACTCCAAATTGACAACTTCCAGCGAGCTGCCTCCAACATCATCGCAGCACAGGAAGCGGAGAGACAGACCCAGGTCGAGCGAGCAACAAAGTTCTACCTCGCAGCCCAGAAGGCAACACCTTCAGACCCAGCCATCGCGCAGGCATTGCAGTTCCCAGAACTTAGGAAGATTGCGGAAACTGGTCAGCCAACGGCGTGGCTCTTACTCGGCAGAAGCCAGCAACTCCAAGGGCTCAACGCAGAAGCCATTGCAAGTTTTGATCATTACCTTGCCAACATGCTACGACTTGCATCCCCTCAAACTCCGGCAGATCGCCAACTCCTCGAGCAGGCAAAAGCCTGGCAAGCTTCCGAACGACAATGGCGTGTGCAAATCGAGAACAACAGAGCACCATAATTGTAGAACCGCTCACAAAGAAATGAACGATTCCCACATGTCGCATCCTTGATTTCGATTAAGCCCTGAGTCAAGCTGACGTGGCGGACCTCGGAAAAATTTCCAATCCCAAAGGATATATTCATGAGTTCAGGTACCAGATCAAAGTTTTATCTTCTCCTCTCAACGATGATCGCGTTTGTCGGCTGCCAAAAAGAAAGTGCTCCGACTCAACAAACAGGAACGACTCCGAATGGAGTCACGATTTCTCGGGGACTCGATGGAAAGGCAATGACGGCCCGGTACGAAAATTCTCAGCCAACCGACGCAGATTTAGCGAAACTTGCAAAAATGAGTACCCTTAGAGAGATCTTTGCAGATGCTCCAGAAGCAACCGATGCATCCATTGAGCCGTTCACAAAATTGAAAAACCTGAAGAAGCTCTCAATCACTTCAGGAAAGCTGACGGGCAGTTCGCTGGACAGTTTGTCTGGGCTCAAGAACTTGCAGTATCTCGATTTATCAGGAAACACAGATCTCGACGAAGAGAACTTGTCAGCAATTCAATCATTGGCATCTCTTCAGTCACTCTGCCTAAACAATACGCCAGTGACTGAAAATATTGTGGGTATCGTCAAATCTCTTCCCAATCTGATCGAGTTGCGATTGATCGGCTCCCAAATTGATGATGCCGGAATTGCGGCACTCGTGGAGGCGCAACCCAATTTGACACATCTTTCAATTGGATCCTCCAAGTTGACCGATGCGGCAGGAGAATCAGTCGCACAGTTAAAAAAACTGCAAGTTCTTGAGTTTGTGGATAGCCAAATCACTGATCGTACACTCGAAATGCTTTCTTCGGTCAACTCTCTGGAAGTCATTCAAATCAATCAAAATTCCAATATCACAGATACTGGAATTTTCACTTTGGGCAAGTTGCCAATGCTCACAGACCTGGACGTTTCTGAAACGAATTTTACAGGTCAGGGATTCAAGCAGCATGGCTTCCCGATGTTGGCGATGATCACTGCAATGGAAACCAAAGTGATGGATGAGCACTTAGCTGGCTTCAAAGGCGTTCCAAACCTTGGTTCGTTGAAACTAGAGGGAACAGCTGTTACAAAAACCGGCGTGCGGAAAGTGTTTTCCATTAACCATCAGACTGCTGTCAGCTTTTCCGAGAATAATCTGACAGTCGAGACAGATGAAGGCTCACCGACAAAGGGATCCATCGAAGGCAACTAAAAGTACGCCTGTGACTGAGGCGTTCCGACAATTGACGCTCTGTCAGAAATAAAAAACAGACTGCCATTCTCCGAACATGTCGGGAAAGCAGTCTGGGTTTTAACGCAGGCCTAAAAAAGCAACTTTTATAAAGTCTACTGCTGTCCGCCCATTTCCTTCATTGCTTCTTCCATTCCTTTCTCTTCTTCTGCTTCTGTCTTGGCGGCCTCTTCAGCATCAACATCCAAGGTGGCGGAGTCGTCCCCACCACCGCACCCCAAAACAGAAACTGCCATGAAGCAACCAAACATGATTGTAAATAAACGTTTCGCCATGAAATCAATCCTCTTAAGAAAATGAGTTAGGTAGGGAAAACCACCTGTGGATGAGGCAATTTTCGTTGTTCCACCTGGAAATTATGCACTCGGAACTTCATTGGTTATACGCAAAATGGGAAACGCCATCAATGGTCTCAACTTTTTACGCGACAGGTGGAGTTCCAAACTCGAATGTGAGACGCAGATCTGGCAGTTGCCCCTGTAGTGACCATAGCTCCCTTGGAGCGAACTACCCTGGTGCATAGAATGAGGACGTTGGTAAGTTTCCTGGAGAGTGGAGTGTCAATCAGGATTCTCTTCGGGTCGCTGGTCGATCTTCGGCAACAAGAATTCCCGAGGTTGGATGGGGATTCGATCCTCTAAAGTTGGATTTGGAAAGTGTTTCGTCTTGCGATTACCGGACTAATCTTCGTCACATGCTGTTTCGGCTGTGGCAAAACTCAACCGCATGCGGAAGCCCCAAAAGAAGGCCTCATCATCCTCATGGAAACGCAGTATGATCGCAATTTTGAAGCACGAGGGAAAAATTTTGAGTGGTACTTTTATGCCCCGGGGCCAGATGGCATCTTAATGACAGAAGATGATGTCCTCGTTGGCAACGAATTGAAAGTCGTCCCACAGACTCAAATTGAATTGCAATTGACGAGTGAGGACTACATCTACACGCTGACCGCGCCAG
>DAOUPA010000670.1 GCA_030626405.1 Planctomicrobium sp.
GAGACAAGCTGCACGCGGTCGAAGGCGAATTCTCTTACGAACTGCACGGGATTTCATTTTTCCAACATCGTCACATGACTGTGCGTAGTAGTGATCATTGATGGACAAAAGAGTCGTCTCGGCTTTTGTGGTCCGCAGGTCTCTTCAACAACTCATTGATGATTGGGAAGCCGTGATGACAATTGCTGACTCAGGTGAAAAGGTCTTGGTTTCTCAAGGAGGGCAGCATCAACACGAGAACCGTTCGAAACGTAAATCTTTCTGGTTTCGGCTAAAAGTTCTGTTCGCTTTGGGGATATTTCTCGTTGGCGGAGTCCTGTTTTATGTTCACTTCTGGCACAATCATGAAATGGGTTCTGGTCCAGCGGGACCATCAGTCGAAGCTGGTTTTTTCGAGCAGTCATGGAGTGAACGAAAAGTCTTATTACTCGGCTTGGGAGACAGCATCACCAGTGGCTTTGGCGCCAGTCCCGGTAAGTCCTATTTCGCGCGGCTGCTGAGTCACCCGGAAGATGAGTTTGCCGACGTGCAGGGGCTTTCGCTTTCAGAAGTGCTGCCGAATCTTGAAAGTTTGAATCGTTCGGTCTCCGGGACGACATCCATTGAACTCCTGGAGTTCTCTCTGCCAAAACTGGAGCTCCAAGCCGAAGAGACTTTCGGAATCGTAGTGATGACCACGGGGGGAAACGATGTGATCCATAACTATGGACGCACACCACCGCGCGAAGGGGCGATGTATGGGGCGACCGTTGCGGAAGCGGAACCTTGGTTCGTCAATTCCGAGAAGCGATTGAACATCATTCTTGATCAAGTCGAAGAACACTTCCCCGGCGGTTGTGAGATTTTTCTGGGAAACATCTACGACCCCACCGATGGCGTAGGCGACACCATCAACGCCGGACTTCCGCGCTGGAACGAAGGCATCCAGGTTCTGGAGCGTTACAATCAAATCATCGAACAAACTTGTCAAGCCAGAGAGCATGTTCACCTGATCGATTTGCACTCCACGTTTTTAGGCCATGGGATTCACTGCAAGAAATTCTGGAAAAGTACCTACCGCAGCGACGATCCATTCTACTGGTACTACGACAACCTCGAAGACCCCAACAACCGTGGTTACGATGCCATCCGCCGTTTGTACCTGAACAAAATCGCCGCAGTAGTGCCTGAGCGTTTGGGAACGGGGGAGTAAATTTTAAGCGTGTGCCTGGTTGTTTTATCGCGAAGTTGCCAATCTCGACTCATTCCCAAATGCGACTTCAATGTTACCGCAAGCAAATTCAAATAGAGTATGCGAAGGCCACTTGGGTGGCCCGTCCACATTTTGTGGTCGGGTCGCGCAGCGACAAGAGGCCTTGCCATGTGCGTTGAGTGAAAACGGAACGTTCATCTCGAATCGAGTATTGAGGGAACTTCATCTTGTGCTGGCGTCACCCGCTATCGCTTTCAATTCACAGTGACCACCGCTCTCGATTTCCGTTGACGAAAACCAGCGACGGCGGTTTCCAGGAAAAGGAAGAGCAGGGCGCTGACGAGGAGCCATTTCCAGAGTTGTTGTTTCGATTCGAGTTCACGGTTCATGAGTTGGCGTTGCGTGGCGGCGTCGGTCTCTGCTTCATCATGTGACTTGATTTTCGAATCGACTGGAACTCCGGCGGCGGCGAGGATATCCATGGAAAGGGGATCAGTCTTTGATTCATCCGGCGGGAGATTGACTGCGAATTGCAGACTCTCGGAATCGGTAATTGACTCTTGAGTTGTTGCCAGAGTGTAAATCCCGATCTCGCTTAGCTGGTAAGGCTGTTCGATAGAGAATCTGGCTGTTTCGCCAAAGGGACTCTTCACGAAGATTTTCTCTTCAATGAATCCAAACTCCGTTGGGACGATTTCATTCCCCACGTTGAAGGCTGGGCGGAACCTTCGCTGCTCTCCGAGGTATTCCAGCAGACCGTTCATCATTGGGACAAATTTGCTCCAGACGGCGAGATCGCTATCGCTACGATTCCAGCCAGACGCGAAGACAACAAGGCGTCCTTTCTCGACAGGCAACTCGAAAAGTGCTGGCGCCCCTTCTTCAAATGTTGCCAGCACTTTGGATTCCGGAAGTGATTTGAGATTGAATTCGCGGTGCTTCCAGAAGCGAAGTTTTGAAAAATCAGCAAACCGAGGATCATTGAAAGGTTCAAAAACAGGATGTGTGAAATCGACGGAATGCAGCATCGCATAATCAATAATTTCGGCTTCGGTGACTGGTTCAGGAACTGTTTGCAGGAGATTGTAGAGAGATTTCGCTTGCTCCGAATCGGTCGCTACGAACAAAATGCGTCCGCCTTGAATGAGCCAGTTTCGTGACCACTGCAACTGCGACTCGTTGGGTGTTCCGCCGATGATGAGTAACGTCAATCCCTTATCTTCAACTGGTGCTTCGAGAGTATCTCTTTTCCAGTCATGAATCGTGACATCGCGTTTCGGTGTGTCCGGGAAAAGCGGATCGAGAAAGAATCGCATCGAATTCGGACCGGCGGAAGCATCATCTCCAATAAAGGCGATGTTGACCTGCCACGGTTCGCGTTGTGCGATGAAGCATGTGTTGTCGAAGTCTTGCTGATCGCCTGAAATGACCAGTCGTTGCGGAGATGCCATCGTTGGTCGTTCTGGTGCGTGGATAACTTTGCTCTGCCCTGGTGGGACGTAAACCTTCACTGAATGTTTTCGATTACCTGTGACTTCCTCTGGTTTTGAAAACTCGTCGATCCAGGCAATTTCGAAGAGTTCCTGTTCTGCATTGTCTGAATTATTCACACGCAAACGGATGGCATCGTCGGTGGTCGATTCGTTCCCGACGAGTTGAACCGACGCATTCGTCGGTTGCTCTCCATCGTCAACATTCAAAATCTCAACATCAACGCCTTCAGGCCATTCGTAACCATTGAGGGTTTCCCAGTGACTGCCAGATTGAAAATCGGAAACGACAAACAGCTTTCGCCCGGTGACTTGATCATCCGCATGTTCTTCCAGCAAGTCGGCGGCAGTGATCATTGCCTTCCCCAATTCGGTCGCTGCCGAAGTTGGTTTGAGCTTCTTAACGAGTTCCAGAACGGTGCTCTGTCGAAGTTCAAGATC
>DAOUPA010000206.1 GCA_030626405.1 Planctomicrobium sp.
GCAAATTGCTCTTTGATCCCTGACTTTCAACGGCAACTCACAAACAGCAATGGCTGAGGCATCCTCAATTCGTTCCAACGTCACCGATCGACCGCTTCCAGTCTGGCTTACCAGAGGATTGTGGATCTTTTCGAGTTGCGTATTGCTGCTCAACGTTCCGATATTTTTGTGCCAACACCTGACTGCCGACACGGTCATGTACGATCTGCAAGCGTGGTCTGTCGTCACTGGAGGAGTTTTATACCGAGACATTATTGAACCAAATTTACCCGGCGCTGTTGGAATTCATCTGGCAGTCCGTTCCATCGCAGGGTGGTCCTCAGTTGCGATGAGAGCATTTGATTTACTGGTTCTACTAGTGAGTCTTTCGTTTCTCTCACAATTGGTTTTCAGGAAAGATCAGCTCCAACGATTTCAGAAAACCGTTTTACTCAGTTTTGTCGTTCTGTTTTTCTATTTGGGACAATCTGAGTGGTGTCATTGTCAGCGCGATACGTGGCTGCTTTGTCCGAGTCTGCTTGCAACTTTGATTCGTCGAAACAGGCTCGTGCAACAAGCGAGCGGAACTGCCCCGACTTGGTATCAATCAACTGTGCTTGAAGGCTTTGCCTGGGGATTTGCTTTCTGGATTAAACCGCACGTGGTGGTTCCTGCATTGGGGGTGATATTGATTTCCTGGTTTGAACTACGCAAGCCGATGGAAGCAGTTCGCGATCTGATCGGAGTCGTGATTGGAGGAGCAATCGCGGGAGCAATCGGAATCGGATTGTTGATGCTAAACGGAGCGTGGGAACCGTTCTGGGTCATGCAGCTCGAATGGAATCCAGAATACGTGAAAATCGGCCGACAGAATTTCACCTTCGAACGATTCTTGAACTTGTGGGGGCGTTTGCTGCCGTGGGCGTGGATTCACGTTGGGGCGGCGATTATTTCAGTCGGAGTCTTACGACAGCGCAGAATTGAGGTGAGCGGTAAGGCTATAGAATCCGTACCTGCTCAACAACGCCTTGGGCGGCAACTTCTCGTCGGACTCTACCTCGGTTGGATGGCACAAGCGCTGTTGCTTCAACACCCGTTTACATATGTCCAAGTCCCAGGCATCATTCTTGCTATCGCTGTTGTTGCGACAATTGAATGGTCGCCACGGTTCGTTTTCGCAGGACGATTCGTCTTCGTAGTGTTCGCATCCGCTGTCCTTCCAGCTTCTCCGCTGACATCTTTCACCCGGATCCGTCAAGTTGGAAACTGTCTGAGAGATGGATCAACACTGGCAGTTCGCAGCAAGATTCAGCAGCAATCATATCCAGACTGGAAAGAGATGCAGCCGGTTCTGGAATACTTACGATCTCAAAAAGTTCAGAGAGAGGACGTGACGGTTTATACCGGAACGCTCATTCATGTGTATCAAGAACTCGACTTGAAACCGACAACCCGATATGTCTACGTCGATGTTCTGGCAAGAATCTTCAAAGGCCGGTCAGGCGAAATATACGATGCACTCACTCAGGCGAAACATCGATTTGTTGTAAGTGGTTTACTCGAGGCAGGAGTCAGTCGAGAAGATGTCGACGGAGAGTATGATCCGCAAACGCTGCTACCGATCAACTTCCCACATAGTGCGTTCAAAGAGTTTCCATACACACAGCCAGTGGTTTTCCGCTCTGGACAATACCTTGTGCATCGAGTCGAGAACCCGATCGGCGAAATTTGCACAGAGTATTTCCCACTCGCTCAGTCGGAACACAACGACGAGTAAGGAAAAGCCCGGCATTTTGAAAATGCCGGGCTTTTTAGTCACTCAGCATTACGTTGGACGTTGAACTGAAAGTTGGGGCGAGCCCCAGCCTACGTGCCCTCCACTCAGTGATCGGGGGCTATGTGAGGATGTTTGAGTCACAGACATCAACAGTGTTCACATCGGTTTCAAGGTTTGTTTCGGCAAGCCCTTCCAGTTGAACAAGCTGGTTCTCGGCAGGTGTTGACACCTTGGAACTGACCGTTGGCGCTGGTTGTTTGGGGTCAAGTCCTGGTCCGAAAATCGTCCTCCAGGCAGATAAGGCGAATCCGGAAAACGAACCGAAAGTGGCGTCGACCGCAGTCGGTTCATACCCGCAATGGACCATGCAATCTTGGCACTGTTCGTTTCCGCTGGCGCGACCGTAGCTGTTCCAGTCAACGGAATCCATCAATTCCTGAAAGCTTTCGGCATATCCTTCTTGTAAGAGATAACACGGCTTTTGCCAGCCAAACAGGTTGTACGTGGGGCTTCCCCAAGGAGTGCATTCAAGCTCCCAATTGCCTTTCAGATATTCAATGAACAGTGGCGATTGATTGAAAATCCAGGACCGCTTGGCGTTAGAGAGAATACGACGGAACAGGCCAATCGTTTGATCTCGCGACAGGAAATGTTCTTGGTCTGGTGCTTTTTCGTACTGATACCCCGGCGAGATCATCATGCCTTCGACACCAATTTCCATGAGTGTGTCGAACATTCCTCGTAGTCGTGCAGGGTCCCCATGGCTGAAAACTGTTGTGTTTGTGGTAACGCGAAACCCTTGTTCAACGGCTATTTTGATCGCCTGAATTGCGACATCATAAACACCATCGCGACACACGGCAGCATCGTGATCTTCCCTGGGACCATCGAGATGTACAGAAAATGAGAGCTGCGCTGAGGGGCTGAATCGATGGAGATGCTCCTCTAACAGGATCGCGTTTGTACAAAGGTAAATGTATTTTCCTCGCTCGATCATGCCTTCGACGATTTGATCGATTTCAGGGTGGAGAAGCGGTTCCCCGCCCGGGATGGAAACAATTGGAGCGCCGCATTCGTCGACAGCGTTCAAGCACTCAGCGACGGAAAGATTTTGCTTCAAAATGTTGGACGGGTGCTGAATCTTCCCGCAACCGGCACAAGCTAGATTGCACCGGAAGAGCGGTTCCAGCATGAGAACGAGTGGATACTTCTTGCGTCGTCTCAACTTTTGTTTGACGACATACGAGGCAACAGTCCACATTTGGGAGATAGGTACAGACATAATTACATGGATTTGAGCGTGAATTGAAGGTCATTTCACCTCGTGATAGCAGTTTTCAGTAGCCGCGCCTGCGCCGGTGTGGCGTGATGAAATTTTGCATCATCGCGTCACAACCCGAATTTATGAGGTAGGTTAGAATTGGTGAGTCTGCACAAAAGCACAAGGCTCTCCCCTGCCTATGTGAAAATGGCCTTTCGTAAGGAAAACGGCTGGGTTTTGCGAGGCAGACCATGTCATTGAATTTGCAGTTTGTTCCCTACCTCCTTGTTGAAATCAGCACGATTCATGCAACTGGAATCTGACAACCCTCTTGAAGCCACTGCTCAACTCACTTCGGGTAAGCTGCGCCGTGCTTTGTTTGCAGTTGCAATTTTGTCGACTTGCGGGCTGATCATGTCGATGGACTTTGCCGACCCTGATTTGTGGGGACATGTCCAGTACGGTCGTGAGATCATCCAGGACGGAGTTCTTCCGGAAACGGCGACGTGGACTTTTACATCAGTCGGCACGCGCTGGGTGAATCACGAGAATATTGCCGAACTGGTGATGGCATTTGCCGTCGATACATTTGGCCCCTGGGGGCTTACCTTCGGGAAGTATCTTTTCGGTTGGATTCTTCTAGGGATCATCTGGTGGCGCGCACGTGCCGCGGGAGTGAGTCAGTTTGTTGTGGCGGTCGTCTGTCTCACAGTTGCTTTCACTGTTGAATTCCATTGGCATTTCCGACCGCAAATTTTTGGTTACGTTTTATTTGGAATGATGACTGTTCTGCTGCACTGGTGCTTTTCTGGAATGGACAAACAGCCTGTCGAGCCGCGCCGTTTATGGCATTTGTTTTGGCTCGTTCCTCTCATTGCAGTCTGGGCGAACACACACGGAAGTTTCGCAGCCGGACTTTGTATTGCGATTGCCTATCTCGGATTGCGATTTTGCGAATTGTGCTTCGCACTTTACAGGCGCTCTCCTGAATCAAAGTCATCGACGATCGCCATTCGGAAATCGTTGTTCTTGTTACCAGCAGTAGTTGTTGGAATGTGTCTGGCAACCTTGTTGACTCCTTACGGTGTGGAACTGCATCAGTGGTTGTGGGGAGCCTTACATGAGGCGCGACCAGAAATTGGCGACTGGGAATCTCCATCGCTGTTCAGCTTGAGTCCGGAAGTGATCGGCTTTTGGGTGATCATGCTCACTTCAGCTCTGACTTTAAAATCGAGACAAGGTCGCAACTGGGTCAACATCGTTGTGTTGCTGCTCATTGCCTTGCAAGCAGCCAGTCATATTCGCCACCTGCCGCTACTGGCAATTCTTTGGGCCAGTTTGTTCACCGAAGACATTGATCACGTCTGGAAAAAATTTGTTGCCGATGCTCAACATCGACAGAAAGAAGCGAGCCAACGGACTGGTCATTCTCCTGTGAAATCAGGAGTATGGAATCGGTCGAAAGTGGTTTTATCGCTGCTCGTGATTTGGATTTCAGCGGTCGGAATGGCGACGTGGCCGCGCCTGGCAACGTTGAACGTTCCACGCGACAGATACCCCGTCGATGCCTTGAAATTTCTCGCAGACAACCAGTTAGAAGGCCGAACGGTAGTGACGTTCAACTGGGCGCAGTATGCCATTGGGTTTTTCGCGAACGAAAAACTCGATTCGACGGTCGCAATTGATGGTCGGTTTCGTACCTGCTATTCCCAGGAAGTGATTGACATCTACTTCGATTTCATCTTCGGTAAAAACTATTCTGGACCTCGCAATCGAAGTTCTGAATCTGGGCCAGTAAACGCGAATCGCGCGCTCACTTATCAAGATCCAGACTTGTTTCTCGTCAGCCGAAAACAGCAATCAACAATGCGCGTCCTGGAAGAGAATCGAGACAGCTGGGTTTTGCTCTATCAAGATGGACTTGCTCAAGTCTGGGGGAAACGAACACGCTTCGGTGACCCAGAGAGTTCCGATTTCGTCGCCGATGACTGTCGACTCATCGGGACCGAAACCGTTCACGCCGCCGCTCCATGGCCTGCGTTTGCTTCGAAATCTCAGCAGCACTCTGCGCATGATCAACTTGCCGTTCAACCTTGATCGAGTCGAAGTGGTGGGGTGCACACCCTACGACTCTGAATTGGTACTTGAACTGCCGGTGATCAATTCTTCGATGAAGAAGACGCATTCAATCACCTGGCACGTTTGCCGCTCGATTTCTTGGTGAAGATCTTCGCCGTTCAGGCCGAGTCGCTTTGCCAGGAATTCGAACTGTTCCGTTCCAAAGTGCGGGACGGTTAAGTCAGTCGCATCTCCGCGAACCATTCTCATTCCATCGATGAGTCGGCGTAGAAAACGGTAAGCGTCTCGGAGTTGAATTCTTTGTGCGGACGAAAGGATGCCAGATTTCTCCAGGGCTTTCATCGCCTCACGTGTATTGGGTGTCCGAATTTCCGAATCGAGATGCCCAAAGGTCAACTGGAGTCCCTGAACGAGGTATTCACATTCGACCAAACCACCGGGGCTCAGCTTGGCGTGGAACGTCCCTGGCTGAACGAACTTGCGAATCTGTTTTTCTCGCAACGCCCGCATTGCGGCAAGATCGAATGGCTTACCAACAAAGATCAATCGATCCCGTAGTTCGACGATCTCTTCACCAAAGTCGGAATCTCCGGCAATCGGTCGGAGTTTGACGAGCGCCTGTCGCTCGAAAGGCCACGCTGGTCCGTTCGTTTTAAAATAATTTTCGAAGGCGTTCCTGGAGACCGCCAGAGACCCTGCGTTTCCGTACGGCCTGAGCCGCAGGTCGATTTCGAAAATTCGTTTTTCTCTTGTGAAAATCGTACTCTGGAATTTTTCCACCAGTTGCTGAAAGTATTCGATGTTGGAGATCCTCTGAGGACCGGTTGTGTGCCCTTCCTTATCATAGAGAAACATCAGTTCAATGTCTGAGGCATACCCCAACTCTCTCCCGCCACACTTCCCGAGCGCGCAGACCGACAGTCGACTCTGTCCGCCTTGATCGTCGGTCGGGATTCCATACTTTTCGTTCAATTCGTCACTGCAAATATCGATTGCGGACTGAACAATTGTCTCTGCGACGGCGGTGAGTTCCATAGAGAACATCCCGAAGGCCGTTTGCAATCCCATGATGTGGCGCATGTCGACGCGCATCATTGCCCGGTCCTTGAACTCGTTCAAAATGACCCTGGAGTCGCGACCTGCTGACGATGCGAGGAGTTCCGTCAATTCCGCGGAGAGTTCTTCACGCGTTCTCGGTTGCTGCAAACCCGAGAGATCTGTCACCACAGGGAATAAATTTTGGTGCTGTAAACGCAGGAAATCTTCCCACAAGAAATCACTGCCACCGAGCAATCGTGCCAAAGCGGCTAGAACTTCTGGTTGTTGAAGCGTTTGAAGTTGATCGAGCCAATCACTTTGTTCGAACAGGTTTGTCAATAAGCCTCGAAAATGAATTAACGCTGTTTCTGGATTCGGTGCATGCGGCAGCAGGTGCGTGAAATGCTTGATCAAGACCACTGTCGCTCGCAATCGATTCCGCTGACTTTCGTTCAGAAGATGTCCATCTGCGGGATCGATGACGTGTAGCGTATCGAATATTTGCGTTCCTTTGGAACGAATCAGCATCCGTTCGATCGAAAGGCCATTCATAGAAATTGCGTTCGTCAATTCAAAGAGAAACCCTGGATCATCCTCACCACTGATCTTAAGAATTGTGGTGTTCGATTTCGCATCCTGATCAAAAGAAATGTCGACCGGCAGTAACGGTTCAAGCGGTTCTGAGTGAGAACGAAGAGTCGGCACCAATCTACGAATCAACAGTTTCTGAGCTTCTCGATTCTCCCCTGAAATTGAAAGCAGCAGCAGTTCGTGAAGTTCCTTCTCGAAGAGCTTCCAATGATTTGAAGTAAACGAATCTTGGCAACTTGAAGCCCAGCGGACATGAAAGCGGTTGACATACTTTCGGTCTTCGGGAAGGTCTTTGACCTTGTCTAAAGTTTCTACGGTCCCGGAAATGACATCGAAACCATGTGCCAGAAGAAGTCCGCAGATGATTGGTAAACTCCCGAAGTGGTCGATGCCGACGATGAGGAGGTCAAATTCTTGTTCCGTATTTCCCTCGGCGTGAACGGCCACTACCGAATTTTTGTTCAACCGTCGTAGGAGTTTCTGCTCCTCGCACGCCGCTTCTTTACGATTCGCGGTTTCACTTCCAGAGCGTTCGTTTTGGGAAGACCGATTCAGGTCTTGATAATTGGACTCGTCGTCTGGTCCGCCAGGTTCTTTGCGGAGGTGTCGATCAAAGATCGCCTTCACCGCTGATGTATGCTGCTCATATTGCAATAGAAATTGTTCTGCATCAGGGAAATCTAACCGTCGGGCGAGATAGGCCAACTCGCGGTCAGACTCTGGCAGGAAATATTCCGATTGATTGTGCATCACTTGCAGAGAATGTTCGATTGTCCGCAGGATCACGTATGCCGTACTGAGAGTGCGGAATTCCTGTGCGTGAATCAGATTCGCTTCAGAGAGGTAAATCAAACCATCGAGAGTTCCGACCCGTCGAATGCTCGGTGTTTTGTCTCCGTGAATGAATTGAAGGTATTGCACCAGGAATTCGATATCACGAATACCACCAGGCCTGCCTTTCACGCTACCGCCGTGTTGTCTGTTTCTTCCAGACTGTTTCTCGATTTGATCCTTCATTGCCTGAATGCTCAGTCGCACCTCTTCTGGATCAACGTCAAATGCCGAGTGCTTTAAACGATCTAATAATTCGTCTCCAAAATGAAACTGACCGGCGATGGTGCGAGCTTTCAGAAGTGCTTGTCGCTCCCACAACTGAGCTTGCGTCTGGAAATACTCCGCGTAACTCTCCGAGGTTGTCACCAGGGGACCAGAATTTCCCCAGGGCCTTAAACGCATGTCGACTCTGTATAAAAATCCCGACGAAGTGAAATCAGAGAGGACCTGAATCAGTTTTTGACCGACGCTTGCGAAACGCTCGGCGTCGCCTTGGCAGATGAAGACGAGATCGATATCGGAACTATAATTCAGTTCCAACCCGCCCAGTTTTCCAAAGGCGATTACAGCAAAATCGCCAGCATGAATTCCTTCCAGTCGGAAGAGATTTTCCAAAGCGGTTTGCACAACGGCATCGGCAAGAAGAGAGAGTTGAAGCGTGACGGTCTTGATATCCATCAAGCCGAACGAATCACAGGCGGCAATTCGCAGGATTTCCCATTGGTGAAACATTCGAAGCGACTGTTTCAAGTCTTGAATTGATCCTGGTGTAGAGATCGACTCACGCGCGTCGCAGATGAAATCTTCTCGACTTTTGAATGCAGCTAATCGCCGGTGCTGAGTGAGTCGTTCCAGGTAATGAGGCTGACGCAGCAGTATTTCCGTCATGTACTGACTGTCGACAAACAGCCTGAACAGGATTTCTATCGACCGGGGGGTGTCGATCATAGATTTGAAGAACACATCCCGATTTTCAACCGCACAGAGGTATCGTTGAAAGTTTCTTAGAGAGCGGTCAGGGTCCGTCGTCTCGGAAAGGGCAAAGAGTAACCCAGGTAATATTTCCGCCAGGGTTTCTAGTTGCTCGCCACTCTGCGCCGACTCTCGCAGCAGTTCAACTGCTTGCCGAGGATTTTCGAATCCGACAAAGGCAATTTTTTGAAGCAGTTGTGAGGAGATTTCCTGATCAGCAGAAAGCAGGAGAACCGCCTCCGTCTGATCGATCATCTCAAGCTCACAATTGAAAGGGGCGTCACGAACACATGGTACGCTTTCGTGACGCCTCGGTGAACCGTCTCTTGTCTAGAACAATGCCGCAGAATGATTCTTCTCTACTGCATTTTGCGTTTGGATTTGATCACCTTGATGATCAGGTCCAGTTCTTCTTCTGAAATCATTCCGTTCTTATTGTGGTCCATGTATTTGAAACCTTGTCTCAACTTGGAATGAACTTGTGCTTCTCGTCTCGAAATGTTTCGATCACCGTCCTTGTCCAGGATTTTCAGAAACGTGTCTGCGGTAATGTTGTTAATATCGGTGGGGAGTTTGAAGGCTTCTGCCTGCGGATTGACCGGAATCAGGATATCATAATATCCAAGCATCATCTCCTCCTGGGATTGATCGCCCCAACTGACTGTTTCAGACGGGTCTGGATTCGCCAAATTGTCCTCGGAATTATCGAATGTCGCGGTGCAAAGCAGACGTGTGTCTGCCGGAAGAGTTCGCGGCTCAGCGAGACGATACGCAGTTTGCCAGTTGAAATCATAGTTCGGGACATCAAGTAAGACTTCGCGTGTTCCGTCGGGGAACAGTGCTTCATATTTGAACGATTTCCCACGCAAGTGCATGTGAGGTGCCATTGTGAGGAGTTGGACATCGACAGAGCTGGTTATAGATTTTGCTTTAACGACCTGATTGTCCTTGTGTGGCTTCAACTTAAATTTGTTATTCCCTGCGTACATCGTCACGATTTTGTGAGTGACGTTTTTCGGCTCGGTAAAGACGAAGCCAACCGAACTAATATCCTGTTGCTCGCTGCCGGTTGGCGTATAGTGCATCTCGAAACGAAGTGCTGCACCAGCGGGAATTTTTTTTGCGTAACCTGGAATTGGTTCCTGTTGCCGTAGCCCTGGAACGTAAGCACAAAAATGTTCGCGTTCCTGAGTTCCTTTTCCATTTGGGTACAAGTAGACAATGATGTGGTGGACGACTGTGTGATTTCCGGGTCTGGCTTCGGCGGCGATGACCCATTTGTCTTCTGTGAAATTCGTTTCCACCCAAAAGTGCTGGTAAGGAACTCCGTTCGGTCCTCCATTCGCCGCGACCTTGAATGGTTTCTTAGCCATGTTGAAGATCGCATCTGGCTGCTTTGCAATCTGCCAGCCAGAGATGTACTTGATCGGTTCGGGCAATTTTTTCGGGTCACCTTCCGGCGAACCGTTCTTTACCCATTCATAGATGAGTTCTTTTTCACTCTTTGAAAGGCTGGAATCGTTAGAGAACTTTCCGTGTTTCGGATCAGCATGCCAGGGAGGCATTCGCTGTTCGCGAACGACCTCTTCGATCATCGGTCCCCAGCCAAATGCGTCGTCGTAGGATTCGAGGGGGAACGGGGCGATCTCGCCGGAACGATGACACCCAACACAACGTTTTTGAAAGATGCGTGCGATTTGGTTCGAGTAGGTGACGGTGCTGTTCTCGTTCGGTTTTTCAGAGCGTCCGATCAAACACCCCAGAGGCTGGGTATGGTTAACAGTCACTTTCTTGCCGGCGAGTAATTCGTCAATGGCGATTTGAAGGTCGGCACGCGTCGGTGCATCTCTGACAATGCCGATCACGTACTGATCGTCAATGCGTCCCTGATATCTGACGACACGGTTCTTGTCCAACAGGAACATTTGCGGTGTTCGCTCGGCGTTGACAAGATCCGCGACGACTTGAGCAGGGTCTTTGAGAACGGAGAATTTGACACCATGCTGCCGCGCCCAGGCGTCGATTTCTTTCACCGAATCCTGAACATTGGAATTCACGGCGACCACAGTGAGTTGACTGTCGCTGTATTTCTCGGAAAGTTCCTGCAGTCGACTGGAGTAGAGTTTCGCCAGCGGACACTCTGTTCCCATAAACGCCAGGACAACCAATTCCGATTGATCGAAATCGCTGAGCGAAACTTCATTGCCTCGGTAGTCTCTGAGTTGGAAATCTTGAACGGCTTCACCCAGTCCTCCAGCGTAGACAGGTACTGCGGAGAGGCAAAAAGCCGCGACGGCAATGATATTAAAGCAGTGATGTGTCTTTAGCATATTTGTGTAAAACCTTACCTGACAATACTTCCAGCAATATTTGGTACCCGCTGAGGGCGTCGCCGGTTTCGGATTCTTTTCGAACAACGGAACGAAGTCAATAACGATTCGGCCAATTACGAGGACTAACCAGAGCGTTATCTCGGTTCACCGAAAGTGGTGACAATGTCATTAACGACAATTGGCTTCGGCGAAATGAGCAACTCTCCGGCTTCCAGGTTGTGAGTCAGTCCAAGCAAACGCGCCTGACTTTCTACCAGATGAAACACTCGTTCCTTGCTTGGTGGGAATTGTGTTTTGTACGCCCGAATGGAGTCCATCTTTTGTTCCAGGCAACCGGAAATGTCGGTCACGAATGAGCCGGGTTGGTCCGCCGTTTTCAGCGAACCGAATCCGAGTGGATACCACAACTGTTGCTTGACTGTGTGAACCGGAAGGTTGTCGAATTCTGA
>DAOUPA010000160.1 GCA_030626405.1 Planctomicrobium sp.
CAAAGGATTGGGAAGAAATAAGCCAAGCGGGTTTTCAAACACATTTTGATTCTCTCGATTCCATGTACTTTCATCGAGGACAAAAAATGCTCAAGGCTCTTCAGAAGTGGACACAGGGAGATACCGAAGGTCCGCCAGTCGAGGAACGTTTTCCTCATCGAATTCAACCGAACCGCTGAAGCTAGTGAATGGAACGATGAGTCCTCTTCGCTATACTGACGGTTTTCATCGTTTTCAGTCGATTTCTCCATGCAGACAAAACCTCCTCCGATTAATTTGAAACCGTTTTTCCTCGCGCTCGATGATATTGTCGAAGAGTACGATGGAAAGCTCGACTGGCCGACTCTGTTCGGGAATGATAATCCTGTTGAGATCGACGTCGGTTGCGGTCGCGGACTGTTTTTGGTGACTGCCTCGGAACTCCATCCGGAGCGGAATTTCCTGGGAATAGAAATCGACTTTCGAGAAGGTCGCCGCGGTGCCGCGAGGCTGAAACGTCGCAATCTCACGAACGCCTGCGTGCTTGGTGGAGATGCGAACATTCCGTTTTCGAAGATGATCGAGCCGCATTCGGTCGCCGCGATTCACGTTTATTTCCCAGATCCCTGGTGGAAGAAAAAACACCGTAAACGCCGAGTCTTTAATAATACGTTTGTCGATCTTTGTTCGAATCTCCTCGTTTCCGGTGGGTTCCTCCATTCGTGGACTGATGTTGAAGAATACTTCGGCGTGATTTCCTCGTTAATGGAACATCACCCGGACTTCGAGACACTTCCGACGCCTGAAGAACGTGACGCCGAACACGACATGGACTATCAAACCAGTTACGAACGAAAAAAACGAAAGCTAGGCCTGCCGATTCATCGTGGTCGATGGGTTAAGAAGGTTGAGTGACTAGGGGCGAGTGTCTAGTGTAGCATTGTAGAGGCTCTGAAGAATTCGGGCTTTCTAACTCCCAAATCCTAACCCCTAAATCCTCCTTCCCATGCCACAAACCGTCCTTGTTTCCATTCCGGGTCTTCGTGCTGAAGACCTTGCTGACATGCCGAACTTGAGGAAGCTTGCCGACCGTGGTTCGGTTGCTTCGCTGACGGCTTCATTTCCTTGTGTGACATGTCCAGTTCAGGCAAACCTGACGACTGGTGTTGGACCGGATGTGCATGGTGTGATCGCGAACGGTTTTTTCTATCGTGACAAAGGTGAGGTCGAACTTTGGACGGCCTGGAACGAGTGCATTGAAGCTCCACAAATCTGGGACATGCTTCACAAAGCGGACTCGTCGATCACTTCAGCGGTTTGGTTTCCGATGCACTCCAAAGGTGCCGGAGCAGATTACATTTGCACACCGGCACCAATTCATAATCCGGATGGCTCGGAATCGCTGTGGTGTTACACGAAGCCTGAATCGCTCTATGGCGAACTCCGCGATGAGTTCGGTCACTTCCCGCTGATGAATTTCTGGGGGCCGCTTGCGAACATCAAATGTTCCGACTGGATAATCGATTCCGCTATCAAAGCCGCCAATGATTTTCAGCCGCAGTTTTTCTACATCTATATCACTCACCTCGACTATGCTGCGCAGAAAACCGGACCGAATAGCCCAGAAGCGTTACAAGCGGTGATTGATCTTGATGCGTCACTTGGACGGATGATCGATGGTTTCGCAGCTGCTGGCATGAACGATATCCACTGGTTGTTTGCCAGCGAATATGTCATTGATGAAGTGAACTCTGTCGCCTATCCGAACCGGATTCTGCGAGAGGCCGGTCTGCTTCACCTCGTTGAAGAAGAAGGTCTCGAAAACCTCGTTCCTGGTGAATCAGCAGCCTGGGCGATGGTTGATCATCAGTTGGCGCATCTGTTCGTGAAGAACGCGGAAGATATTGAAACAGTTGCCAACCTGTTCCGAGATCATCCTCTGGTGGAAGAAGTCCTGACCGGTACAGATCGTGGCAAGTACAAGCTTGACCATCCACGCTCGGGGGAAGTTGTTCTCATTTCAAAACCAGATGCCTGGTTTGCGTACTACTGGTGGAACGACGATGCCAAAGCACCAAAGTTCGCCCGCACAGTCGATATCCACCGCAAACCGGGCTATGACCCGGTCGAAATGTTCATCGAGATGCCAGCCAAAGCAACCCCCCTCGACGCTACCCTCGTCAAAGGTTCACATGGTTACCCTGGCTCAACCGGCATTCTTGTCTCATCGAATCCCCTTGAAAAAGAAAACTATACCGACCTCGATGTGACTCCGCTGATTCTAAAGAACTACGGCGTAAGCATGCCGGAGGGAGTGTGAGTTCGAATCCTCGCATTGCAGATCACCCAACAATCCGATCAACAAGTGTCTGCACGGTATCCGTCGGCTCAACGTTGATTGCCTGGCATTCTTCGAGGTTTCGGAACCATGTGTGTTGTCGTTTCGCGAATTGCCGAGTGTGTGTTTTAATCAGTTCGGTAGTTTTTTCAATCGAAGGAGAGCGGCCTTCGATCCAGTCGATCATTTCGCGATAGCCGAGTCCTTGTCGTGCCGTGCGACCGATGGGAGGTTCCAGTTGCAGGAGCATGCGGACTTCTTCTTCGAGACCTGCTGCGATCATTTGATCGACTCGAACGTTGATTCGCTCGTGTATCCAAGTTCTTTCCGGAAACAGCCAGTAGACATGCTCAGGGCGTGAGTCCATTGGAAGCGGACCTTCATCCAATTGTTCGGAAGCAGGTTTTCCGGTGACGTGATGAATTTCCAGTGCGCGAATCAGGCGCCGGATATCGTTCGGATGGATGCGATCGGCGGTGACTGGATCGATTTTTTGCAAGCGTTGATGCAGCCAATCGGGTGCTTCTCGAGTCGCCTGTTGATCGAGGTTGTCCCGAAACTCCCAGTCAGCTTCCGGTCCTTCGAAGACTCCTCGTAATATCGAACGCAGATACAGCCCTGTTCCACCAACAAAAATTGGTACGCGCCCACGACCAACAATTTCTTCGCAGGCAACGATTGCCTGACGCATGTATTGGTCGGTTGAGTATTCTTCGTGCGGATCGACCACATCGATCAGGTGATGCGGAACTTGTGCTTGCTCCAATTCAGAGGGCTTGGCGGTGCCGATGTTCATTTTTCGATAGATCGACATTGAATCGAGAGAAACCAGTTCTCCATCGAGTTTCTGTGCAAGAAGAATCCCCAGTGCCGTTTTTCCAACCGCCGTTGGTCCAGCAAGAAACCAGCATTTTTGTAATAGATCGAGAGGGAATTTCATATCGTAATTGAGCGAAGCTGGGCAAGTTGTTTTATTGGATTGAATTTCTTGAAAAAGAATGAATTGAGTTTGGTGGAACGGGGAACTTGGCACAAGACCATCAGAAGGGGTGACGAAAGTTCTTCAATTCGGAGAATGTTGAATTGAATTCAAACAACAATTCTCCGGAAAGTACCCAAATGGGTGTAAATTGTCTGTGTCGTTGACCGTTTGGTCAGAATCGAGTCCAATATACCGACGATGTCTTGATTGAATTTCACAGGAATTGCTCCGTACAAATGATCAACTTTTTCCTTCTGGCAGTTCTCATTGGTGTCACCTATTTCGTTGCTAACGAAGGGCCGCAAGGTGCAGCGATTTCGTTGTTCGCCGTTTTGATTGCTGGATTGGTCGCGATGAATTTCTTCGAGCCGTTGGCGATCTTCCTCAGTACTAACATTGCAGGATCTTTCGATTGGCAACATCGTTGGGACGTCATCGCCTTACTGGGGCTTTTTGCGGTGGGAGTATTTTTAATTCGCATGATGGGAGACAACTTGTTTCCAACTTACGCAGAAGTCAGTACTGTGCTCTATGAAGTTGCTCGGTGGGGGTTAGGTTTGATCACAGGGTACGTGACAATGGCGATCCTGTTGACCTCACTGCACGTTGCTCCACTCCCGCGAGAGTTTATGGGGTTTACGCCGGAAGGAAATAATTTCCTGTCTATTTCTGCTCCTGATCGACAGTGGCTGGCGTTTACGCAGTACGTTTCTGAAAAATCATTGAAAACGAAATCTTCAACAGGTGGAGTCCGGATTTTTGATGGAGCAGAGTTTCCATCAAACCCGACGAATCTGACTACCAATCGTGTTTGGTCTTCGTTTCCAATTCGTTACGCTGCCCGCCGAGAACTCTTTACAACCGGCGGACGATCTTCAGCCCGTTCACCAGCGGGAGGAGCAACTTCCCCACCCGCCACCGGCAATCCTTCCGGGGCCGGATCAGTTCCTACAAGTGGGGCAGGCGGTTTTTGAAGGTGGATTTCGCTACAATCTTTTACAGCTGTTGACCCTGATTCTCTGTTGGAAAGTATCCGCAATGCTGGCACACAACGTTTTTTTTACACTGTATGACTCTTCGACAGAAGCGATCAATGCGATGGTCGAAGCCTGTCATAAATATCTCAAAGATCACCCGGGAGTTGCCTTCTTTGCAGCCGGTGAAGTTGTTGAGGATCTCGCGCGACCGGTCAATGACCGAATGTTTCACGTTGCATTGCATGTTGTTTTTGACACACGCGAAAGCCACGATGTTTACCAGACCGCAGAAGCACACTTGAAGTTCATTGATGAAAATAAATCGAAATGGAAACAGGTACGAGTTTTCGATTCGAACTGTTGAACTCACTTTCTGAAAGAATGCGTCATGGCTCGATGGCCGGACAACACACGTGCGAATTTACTGGCACTGCTGTTAATGTTTGTTTTATTTCCAGTGCTCTGCTGGCTCGCCTGGTGGTTCGTCAACCGCTGAAACGAGCCTGATAGGAACCTTTCCATGTCTCGACTTCCGTTGATCATCGTTTTGCTTTTCGGCTTTGGTATCCAATCGTTTGCCGACTCACCGGTTGATAAATCATCTGAATTGGAAGAAGTTTCGACTGAGTTTGAACTCTGCGATGGTCCCGCCTGGGACGGAGGCGGAACGCTCTATGTCCCGGACGTCAAAGGGCAATCACTCTTCAAGTACTTTTCCAGAAAGGGAAACCTTGTTCCTCATCTGAAAGATGCTGGACGATTCAGTGCTTCGTTTTACAACAACGGTCAGCTTAACATTTCGGACAATGGTAACGCACGAATTGTTGTCTTGAATGGAAATGAACTCGTCGAAATTGCAAAACTGGATGAGTCGGAAAAACCTGTCAAACGTCCGAACGATCTCGTTGTTGATCACAGCGGAGGAATATATGTCACCCTGACCCGACAGGATCAAGTGGTTTATATCTCTCCTAATGGAAAGCAATCCGTGGCGGTTGATGGCATCAAAACTCCGAACGGGATCATTCTTTCTCCCGATGAGAAGACGTTGTACGTCTCTGCGTACGTCCCCAAGCAAGTCTGGGCATACGACCTGACTTCACCCGGAAAATCAGCGAATGGACGTCAATTCGCGAAGATGGACGATGGTCCGGACAAAGGTGCCGATGGCATGACGATTGATCGTGCTGGCAATGTCTATTGTGCCGGACCAAAGTCGATTTGGATTTGGTCTCCTTCAGGCAAATTGCTCGACGAACTTGTGACACCAACGCGACCAATTAACTGCGCCTTTGGCGATCAAGACATGCGATCTTTGTATATCACCTGTTTCGGTGGTCTGTACAAGCAACGTATGACGATCAGTGGAAAATCTCCGAATCCATCGGCGAAAAAGGATTCAACTTCCGCGACTGGAATACGTCCATCAACCGAGATTCCACGAAGCATCACCGCCGAGCTAGATGTTGTGTATGCTCAATATGGTGATCGCAAAGTTCACATGGACATCTTCTCTCCACGGAAGAACCAGAACACCCGACCAGCAATTGTTGTTGTACATGGAGGCGGTTGGCTCAATGGCGATAAGACAAAGTTTCGGGCACTTGCTGTCGAACTTGCGAAGCGAGGATATGTCACCGCTGCCATTGAATACCGCCTAGCGGGTGAAGCACTTTTCCCTGCCGGCATTCACGACTGCAACGCCGCCGTTCGTTATTTGCGAGCACATGCAGAACAGTACGGCATCGATCCGACGAAAATCGGTTCCGTGGGAGGTTCTGCAGGCGGACATCTTGTTGGTCTAATGGCGACAGGCTGGTCGAACGGGAAACTTCAAGGAACCGGAGGTTGGGCAGATCGATCTTCGAAATTGCAAGCAGCGATTGTCATGGCAGGACCGATGGAAATGACGACCGGCAGTGTCGCGGAGCGTTCGCGCAAGAATCCGAAACAATCGAATTCAAACAAATGGCTCGGTAAAACGATTGACGAAGATCCACAGCTTTACGCTCTCGCAGATGCTCATTTACAGATTTCGAAAACGAGCAGTCCGATTCTGTTCATGGTGGGTGAGCACGACAAACCAGATCGAAACCAACCCTCTCGGGACAAACTCGAAGAGCATGGGGTCTGGACCGGTCTCAATGTCTACGCCGAAGGCAAACATGGTTGCTGGAACCAACGCCCTTGGATCCACAACATGGTCGAGGACATGGACGAATTTTTCACGAAGCAGTTTTCGCAATAATATTTCTTGCGGGATTGATTGGAAAAATCAAAAGCCCGGCATTTTCAAAATGCCGGGCTTTCTCTCTAACTAGCTCGCTGAAGATCGATTCGTTTTCTCTTGCCCCTCAATCCCTAGTTCCTCGACGAAGCGGCCTGCACGTTGTTCTTCTTGGGTTGCCGCAAGAAAGCCGCGCTAAGAAATTACGAGTACTTTCATTTCCTGTACGGCTTGCTGGAAGCCGACCATCACGGCTCTGGCGACGATGCTGTGACCGATGTTGAGTTCGCTCACGCCATCGATGTTCGCGATTGGAATGACGTTTCGATAAGTCAATCCGTGTCCCATGTGCAGCAGCAGTTTTTCGTTCAGAGCCGCCTCACCTGCCGCGATGAGTGTTTTCAATTCGCAGGCTTGTTGCTTCTCATTTAAGGCATCTGCGTAGCGACCGGTGTGGAGTTCAATCGCTTGCACTCCGAGTTTTTTCGAAGTTGCGATTTGTTGTTCATCAGGGTCGATGAACAGACTCACTTCAATTCCGGCAGCAAGAAGTTGGTCGACACTTTTCTTCACGCGATCATAATGCGTGACGACGTCAAGTCCTCCTTCCGTGGTCACTTCTTCGCGTTTCTCCGGGACGAGAGTACATTGATCCGGGAGCACATCGAGAGCAATTTGTGTCATTTCTGGTTCGGCGGCAAGTTCCAGATTGAGTTTGACCTGAACCGTTTCTTTAAGAACGCGCAGGTCACGGTCCTGAATGTGGCGACGGTCTTCGCGTAAGTGCAGCGTGATTCCATCTGCACCTCCCAACTCCGCCAGCGCCGCAGCCCAAACAGGGTCCGGCTCAATCGTCTTGCGAGCTTGACGAACCGTGGCAACATGATCGATATTCACACCAAGCTTAGGCACTTTGGCTGTTCCTTAATCTAATAACGTAAGTCGACGAAAGAGTTCTGAGTTGCAGTTGTTATCGCTTGTAAAACGGGAGCTTCACAACGGTGGCTGGTTCGCGTTTTCCTCGGATTTCGACTTCGATTTCTGTTCCAGGTGCTTTGAATTCTTCTGGCACATATCCCATCGCAATTGGTTTTTGAAGAGTTGGAGAAAAAGTCCCTGATGTGACATGACCGATTTGCTGGTCTTCTCGAACTAGAGTGGCTCCTTCGCGTGCAATTCGACGACCAGCGAGTTCTATGCCGACACGCTTCGGCAAGTTTCCTTTCGCACGAATTTCGGCAAGGGCCTCTTTTCCGATGAAGCTGTCTTTGTTCATCTTCACTCCGAATCCAAGTCCAGCGGTGTACGGGTCAACCGTTTCGTCCATCTCGTGTCCATAGAGAGGCATCGCCGCTTCAAGCCGCAACGTGTCACGGCAACCCAGTCCACAAGCCGAAATTGCCTCTCCGCCTGCCGCCATGAGATCCGTCCACAATTGCACTCCATGATCACGATTCACGATCACCTCAAACCCATCTTCACCTGTGTACCCGGTACGGCTAACGATTGCCGGTTGATCGAAAACTTTCGTCTCGACAACGTAGTAATACTTCAATTCAGCGAGCGGACAGTCAACATGCGGCGCCAGAATCTCTTCAGCTTGTGGGCCTTGAATTGCAAGCATGAAGGTCGAAAGTGTCTCGTCTTCGAATCCAATATCGAATTCCCCGCGCTGCTTCTCAATCCAACTCACGATCTTCTCTCGATTCGCACCGTTGACGACGAGCATGGCGCGGTCGTCAAAGCGATAGACGAGGACATCATCCAGGATGCCTCCATCTTCCTGGCAAACGAGTGAATAGCGAATCTGTCCCGTCTGCATGATTTCGGCGTGATTCGTCAGAATGTGATCGAGAAACTGAATCCGCTCAGGTCCATTGAACCACAATCGTCCCATATGGGCGATGTCAAACAGACCTGATTGTTTTCGAACCGCATTGTGTTCGTCCACAATCGATGAATACTGGATCGGCATATCCCAACCAGCAAAGTCGACCATGCGGGCACCGGTTGCGGAGTGCCAATCGTGAAGAGCTGTTTGCAACATGTGGTTCTGTTCCTTTTACGTTATCATAGCCCAGTTCGAAGTTGTAATTTGCAGCCCGTATAATCGCGACCTCACCTGTGAACACAAGTGTGAACCGCCCCCGATTTCTCAGTAGAACAGATAATGAGAGCAGCACTCGTGAATCGTTTCGCTTTGAAATCGAATGCGTGTCTCTCGATGTCACTTAAAGACCAACTATGACTTCCATGACGAATCCATTTCTCGAAACAACCGACCCTGCCGCAATGGGGCTGGATCCCAAGAAGTGGGCTGCCGTTTTGCAGGCCGCCGAAATACTTACCGAAAACGATACGGTGCCTGCGATTGCCGTTCAGGTACAACGGCAAGGATTGACGACAGGTCCACAAGTTTTTGGTCGTCGTGAAGTATCAGGCGAAACATTGGTAGACAATCAGACTCGATTCCTGATTGCGTCCCTCACAAAGCCGATGGTTGCGATGGCGGTTCTGTTGCTGGTCGAGCGAGGAAAGCTGTCGCTGAATCAGCGTGTGTCGGAACTGATTCCGGAATTCAAAGGCGCGCACAAACGGAAAATTACGCTCAGGAACATTCTGACGCACACCTCTGGTCTGCCAGACATGCTACCAAATAATCGAGAACTTCGGGCGGCAAATTCATCTCTCGATGAGTTCGTGCGCGAGACGGCAGCAATCGATGTTACTTACCCGCCGGGGCAGAATTCATCCTACCAAAGTATGGGTTTCGCGCTCTTGGGACCAATCATTGAGAACGCGAGTGGGATGCCGTACCAGCAATTTCTGAAACAGGAATTCTTCGATCCGCTTGGAATGGACCGGACGGCACTTGGTCTTGAAGGCAGCGACACCGACGACGCGAATATTGCGGAAGCGCGTCTGCCTGACGAACAGGTTGGGGAAGATGGCTGGAACTGGAACAGTAAATACTGGAAGACATTCGGTGCTCCCTGGGGTGGGACACTCTCCACGGTCGAAGATGTCAGCCGGTTTTCTCGTTGTATCTTGAGTGGTGGATTGACGCCGGACGGAAATCGACTCTTCAACGCCGCGACGATCGAGTTGGCAACGACTAATCGACTTCACGATTTCCCGGACATGCCAGAGTCTGTTCGTAGCACGCGCGGTTGGGGCTACGGTTGGCAGATGAACTGGCTGGACCACCGTGGATGCTTCGGCGATTTACTTGGTCCAGACGTCTTCGGACATTGGGGAGCGACTGGAACGCTGCTGTGGTTGGATCGCACGACTGAAACTGCCGCCGTGATTCTCAGCACACAACCCGATGGTCGTTCCGTGTCGCCTTTGGTCCCGCTCTCGAACATGATTACTGCCGCGTTTGAATAAAAAAACACAAGCTTAGCCGTACACTTTAGGTGAACAGAAAATGGACTTCTGTCGGTTACTTGAGGAGTTCTCGCTCTTTGAGGATTTCCCAGACACGTTCGAGCGGGAAACCAATCACATTGCTCAAGCTGCCGCTGAATGATTCGACAAACAAGCTGCCGGCGGATTGGATTCCGTAGCCACCTGCTTTGCCGAGCGGTTCTTCAGTTTGAATGTACCATTCAAGCAGTTCGAGATTCACTTTGTGAAAGCGAACTTGAGTTGAGACCAGTATGCTCTGCTGAGTGCCATCGGGAAATTGGAATTGAACGGCGGTGACGACATCATGCTTTGCTGCCGAATAAAAATTGAGGAACCACTCTCGGACGGTCGCTTGCCAGCCTACCCCATCCGGCTTTCCGAGAACACGAGACATTCCTGAATCGTCGATGATGACGACCGTATCGGCCGTCACAATGGCTGCCCAGTCGTTTTCAACTTGTTGATTGAAAACATCCTGGCACTTCGTTGCAGCAATTTCGACGAGTTGTTTTTCAATCGCCGTTCGATCCGTAATCCCTTCGAAACCAGCTTCACCAGAGTGTAATGGCGGGCAGATTGTGATTCGCTCTGGCGCAAAAAGAGTTTGAAGCAGAGCTTTGCGTTGAGGAGATTGCGACCCGAGAATGATTTTTTGAGAAATGTTCATCGCTCAACTCGTGGTGCGTGCCGGTGCTTTATTTCTCGTCAACGTAAACAACAATACAAGTAATGTTGTCCTTCGAGCCACCATCCTGAGCGGCTTTGACGAGAGCATCTGCTGCTTCTTGCGGATCGTCTTCTTCTGCCAAAATGCGATGGATCACGTCGTCGGTCGCTCCGTCTGTCACACCATCTGAGCAAAGCATGAATCGATCACCCGCCTGCGGAGTGACTTTCTTTGATTCGGTTCCGGCTGCTCCATCCTTCGAACCCAGATAGCGGTATAAAACGTTCTTGTATCGATGAGTCAAGGCATCTTCCGCAGTGATTGTGCCTGCCTTCACAAGAGCTTGAGTTAAGGAGTGGTCCTCTGTGAGTTGCTTAAGAATCCCATCTCGCAGCTGGTACGTTCGACTGTCTCCCACGCCGCCGATGTAAAACTGTTGGTCTACGACAACGACAAACGTCACCGTTGTTCCCATGCTTTTGAAAGCTGGCTCGATTTCTCCGAGGGCCATGATTTCGGCGTTTGCATGTTCAACCGCAGAGTCAATACACTCTGTGATCGTCTTCGCTTGTGGATTTTCGCCCCAGGCGACCGTCAGGTCCAGCTTCTTTGAGACCAGTTCCACGGCCAGTTCACTGGCTTTTTCTCCAGCGCTTTGCCCACCCATGCCATCAGCAACGAGGAAATACCTCGATTGAGGATCAACATAGAAATTGTCTTCGTTGTTATCACGAAAATTCCCTTTAATGGAGATCGCTCCCCACTTGAAACTGACACCGTCCGACATTTCAGTTGCCTCTATAGTCTGTTGCCAATTTGCAACGAGTGTTCTTTTCATCGTTTCGTGATTCTCAACTGGCTATCATTGCGAATTAACTTACAGAATGCGACCCATCAAAGAGGCGAGTGACCTCTTTGTGAAAGCGAAAGACCACACCATGCACCTCATCAAACGTATCAATGGGCGTGATATCAACATCCGAATTGAAGGAACCGGGGAACCTTTGCTATTTGTGCATGGATTTCCGCTCGATCGCACAATGTGGAAGTACCAGATTGCCTGTTTTTCAAAAACAAATCAGGTGATTGCCCCCGATTTGCCCGGTTTTGGAGCCAGCAGTGGTGGAGATGACTGTGGTGGCGCGGTCGTGACCATGGAAGAATTCGCCACCGATCTTTCATCGCTGCTCGACGATCTTTCGATTCACGAGCAGGTTCATTTCTGTGGTCTCTCTATGGGAGGATATATCGCCTGGCAATTCTTCAGACAGCATCGCTCGCAACTCAAAAGTCTCATTCTCTGCGATACGAAAGCTTCCGCCGATTCGGAAGAAGCAAAACAAGCGCGGGTCACTACTGCCGCGAAGGTTCTGGAGGAAGGTTCCGAGTTTCTCGCCGTAGCGATGGCCGAGAAGTTATTTTCCTCCAAAACGATTGACGAGCAACCAGCGCTCGTCGAGGAAGTTCAGGAAACGATCCGCTCGACATCGCCCAAAAGTATTGCTTCCGCATTAAGAGGGATGGCTGCCCGTCCGGACATGACTGGAAAGTTGAAAGATATTGACGTCCCGACGCTTGTGATTGTGGGAGAGGATGACACTTTGACACCGCCAGAGGAAATGCAAAGCATCGCGGAAGCCATTCCCAACTCGTGCTTCGTGCAAGTCCCTGAAGCAGGTCACATGTCTCCGCTCGAAAGGCCAGACGAAGTGAACAGAGCCATCAGAGATTTTCTTTCAAGCCTCACTTGATGGCGAACGCTTCTCTTCTCGTATCAATACTTTGAACCAGGCGACTGTCATTGCGATGCCAACGCATCCAGACCAGGCGAGGATGAGAACAGTGGTTGTCACGTGAATTGTTTGCATCGACCAGTCGGAGAGTGCGACCACAACCAGTGATCCACCGCAGTAGACCCAGATTGATTGTTCACTACAAACTAATATTGGTTTTAGAAAGCGTTGCGTCGTTGTACTGAATTTCTCTGGCATGATTGCGAATCCAATCATAGCGCCGCTGATGACATGCAGGTATCGCAACAGGCCCAGCGTTCTCTTCTCCGTTAAAACGTGTGGCAGGTCGAGATTTGCGCCGACGAGCAATAGAAGTCCTCCCTGGAGAACCAACGAAAGTGCAAGCACTCGTGAATTCTTGAACAGACGCTGGCGTTGTTCATGGGGAAGCAGCGAAAAAACAACACCGCTTATAAAAAGAAACTGCCAGGAAAATGGATTGTAATAAGTCGTGCTCTGCAGCGGCTCTGGGAGAGCAAAGACTTCAAAAAATTGAGTGAGTCCATAGAGCAGCAGGGAAAATATGAACACGAGTCTCGAGTTCTTCCAGATTCGATGAGGGATGGACAGCATCCCCACGCCGAGCCATAAATAGAGCAGCAAAATACAGAGGTGAGTGACGCGACCATTGAGAGTGAGAATGTCGATGGCTGTACTCACCAATGAATTTCCCAGCAAGTGCGGAGGTAGCAAGCTGGCGACGCTCGATGCATGGATGCTTCTCACAAGACGCACTAGCAATAACGCAGTCACAACATACGCGAAGTAGATGATGAGAATTCTTTGTGTAAATCGCCACCGTCTTTGCGATGCCGATTTTTGTTTTTGCAAACCGATCCCGAAGACGTACCCGGAGAAGAGGATGAAGACCTCCGCCATGTCTGCCAGCCCCCATGAAACGGGCATGATCTGACGTAGTGGATTCCCGGGGAGGTGGTCAGTGATGAGAATCAGCA
>DAOUPA010000310.1 GCA_030626405.1 Planctomicrobium sp.
AGTCCCATTTTCCCATACGTTTTCTGCGTCAGTGAATTCGTCCCAAGTACTCCATACGTTTCTTCGGAATTTGGACTGTTTTCGCTTCGATCTTGAGAAGTTTCAAAACGTGGTAAATCGAACAGGCATTTCTCCAACGTTTTTTGACAGTCGCAACGTGCTCTCAATTCAGTAAATGAGCCAGAATCTCGCATTTCGTCAATTCACTCTGTCATCTTGAATGCATGTCTGGCGTCACGCACATCCTGGGAAAGATCGAAGCGGGAGATCCGCAGGCGGCTTCGGGAAGAACCACCGGAAGAAGTGAGGCCATCAAGCTGAAAGACGTTGCCTGTTCAACGAGACTCGGTGGACTGCTGAAACACTACTGGCGCCGGGCTGCATGAAGTCTATTCAAAGTCGAAAAGTTGTGGTTAACTGGGATCGCAGTCTGCCCTGAGACAATTCGTATATACGGAAAAATCGCTCCTGCGCTGTTGACAGCTGAATACCAGCGCTCCCAATTTTCAACATTTCAATCCTCCCTGCGAGTTTCGATCTAAAATTCTCCTGTTCAACTCCGTTCAAGATTTTTGTCCCCCGCGGCTCTGTTCGTGAGTGAACACGGTCACAATGAGCTTAAGCATCACCGTTAAGAGCAAAAAGCCGAAGGCCCAGATTCCTGCAGTAACTTTCCATTCGACAAGGCTGGGCGCGTATTCGACGATTTCGTGAAGAGTTGAAGGAATAAAGCCGGGAACAATCAGGCCCATGCCTTTTTCAATCCAGATTCCAACAATGCACAACAAGCATGCGACGATCCGGATGTTGCTCCGCTCCAGAGCTTTCGGCAGAAAGAACAGGACAGTTCCGGCGAGATTGCAGACGATAGCCGTCCAGATCCATGGGACCAAACCATAATGTCCGTGGCTGCCGAAGAGTAAGTATCTGGCAGATGCTCCATGCGCCCCACCCGTGTAGAACATCGTGAAAAGTTCGCTCGCGAACATGAGCAGATTGACCGTCATGGCTACACGGATGATCTGGATCAGCGTACGCGCCGGACCAGGGGGCGTTGAATACTCAGTCGTGATTCGCAGTATTCTCATCACAAGAATGATAAATGCCGGACCACTAACGAATGCGGATGCAAGGAATCGCGGAGCCAGTAACGCCGTGTTCCAAAATGGTCGCCCACCAAGCCCGCAATAAAGAAACGCTGTCACGGTATGGATGCTGATCGCCCAGAAGATCGATAAGAACACGAATGGAACATACCATTTCGGGTTCGGCTTTCTGTCGAGAAACCGCATGTACAGCAGGTAGCCCACGATGTGTAGATTGATCAGTAGATAACCGTTGAGAACGAACACGTCCCAGGTCAACATCGAGACGGGAAAGTTGACTCGACCGATGATCGGAAACAGATGCCAGAACCGATCAGGGCGACCGAGGTCGACAACCACGCTCAGAGTGCACATCACGATCGCGGCAATGGCGACCGCTTCGCCCACGATCACCACTTTATGCATCTCTTCGTCGTCGTAGAGGTATGCGGGGATCACCATCATCACACCACCCGCTGCCAGACCGACACAAAACGTGAAGTTTGCGATGTACAATCCCCAGCTGACATGATCGGTCATGTTCGTGAGGATCATTCCGTCCGCCACCTGAACCGCCCACGCATTAGCTCCGACCAGAGCAATCGCCGTTAGAGCGAACATCCATAAATAGAACAACAGTCCCCCGTTCGTCGCTTCGCCGAGTCCCCACCACAAAAATTTGGGGTAGCTGCGAATCGGGTGAGCGGCATCTTCACGAGACACGTTTTGAGTTATCTCTGATGACATGCTACGAGTCAAAAAAGTAAAAAAAGCTGGGTTGTGTTCCGAGATCTTCTTTCAATACGAAGACTCGCTTGTTCTTTAGTACCCAATTAATGTCCGATTCGGGGTCGTTTAAGTCGCCAAAAACGCGGGCTCCGGTGGGGCATGCTTCCAAGCAGGCGGGAAGGCGTCCTTCGCGTGTTCGATGCAGGCAAAAGTGGCACTTTTCCATCACGCCTTGAGGCCTGATGCGATTGGACAGGTAACCTTGATCGGGATTGACCTCATCAGCAGGGATCTCTGGCTCCTCCCAGTTGAATCTCCGCGCGTGGTAGGGACAGGCGGCTTCACAATAACGACAGCCGATGCACCAGTTGTAATCAACCACAACGATACCATCATCTTCCTTCCACGTCGCTTCGACTGGGCAGACGGTCACACAAGGTGGATTGTCGCATTGCTGGCATTGGACCGGCATATAGAACTTGTCGTCCTGCGGAACGGTGTGATCATACGTCGTGTTTCCTTCCTCCATGTCCATTGATCCCATGGGCATTTCCAGAACGCGAATATACGATTGATCGACACCCCGATCGTGATTATTCTCCTCGTTGCAGGCTTTCATGCAGGCGCCATTTCCATTGCACTTGCTCAAATTGATCGCGTAACCGAAACGCACTCCCGGAATCGGACGTTGATCGGAAATCGTGACATCAACGCCCAATTCCTCTTTCGTCTCCGCTTCCAGTCGAGCTAAGACCTTTCGCTTATCTTCCTCGGTCAGTTCCTTGTAATGCTGTTGCAAGAATTCTTCCTGCGAGACGTTTTCGGGAATGCTCCAAAGAGGAGAAACAGCCCTTCCGAACGCAGCCAGTCCCAAAGCCGCGCCAGCCGCTTTCAAAGCGGTGCGACGTGTCGAGGGTTGATTTAATATCGGTAACAACGACTCCATCGGAGCGGCCTCGTTTCCCTGATTTGAAGAGTTGTTGTCGGCCATTAATGTTCCATCTTCGGCTGATCTAGAAAACGATCCTGCGGCTTAAAGTTCGGCTGCATTTGGGGAAATTGAGGTGCATGCGGATCGTGGCAATCGATGCAGTTGTTCTTTTCCCTGGGACCTCGTTTCAGGTCCCAGTGGCCGGTCATGCCGCCGTGGGCGCCATGTTTATACGCGGTCATCTGGGGACCATGGCATTGAGCGCAGAGCGTCATCACGTCGGTGAATTCGACTCGACTGCCATCGGCTAGTTTTAAAGCGTCGTAGTCGCCGCCGTTGTGGCAGGACAAGCAAGAAACGTTACCGTGCGAGAAAGGCATGCCGCCGTGAAACTCGTTCAGATCTTTGGGCGTTTTATTCTGATGATTCGGTTGTCGTGTCGCGTGGCAGGTGGAGCAGGCGACTGTGACGACTTCTTCGTGCATATCCGTCAATCCGGTGGCGACTGTTGGAGGACCAGTTGGCTGACGAATCGAGACGGCAAACGTTCTCGCTGTGGTGCCTGGCTGAACACTCTCTTCTTCATTACTGACGTGGTCGCCTATGTGGTCAGATCGTGACGACATTTTCTTATCGGTCGATTCGTGACCCGCTTCCTTGCTATCAGGTGTGTTTACCCCTGAAAACGTAATACCCGTCCCGACCATGACCAGACAAAGTACAGAAGCGACAAACATTCTAGAACGTTTGAATGTCCTGGAAGGGTCATTTTCTATGTCGCCGGTTTCGTCGGTGGAAATTCGCATGTGTGCAAACGTTTTTGCGGAAGCAAATCAAAAAGTGTCGTCTTGGAAAATGCCTCTTCAACCAGTCTGATTGCGTCGTCAAGGAGTTGATGAAGGGGACAGAGTCGCTCGTGATCGGGAATGCCCAACGGACATTCGGTAATTCTGGGAATCGTATTGACCGCCAATACAACTTCGTGAGCAGTCATTTCAGCAGCAGGTTTAATCAACCGATAACCGCCTCCCGGTCCGCGACACTACCAACTTTGCTGTATTGAGTTGATTCAACACTTTGAGCAGGTACTCGTGTGGCACAAGTGTCACGTCGGAAATTTCGGTTCGGTTGATAAATCGATCGGGTTGACCTGCCAGATAGACCGCAGCTCGCAGTGCATAGGTGACCGTTGACGAAATCATGGTAGAAGAAGTAAAATTTGCTGTCTACATTGAAAGAGAGGATCGAATTGTCGTGCTGAATGGAACATGAATAATGATCGCAAGTCTGATTGTGACGCTTGATGCCAAGACACAAGATACCATCGATCAAATCTCGGGGCTACCTGGCGTGGAAATTGGCACGGTCAATCAAGATGCTGCTCGTCTACCGATCACCATCGATTCAGCAGACCCGAATGCTCTCGAAGAGATCACCCGAAGTTTACAGGAGTGTCCCGGTGTGGCCTTCGTCGATGTCGTGTTCGTCCACTTCGAAGAAGCAAGACATGCAAGACTGAAAACCGAAAACTGTTTCAATGGATAACGACCAACCACTACCGCTTGATGCCATCCAGCGTCGGCAATTTATCAAAGCCTCTGCCATGGCTGCTGCAACAGCGGTCGCAGGTGGAACCGGTTTTTCGCTTCCCATTCTTGCTCAGGAACCTAAAGATCGTATCGAATGGGAGAAAGCCCCCTGTCGCTTCTGTGGGACGGGTTGCCATGTGCAAGTTGGAGTGCAAGGAGGCAAAGTCGTCGCAGTCGCGGGCGATCAAAATGCGGAAGTCAACAAGGGACTCCTCTGCGTCAAAGGGTATCACGTTGGCTCTGCACTCTACGGCGAAGATCGCTTAACAAAACCGCTCTTGCGAGATGGCGACAGCTACCGCGAGATCTCTTGGGACGAAGCGATCAAGACGATTGCAGATCGCATCGAAGCAGCTCCCGAACGATTCGCGTTTTACGGATCTGGGCAGTGGACGATTCCAGAAGGCTATGCTGCTCAGAAATTCATGAAAGGCGGACTGGCGAACAATCATATCGACCCCAATGCCCGGCTGTGCATGGCGTCAGCTGTCACCGGATTTTTAGCGACTTATGGTGTCGATGAACCAGCTGGCTGCTATGACGACCTCGATGTGTGCGACGTGTTGATTATGTGGGGCAACAATCCTGCGGAAATGCATCCAGTGCTGTTCTCTCGCGTGACGGATCGACGGAGTCGCGGTGAAAAGGTTCTGTTAATCGACATCGGAACACGACGGACTCGCACCACCGATGCCTGTCAACATTATCTGGAAATGAAAGGTCATGGTGACATGGCGATTGCCAACGGCATCGCACATCTGCTCATTAAGAACGGAACTTACGATCGCAAATTCGTCGAATCGCACTGCAACTTCAAAGCTCCCGACGACGAGAACCCGAACCTGCACGGTAAACCGATCACATTTGATGAGTACAAGAGGCAACTCGAACCGTACACGCCCGAGCATGTTGAAGAACTTTCGGGAGTCCTTGCTGACGACATTCGAATGCTGGCGGAGCTGTTCGGCAACCCGGAATTGAAGATTACCTCGCTGTGGTGCATGGGGATGAACCAGCATACGCGCGGAACCGCTATCAATTCAATGGTGCATGGGGTTCACTTGCTCAGTGGTCACTTCGGCACACCCGGAAATGCTCCCACCAGCCTCACAGGCCAGCCCTCCGCTTGTGGAACAGTGCGCGAAGTCGGCACTCTGGCTCATGCGTTGCCGGGGGGACGAGTCGTTGCCGATGCAGAGCACCGTCAGCAAGCAGAAGAATTCTGGAACGTTCCCGAAAATCGTATCAACCCCATTCCCGGATATCACACCGTCAAAATGTGGGAAAGTTTTTGCACGCCCACAGATGAAGGTGGTGACATCGGCACGATCTGGGTGCAGGTGACGAATCCCGGTCAAACGTTGCCGAACCTTAATAAGCTGTTCAATCCCAAAGAGAGCAACAAAGCGAACTTGGAAGACAAGTTCCTCATCGTCAGCGACGTCTATCCAACTGCAACAACACGTCTGGCAGACTTGATCCTCCCCTCCGCTATGTGGGTCGAGAAGAACGGAGTCGTCGGAAACTCAGAACGTCGCACGCAACAATGGTTTAAAATGGTCGATCCTCCCGGGGATGCTCGCGACGATTGCTGGCAAGCGATTGCCGTGGCTCACGAGTTATTCGAACGAGGTATGGACGGCATGAAGGATCGAGACGATCGCTTCCTGTTTGAAGTCAACGGTGAAGATGATCAACCTGTCCCGATATGGGAATGGGAGCACTATTATGACGTCAATGTCGACAAGCATCTATTCGAGGAGTACCGGCAGTTCAGCCGAATGAAGCACAAAGATCTTGCTCCTTACGATGAGTACGTTAAAGCTCGTGGTCTTCGCTGGCCGGTCGTCGAACAAGATGGCGAGTGGAACGAAACACTCTGGCGATTTTCCGAAGGCTATGATCCTTACGTCAAGCAGGGTGAAGATATTCAGTTCTACCACTCTTCGACTCACGATGATCGCGCTCAGATTTGGTTCCATCCTTGGATTGCGCCTGCGGAAGTTCCTGATGATGAGTATCCATTTATGCTTTGTACTGGGCGAGTGCTGGAACATTGGCATACCGGTTCAATGACACGTCGCATACCGGAACTCAGTCGCGCGATGCCAGGCGGCTATCTCGAAATCTGTGCCGAAGACGCGGCTGCTTATGGGCTTCGTAACGGAGACAAAGCGTTGGTCGAATCGCGTCGCGGTTCGCTGGTCATTCCAGTCTGGATTGACGGTCGTGGACAACCGCCGCGGGGAACTGTCTTTATACCGTTCTTCGACGAAATGTTGTTGGTCAACGACTTGACACTCGATGCACTCGACCCCTTCTCAAAACAGCCAGATTACAAGAAGTCCGCGGTACGAATTGAAAAGGTGTCGTCGTGAACGCGGCCCAAATGAAAAACGCCAAAGCCCTGAGTGCTTTTGTGATCATCTCATTGGTGGTGGCCGGCTATTTCACAGGTCTTCAATCTCCAATGAAAACGCCGCAGTTAGAGGCTCCGCTGACCATCGATGATGGCCAGGTCGAACACATTTCTGTTTCTCAACCCGGCGTAATTCCGGCAACGAATTACACAAAGATGCCTCAGGTGACACGGGCTCTTCATCGCCAGACGTTATTGGTCTCTCTCAAGTCGACGATTGATCCTTTGGCGGAAATCAAAATCGACCCGAAAGAAAAGCAACTCGCACTTCAACGAAGGGATGGAAACCGTGCGTATAACGGTGCTCCTCCTACAATTCCGCATCCGATCGACCAGATTTCAGATGCCTCTTGTGTGGCCTGTCATGGTGTTGGATTCAAAACTGAGTCGCTACGAATCTCACGCATGTCACACCAGTTTCTCACTAACTGCACGCAGTGCCATGTCGAGAGCAACCCGCAACATCTCAAACCGGCCGTGTTTCGTGAGAACAGCTTCAATGGTGTGGAAGCTCCCAAAGCAGGTCCGAGAGCATTCCCCGGTGCCCCGCCACAAATTCCCCATGCAATCTGGATGCGAGTAGACTGCATGAGTTGTCATGGTACCACGGGGTTACATGGAATTCGCACGACGCATCCGTGGAGAAACAATTGCCAGCAGTGTCACGCCCCATCAGCTGAATTGAACCAAACATTCCTTGTCGCTGAACCGCAATTTTTTCCAAGTCCAAAAATTGTAGAATAAGGTCATCATGGCATCCGAACGTAAAATGTCTCGACGTGAGTGGTTTCGCCTCAGCACACCTCGCACTGAACCCAGTAACAAGGGAGACTCTACCAATTCATCAATGGGAGAGACTTCACCTGCCCTGAAGGCGATCGAGCATCCAGTCAATCACGACGGTATGGATCTCTCAGAACTTCCCCCAATGCGCGAAGCGCTACTGAATGAAGCAGAAGTTCAAGACTTGTTTTCCGACATCGCTGCCTTCGGTTCTGATGTTCTTTTAATGCAACGGTCAGCTCGGTCTCCGCGGGCAGCGGTTTCGAAAGCCACAACTGCCGAACAACTCCGCGCCGTTCAGGATTCATTCCTGGCGGGAGCCGTTCCTCGCTTACAAATCCGCTACCACTGGCAAGAACAAAATTGGATCGACACATTAGAACGCCGCGAAGACGGATTTCGACTCATCCGCATCGCGCATGCAGTTGCCAAATAAATACGATAGATTTCAGAGAGTTCGAAGGAAATCGCTCACTGTTCATACAGGTCCGCGAAGCACTGCAAAACAGTGAACAGTAAAATGGAAGTCCAAACTCGCCGGAAGGATTTGAACGTTGAACGAAACTTCCCCGTTCGCGACGCGAAATTATTCACGTAAGTTAACACGCTCGGTGAGTAGCCATCAAAACAAAACGAGTCTTGTGGCTTGAGAGGATCCGTTGATCACATTCCGGTGCACCAGTTTCAATGGACTCAACATCGTTTTTCTCGTTTCTGCTGTGCGAGGTCCATCAGCGTTGTTCCCGCATCTCGTTCCAGCGATCAACAATCGAATTCTCGCGTTGCCTTCGCTGCGAGATGTCGCTCAGCTTCCCCC
>DAOUPA010000524.1 GCA_030626405.1 Planctomicrobium sp.
GCGGCTTCATAGGGAAGGATGCACTCCTGCGGCAAAAGGAAGAAGGCATTCTCAAGCACCGGCTCATCCAATTTTTACTAAAGGATCCTGAACCGCTGCTTTATGGTGGTGAACCCATTTTTCGGGATGGGAAACGAGTTGGTCACCTCGCCAGCGGAGGGTATGGACACACCCTTGGAGGAGCGCTTGGCCTGGGTTCTATAAAGAACGAAACAGGTGTGACGGCTGATTTCGTCAGGAGCGGCAGCTACGAGATCGCGGTAGCAGGTGTGCACTATCCCGCGAAGGCCTCCCTACGCCCGATGTATGACCCTCAAGGCTTAAAAGTCCGTTCCTGAATCAGTAGTGCAGAGGTGAATGTTGGAAATCCACTTGCAACTTTATTCAATCCTGCGAGAGAAGCTCCCCATCGATGCAAAAGGGGGTACAGTAATGCAATTAGATGAAGGCGCAACGCTCGTCGATCTCATCAATGAGCTCGACATCAAGCTCAAAGTGATCATCAGCGTGAATGGCGATCACGAATCGGACAAGTCGCGCCAGTTGCGGGAAGGTGACCGTGTGAAGATATTTTCATCGGTTAGCGGCGGATAGCGTCCCCTGCGAACTGAGGAACCCGGATGTAAAGGAGAGAGAATCATGCCGCATGGCTATAACGGGAAAATTTTACATGTTGACCTCAGTAACGGGAAATTTCGTGTAGAAGAACCGGGAGAGGCGTTCTATCGCAAATACATGGGAGGCAGCGCGCTGGCGATGCACTACCTGCTCAAAGAAATGCCCCCCGGAGAAGACCCGCTTAGCCCTGAAAATATACTTGTACTGGCACTCAGCGTGCTGACCGGGGCGGCCATCTCAGGCCAGAGCCGTATGACCGCGGCTGCCAAATCACCGCTGACCGGAGCGATTGGCGACTCCCAGGGCGGGGGCTTTTTCCCTGCAGAACTCAAGTTTGCTGGGTTTGATGCCATTGTCATTAAGGGCAAAGCCGAAAAGCCTGTTTACCTCTGGATTAACGATGGCCACTACGAACTGCGCGACGCCTCTCACCTGTGGGGATCGATCACGGGTGAAGCCGAAGCGAAGATCAAAGAAGAACTGGGCGACGAGAAGATTGAAGTTTTGCAGATCGGCCCTGCCGGAGAAAACGGTGTGCGCTTCGCTGGAATTTTAAGCATGTCCAACCGTGCTAACGGACGCACGGGGATGGGTGCCGTGATGGGCGCCAAGAACCTGAAGGCAGTTGCCGTGCGCGGCAAAATCCGTCCGAGTGTTGCTGACAAGGTTGGGCTTCGCAAACTCGCCAAATGGGGAGCGACCAACCTGAAGGACTCCGACATTGCCGGGTTGGCAAAATATGGCACCAACGAGACGACCGGGGCAAACCAGGCCTCCGGAACGCTGCCGTCATACAATTACAACAGCGGTGTGTTCGATGATTGGGAACCTATCGACGGCACGACCATGTACGATACCGTCTTGAGAGGTGCGGCCGAGGGCAAACAGGACCGCCTGGGTCGAGATACCTGCTACGCCTGCACCGTACGCTGCAAGCGTGTGGTCGAGATTACCGAAGGTCCATATCAAGTCGATCCGCATTACGGTGGGCCAGAATACGAAACGACTTCAACGTTTGGAAATTACTGCAATATCGGCGACCTACCCGCCATCTGCAAAGCCAACGAAATATGCAACAAATACGGCATGGATACCATTACATGCGGGGCTACCATTTCCTGGGCTTTCGAGGCCTTTAACGAAGGTAAACTGACCCTCGATGATACCGATGGCATTGACCTTACCTGGGGCAATGCCGAATCGATGGTCAAGATGACAGAGAAAATAGCTAAGCGAGAGGGATTCGGAGATGTATTGGCTGAAGGCTCCGAACGCGCTGCCAAGAAAATTGGACGTGGCACAGAAGCATTCCTGATCACCTGCAAAGGGCTGGAGGCCCCGGCCCACATGCCGCAGGTTAAACGCTCCTTGGCGATTATCTATGCCACGAATCCGTTTGGCGCGGACCACCAATCCCATGAGCACGACCCGGCCATCGAAGGCGACTTCGAGTATTACACAGACCGGATGGCTGCCATAGGTTTCAGCGAGGCACAAGAACCCCGCTCGTTGAGCGATGAGAAGATCCGCTTTGCAGCAGCTTCGCAGCGCCTGTACAGCGCCTTGGACAGCCTTAACCTCTGCCAATTCGTCTATGGTCCGGCGTGGCAGTTGTATGGTCCAGCCGATATAGTTGAACTCGTCCGAACCGTAACAGGTTGGGAAGATGTAAGCCTTGAAGAAATACAAATAATTGGGGAGCGGCGTGTTAATATGATGCGAGCTTTCAATGCCCGCGAGGGGTTTGACCGTGGTGATGATGTGCTACCTAAAAAATTCTTCAAGCCGTTAGAGGGCGGCGCGAGTGATGGTTGGAAGCTTGACCGTGCTGAGGTCGCGTCCGCGATGGATAAATACTTCGAGATTTGTGGTTGGGATGTCGAGACTGGAATTCCTTCTCGCTCCAAGCTGGAAGAATTGGATTTGGGTTGGGTTGCTGACCAACTTTAAATGTTAAATTCAAAAACCGAGACCCTCTCCCGTTGGAGAGGGTCTTCTCTATTTACACAATTTGAACGCTATTATTTCGGGTAGCTTAGCGTCGCACCCTTTCTAACTTGGGATCGTACATCGGTCGCAGGGATGCTTTCGCAGGATACCGTACTCCGGCGATGTCGATTTCATAAGAACCACTCTTGATGAAGTCAACGGATACGGTTTCACCTTCATTCTCTACAGGACCGACCCCCACAGACGCCCCCAATGTATGACCATAACTACCGGACATGATATGACCAACATGTTTCCCATCGCGGTAAATGATTTCACCGAAATACAGAAGGGGTTCAGGATCTTCGAGCAGGAATTGCGGCATTCTGTAGCGATAACCGCTTTCTTTCAAACGCAATAAGGCGTCACGGCCAATAAATCCACCGGATTTATCAAAATCTACAAAGTAACCCAGGCCAACTTCGAGGGGCGTATCGGTATTGTCGATATCGCCGCCGTAATCGCGGTAAGCTTTTTCAAGCCGCAAAGAATCTAATGCGTGCAGTCCTAAATGTTTCAATCCGAATTCTGCTCCCGCTTCTACAAGCAGGTCGAAGACATGCAGAGAAAATTCCGTGGGAATATAAAGCTCCCACCCCAACTCACCCACGTAAGTAATTCGGATGGCCTTGACGAGAGCGTAACCAATATCGATTTGTTGCATCGTAAGGAATGGGAAAGCCTCATTAGACAGATCGGTATTTGTTAGGCCGCTTAAGAAATCACGCGATTTCGGCCCCTGGATGTTGAGAACACTGTACGCCGAGGTGATGTTGGTCACATAAATATGCGCATCGACAGGGATATGACGTCTCAGCCAGGCCTGTACCGCTGTAATCGTGCCATCACCGGTAAGGATGAGGTACTGATCCTCGGCCAGACGAGTGACGGTTAAATCGGCCTCGATGGTGCCAGTCTCATTCAGCCATTGTGTGTAAACGCAGCGCCCGATCGGCACAGCGACATTATTGGCACAAATACGATTGAGAACTTTTTCGGCGTCGTGTCCCTGCACCAATAATTTTCCCATCACGGAATAATCCAGCATCGTCACGTTTTCCCGGGTGGCCCGGTGTTCAGCGGCACTGTACTCGAACCAGTTCTGCCGTCCCCAGGAGTACTCGACTTTTGGCTCCACGCCCTGCGGTGCGAACCAATCCGGATACTCCCACCCAGCATACACACCGAAGTAGGCCCCCGCCTCAGCCAATCGGTCATGAAACGCAGATTTGCGCGCATTGCGGGCAGTTTTGAACTGCTTGTTAGGATAACCATCTTCGAACATGAACCCAAGCAATTCAACCGCGCGGTCCTTAAGATATTTTGGCGTGTTCTCAAATGGCAACATACGCGCGATATCGATTTCGGTGAGGTCGACATCCGGCACACCATCCGCAATCCACTGGGCCATAATCTTCCCCGCTCCACCACCCATCAGAATGCCCAGCGAGTTGAAACCCGCAGCAACATAGAAGTTATCCAGCGCCGGGGTCAATCCCATCATGGGACCCAAATCAGGCGTGAAGCTCTCAGGACCGCAAAAAAATTTGTGAATCCCCGCGTTCTCCAGGGCTGGTATGCGTTTCATAGCCTCTTCTACATACGACATCATACGATCCCAATCGGGCTTGATCTCACCAAAAGTGAAGTCTTTGGGGATGCCATCCAACGCCCAGGGTGCGGACACGGGTTCGAATAAACCAAACAATATGCCCCCAACTTCCTCCCGATAGTAGGCGTATTTATCGGGATCCACCAAAACCGGTAAATCTCGATGGACACCTTCCATAGGTTCTGTGATCAGGTAGTAATGCTCGGTAGGCTGTAAAGGAACATCCACGCCAGCCATTTTGCCAACCTCACGTGACCACATACCGGCACAGTTGACCACGTACTCAGCCTGGATCTCACCCTTGTCCGTGACGACTCCAGTTACTCGTTTCTCTTCAGTCCTGAAACCAGTGACGGGAGTCTCCTCGAAGATATGGACGCCGCCC
>DAOUPA010000601.1 GCA_030626405.1 Planctomicrobium sp.
GAAGCTCTCTCAGAGTATTCGGACAACATCCGTGAAAGCATGAAGCAACGCGCCGACGAAAAAGCCAACTCGGCAACGTTCAAACTTCTGTTTCCGACTGTCCTCTGCCTGATGCCTGCGGTGTACCTGTTCCTCCTCGGCCCAGCCGTCGTGGAACTGAACCGCTTCTACGAAAGCGGAGCCATCGACGCATTGAGTACAGAGATCCCAGAAGAATTCACCGGCGGTTAAGCGAGGTCACTCCTTCTCTGGAGTCTCTTGAGCGCCTGCTTCTTCTGAATCTTCATCTTTGCCTGCCGCATCTGCTTTCATTTTCACTTTCATTTTCGCTTTGAGTTGCTCGAATGATTCTTTGTTGAGAGCAGCATCTGCTTTAATCTTCGCTTTGAGTAGGTCGTACGTTTTCTGATTGAGAACTGGCTGTGGGAACTCAGTCGGAACGCTTCCCCACTGGTAGGTAATTTTAGTAGTACCAGGACTGTTTTGTGCTCTGGCGAGAGCTTCCGCTTGTTCTTTGGGAAGAAGTAAAGAAACAATCGGAGGATTTTTCTGGCTATTTATCGTGATCGAAAAAACCGATGCATCTGCAATTAAGCATTTCAGATCAACTCCCTCTTTGTTGGAAATCAGGATGTCAAACGACTGTCCTAAATGCCCTAATCCGGAGAGAGACTTGAATTGCGTGTGCTGGAGAAAAACGCTCTGTAAGCCCTCTGGGATATTCGGCAATAATTGAGACGTATGTAATTTCAATCGAAATCTCCCTTCCCCAAGCGGTATTACCAAACTGTCCCATGCCGGATGATTTCCATTGTTGAAGATGCGCTTGATCTCTTTGTCAGCGTCCTCACTCTCTAATAGCGTCGTTGCTTCAACGGCGATCTTTCCGTCTACGAAAGCTTGGAAAAGTTGCTGTACAATTTCTGATTGCTCTTTCGAAAGAATGTAATCCTTCCCGCTCCAGACGAATGGATAGAAGCCTTCCGTTAACACCGGTTCTTGTGCCGCCAGTTTTTTCCAGTTGCGACTGATTTCAAGATCTGTGAACTCGCCTTTCTTAACGACAAATTGACCCGCGTCGTAAGTCGGCGGAGCAACAGCCCCTCGTGATTTCGTTGATCCCCAACCGAAGGACCGGTCGAAGACTTTGACGAAGTATTTCCCGACCGGCAGCGACGTTGTTTGTTCAGAGAGTGTTTGAAACGGTCCAAATTCTTTCAAGGAGACAGCCACCGTCATGTGACTATCCATCTGCTTCAGAATCACTGCGCCGGTTTCTATTGGCTGAGCGAATGTGACGGATGGTGGTCCACCGAATCCCGAATTCGACATTGCAGGTTTTGGCTTTGTGATCAATTTCGTTAAATTCAAAGAAGCGTCTTCACCGTGCTTGGTCCAGGCGATCAGTTGGAGCCATCCGGGATGTTTTCCGTCATTAAAAACATTCATGATTGAAGTGATCGGCTCATCTCGATGATCGTTCAGAGTTTCGAGAACGACGGATTCTTTGATCTCTGGGTTGCCATCTGCATAGGCTTGCAGTAACTCCTGAATGGCGCGCGCCTGTGTCGCCGAAAAGGAATACTTCTCCCCATTCCACAGGAAACGATAGAACTTGCCGTCAACGAATTCTTCGTGATGAAGTGCGATTTGCTTCAAGTTGCGTTTCGCAACAACGGTTTCGAATTCACCCGGTTTGATCTCGACGGTTGCGATGGAGTATTGAACGAGAGACCAGTTGCCGGATTCTCGATCGTAAAGTCCGTGTTCTGGTCGCGAGTACGCAGCTCCCGGTTTGTTTCCTCCGTAGATTGATTGAATCGTTTTGTAGATCTGTTCATAAGACTGAGCGTTTCGAGGATCGCTTTTGACATTCAGCAGCCAACCTGCCAACCGATCAAGAACAACGACGTGATATTTCCCGGCAGGGACTTGATGTTCGCCAGCGTTGAAAACGTCGCTGAGAAAACCGATCTGATTGGAATCAAGACGCATTAGGAGAACATTCAAGTCTGGGTCAGGAATCTCCAGAATCAGTCCCCCGTAGCCCTGCGACACTGGACCAAGTTCCATCCCGGCATTCATCTTCACCGGCATCCACGACGTGATTTCCTCAACCGTTCCACGGCGAATGTTGACTTCATACTGCCCTTTATGAATCAGATTTTCTTGATGCCCTAACGTTGAAACCTCAACACTGTGTCGCCCAGGCTTCAGGGCAAGTATTATCGGGTCTCCTGATTGATTTGATATTAAGACCTGCTGTCCATCGACTCGAATGTCTACAGGTTTTGCTATCCCACTATGGTGAATGACCAACGTTCCGGTCGGATGGAGCTTCTGTTGAAGAATCGGTAGTAGGAACATCAGAGAAACAGTCGCAACGCCGACACCAAGTCCGAACAACAATCGTTTCCCTAAAGACCATCTCTGAACTGGAACAATCGGTGAAGACTGAGAAAGCGGAATTTGTTCCTGTGGTGATTGTTTAAGGGAGGGCTTGATAAAGAATTTCCAAATCAAAATTGCCGGAATGCCGTAGAGAACAAAACCGATCATGCAAATGACAGCAATTTCCTCTACGCCCATCGTTCTTGAGTTGTCTTGCCCGAGACGAAAGAGCGAATACGCAAATGCAGTCATCACAAATCCAGCACAACTGACGATAAAATCTCGTTGGAACCGTCCTCGGAAAAGTGAGCCTCGGTCGGGCAAGATGAGGAGAAGAGCCCCGAGCACCACGGGGCTTGCCTCAAGGACATCCACGAGAGTGAAAAGAGAGTCAGCACCAAGAAAATACACGAAAAACGATGTCAGGACCGCTCCAATGAACGTGCCGATGTCCAATAGCAACTTCGGGGCTGGTACGAAGACTGCTTCACCTGCTCCTTTGCGACGGTAGCAGTCAATGACATTCTTTTGATTAAGAACCCACAGCGAAGCCAAACCAGTTGGGATCCCAACGATCCAAACGAAGGGCAGTAGGAGTGACAGAAAACTGGCGGCGATCCCTTTGTAATAGGCTTCCCAACCCCATTCTACGCGTCGTAAATAGCTTCCCAACCAGCCTGTCAACGCTGCTACAGGAAGGAGAATTACACCGAAAATCGCAAGAACGTTTCGAGGTGCATTCCCTTGAATCATCGTCGGTGTCGAAGCCCAAATGATAAAGCCAAGTAGCATGATTACTGGCCCAACCCAGGCCAGTCGCATCAGGCTAGAAGAAAGACGTTCCAGCAACGGTGGAACGTCTGCGGAGACTTTGTTCTCCGATTTTTGCGTCGGAATGTTTTCCGTTTTCACTTCATCATCTGAGTGAAGTTTGAGGTTTTTTACCAATTTCAGACCGACAAAAATAGAGGCTCCCGTGACGAGGAAGAACAAGGTAAGTAATGCAGACTCTCCGTAGACAATTTCGATTCGCCTTGAGTTTGCCTGCAAAGTGGCAAAAGCAACGAAGCAGACGATTGCCGCAGCATACCACGGCGGAGAAGGTGGTTTTCGAGGTTGATTGCTCGACTTGTCAGGTGTTTTCGTTCTGACTAGTGGCGCAATCTTAGGTTCTCTCACCGGTCGCGGAAGACCCTGCGCCATTCCCTGTACGCCTGCCAGATGATCTTCCAGCACAGCGACTAATTCTTCCGCAGATTGAAAACGCTCGTCTGCATTCTTATCGAGAAGCTTCTCGATAATCGCAATCAGCCACTCCGGGACTTCCGGGTTGATCTCTTCAATCGGACGTGGTTGATCATCGCAAACACGGCGAATC
>DAOUPA010000449.1 GCA_030626405.1 Planctomicrobium sp.
ATAGGGACTTCAAAATCACTTGCTTCCAACAACCCGTTTTGCCATTATCCTTCGATCTAAGGTTTCTGCAAACCGGATCTCTATGAAGTTGACTTCGTGGTATCCCAAAAATTAGTAGTCAGAAATCAAGAAAATTTACTTGCACCCCTAGCTCAATTGGATAGAGCACCGGTCTACGGAACCGGAGGTTAGAGGTTCGAATCCTCTGGGGTGTACTTCAGAAAGCCTTGCTGTGCAAGGCTTTTTGGCGTTTAAGAGGCAGGGGGCGATTATCAGGCAGAAGTCGATTTCACATGATTTCACAGAAATCTTCCCTCTTGCCCTTAAATCATGTCATCAACCACACTGCCGCTTTGCCTTCTTCGTTGAGTTCTTGCAATGCGGTGGCAAGTCGTGCGACCTCATTCCAGTCATCCCGTGTTCGAGCCGAATCTAAACTCTCTATCAATCGGTCCGAGGGTTTCTCCACATATCCATAACGACTTGCAACAGCGACTGGCAGGCTCGTGAGAATCCGGCGATAAGTTCGATTACTTTTATGCCTCAGTTCCTCGTCTTCTTCCTCCGTGTAACTTGCTGTCATTACCGCTGTTGTGAGACTCGCATCGGAAGCAACAATTCGATTCAAATCCTCTCCTTTGCGTGCAAACCGCAAACTGGTTTTGCGAAAGATGTGTAGATAAGCCGATCCCTTGGGAAGATTTTTCGACCAGTTTCGAATCTGACGGTACATCCAGTCGCCAAGATTCTCAGGACTGAAATCGGCTCGCACATGAGTCGCTGCTGACTTGTTTCCATGCCGAACATGAAAGGCTTTGAGTTGTCCCGAATAGTTCCCGAACACAAACGGGCTACCATTCTTCAGGGATTCGATTTCTGTGAACAATTTCTCAGGAAGCCGAAACCATTTTCTGACTCCCCATTTTCCAACCGAGTCGAAATGGCTTTCTCTACCTACGTTACGCAGGTCTTCCCATTTCAGACTGCTGACTTCTTCTTTTCTTGCCCACGACCACAGACACACTTTCACGAACGCTGGAGCAAATGATAATCCCGACCATTGCTCATCGAAAAAATCCAGTAATGACAACAGTTCTTTCTCATTGAAATGCCGCTTTGGTTTTTCACTTCCTTCAATCCAAGTGAACTGGTTCCACGGATTCTCTGTCAGTAATTTCTCATTGGAGACAACGCCTCGAACACATTTTTTACCAGAGTTTCTATTAGCCCTCTCGAATGCCGCCTTCAGGGCAACGGACCATTTAACAATCGTGTTTGAACTCAGCGGGTCCACTTCGCCCCTTTTCTCACGCCGATTCAGAGACTGGCGATTATTGGCGTATTGGACTCGCCACTCTCTGGGCAGCTTTAATGCGTCATGCTGAAATCGTTCACAGTCTTCAGGGGTGGCGAGTGAAATCGAACTCAACTCAGTAATCCGCCGAAATGCGGTAATCGCTTCCATGCAAGCTGACAACGAACGATGTGCCCTCTTGATTGCTTGGGGATCGGTCTTCTTCGAAAAATGCTTGCTTTGAATTTTGTCGAATTCTGCATCTGTCAGGACGACATCTGTGAGATCACTTTTACGACCACCGTTTCGAAGCATGCCATGTACAGCCTTCACTGCCTCCGTGTAATCTGTCTGTCCCGTACTTCGGCTGAACGTGAGGTCGGACCAATAGGTGTACCACGACTTCTTATTTCCAGATGGCGGAAACAATGTCACTTCGATCATCCGCCCTTCCACCGGCACGGTGATCCTCTTCTTCTGCGGTGGTTTGGGCTTTCTTGGCATTAACTCTGGGGCTTCCTGAAGTGTCTGTGAATATGATCGGTGAATGTGTTAGTTGTGACGCTCATCGGTTCTTTAGCCACTTGTCAACTTTCTTGCGGTCGAGTTTCCACGGCTTTCCGTTGCCGGTACCCGGAACAATGAAATGACGGGGAATCTCCGCAGTACGAATCATTTCGGTAACCCATTCAGTTGTACAACCGAGCTTTCGTGCAATATATGGAGTGCCGACTACTGCGGGCGGAGGTGGGGCAACGTGATCTGCAATCCTCATCAGTGCCTCATACCAACAACTCTCGCGGATATCCCAGACAGAACTGCATTCGATGAGCCAGTAGAGATAACAGTCGCGACGAGAACCGCGGTCGTGACAGATAGAACCCGGTGGAATTCGGGAGCGGTGTTCAATCAAGGACGGACGAGCGTGGCTGCAGCCACACAACCACTCAAGTAGAAGAAGAATTTGCAAAAGTAGAAATAGAACAGGAAAAAGAAGAATCAAAAGCAGAACAGAAAAAACAAATCACCGAATGACAGGCAAAAGAAACACAAACACAGGCATAAACACAAGACGCGAGACACATCAAGAACACTGACAATTGTTGGCATATCAATACTAGTAGAGACTCATTTTATGAATGACATAGCAGGGAACCAAAAAGGAATACCTGACTCTCAAATCAAGGAGATTTTAATGGCTGAAAGCTCATCACAGTCTCTGACGCCAAAGGCGTCAAGGGCACCACGCAGGATAGATGGGAGGATTCCACCAGGATGTAAATCCATCACGGTGATTGTTCCTTACAAGATTTACTATCACGTCCAGACTCAAGCCTCACTCAGTTGCCTGGACCCGCCGGACTACCTGTACAACTTCCTTCAGGAAGCAGTTCCGTTACAGGCTGTGTCCAAGCAATTGAAATTTGATAATGGACCCTCACCTCGCTAAATCTGTTTGATTGCCGTTTCACGGCTGTTCGTTTCTGATCAGCGAAGTGAAAGTCACCAACAAATGACCAAGCATGGCATGAACAACGAAAGTCACAGAATATGATTCAAACTTCAAAGAATGAAAACCAGTCTGGAGTAAGTTGCCTGGATGCAATTCACCCTCAAAGGAAACCACCGAAAGTCCTGGTTGAAGAACTTCAAACCCCTGAGTGGGACGAAGATGAATGGATTGTGTCGACAGGCAAGAGAGTCAGGGATATTGTCGAAGGCAAAAGGAGTGGATGTTTTTACCTGAATCCCCTCTTCACGGTCTCAGTGTCCTGTTTTAGTCCGGAATTCAGCCGGAAGGCCCGCAAATGCCAAGCAGCCTGGTATCGCCGAGTGGATCAATGCCTGTTGCGAAAGCGTAGAAAACGTCTAGAACGGAAGCTCGATTTTTGGAGACGTCAAGCTGCCTACACTGGATTCCTGATCATTGATGGGAAATGCGTTCCACCTCATGACTGGAAAGTATTGGAGAATCAGCATCAGTAGCGGAACAATTGCTGTGATCAATAAGTTGCCTCAATGAGTAAAACTTTGAAAGGAGATGGAAGGCGAATACTCAATACCAGAACCTTCATAGACGTCTCGTTCAGGGATCTCTCGTGACTTGCCTCCTTTTTCGTGAAACCGAAGACAGTATTGTTCGCCGGTGTCGTAGAAATTTCCGCAACGCAATTTAGCGATCGCTCCGACTGCGTGCCGCAGTGTAAATGAGAATCGCGATGATGGCTCGATCTCGCAGCCCAACGACGCAAGTGGTGTCGAGGTTCCGCATCAACTTTCGAGCTTGCTCGATGGAAATTTCAGGCGTTTTGCCTTCGACGACTTGCAGCCTCTCTCCGCGAACTGAAGAGGCTGGATTGAGGACGACGACGTGCCGTGAGACAAGCGTATCGAAGAAGTGACGCAGGGCGGAGAGATGCAGTTTCTTGGTGGCCGGTGCGTAGTCGAGACCATCGAGGTAGCTGCCGACGTCACGCGGTGAGATGTGAACCAACTCTCTTTTGTGTTGTTCGCAATGTTGCAGAAATTGACGAATTGCATGTTCATAAGCAGATCGGGTGTGCGGGTTCCGAATCTTGGCATAGATGAACTCTTCCCAGGCGAAACTCGCCGCCGGACCAGCATCAGTCACAAGCACAGGGAGTTCGTCATTTGCTCTCTTTGCTACCGCAGTCGATATTAGTGAAACCGATACCGGGATCGAATTCGTGTCCGTTTGTTGCTCGGTCTGCCAAGCATTCGTTGGGGTGATCGGATTCTTCAAAGCATGCCCAAGCAGTTCGACCGCTCTGCATCATTTGATTCACAGAGTCGGCAGGTCAGTAATCATTTTTCAGCGATCAATCGCCCCTCACTATTTAGCGCCTCACAACGTCCTTTGTCCAGCGGGAAATGAAACATGCTCGACGTTCGACTTTCACTTCATTGATCCTTATGACAGCCAAGGGATTGCATGTGTTGCCGAGCAATTGCTTCAGACCTCTACCCACAATTTAACGAGGAGATCGTTTCATTGGATCGGTCAGCAACATAGTAGCTGTCCATTGTAGGGAATTGGTGGTGACCTGGGAGGGGGGATTCTGGTAGATGTTCTGCATGGATGGAATCGAAGCGGAACTTGATCGCGAGGAACTCATTGCGTTGGTTGTTGACCTTCGCGAAGTGGTCGCCGAGTTGCGAAAACGTGTCGAAGAACTCGAAGGCAAGCATCGCCATTCTTCACGTAATAGAAAAAGTGACAAATACTTGAATCGAACATGCACGCAACTTATGACCGCTGTTGGATTCGTATTGCTGGTCGACTTGATACCGGAATCAAAAAGAAAGATGTTATCATGGCGACTATTCGTCTTGTTTTTTTCTCGATCCTGCTGGTGGCAACACCGGGTCAAGCCGCGGACACGATTTCGCTGGAACTGGATTTTGGGAAATCAAACCAGCTCAAGGTAAGGCAACTCACTCATGGCGAAATCGAACTGACAACGTTGGGGCAAGACCCGTTCATCGTGTTACAGCGATTTGACCCCACGGATGTCTCAGAGTCTCAAACCGTATTGGCCTTCGAGTATTTTTCGCTGAAAGACCTTGATGGATTGACGGTTTACTACGGTCCTCCGATGAACGCTACGAAACAGTTTTCTGCTGGGAGACTCGAAAAGTCTCAGTCGTGGCAACCGTATGCCATTGATCTTCAATTGCTTTCAAGTGGGAAATGGTCGGCGAAAAACAATCAACTTCGGATCGATTTCGGTCGAGTGCCTGGGACCACACTTAGGCTTCGCAGTATCCAATTAAGGGAGCCCACTGTCGAGGAAAAGCGGTCATTAGCCGAACGTGAAACAGAAAGGAATAACAAGCTCTCAAGTGAGTCGCGGATCAATGCTTTTTACGAAGCGAAGTTTTCAAGCCGTATCGACTCAGTTTGGATCGACGAGCAGAGCGTGGTCATTCGAGGGACCGTTGAACAGAGAGTCAACTCTCGGCTGATCGAAATCCACCCGGAAGTTTCTGTGGCCGAACTTGCGACGATGCAAAAAAGTGAGTTGCTTCTTGATCAGCAGAACGGACTCATCGATGTGGGAGAGTTGGGGGCCAAAGGTACGTTTGAAATGCAGCTTTCACGCTTTCAAGGCGGTAGGGACCGCATGACTTCACGTTGGGCGGTCGCTGAACGAAATCAAGACGGTAAATGGAAACTGTCTTCTCACTGGAAATATGCGACCGACATGTCAGCCGCAACTGCGGCTACTGTGCC
>DAOUPA010000591.1 GCA_030626405.1 Planctomicrobium sp.
CCGATCCTGATCCCGACTCTGAATTCGGACTCGACTTCGGTGACTCGTAGTTCATCACGAGATAACCAACAGTGCCAACACCCAGCAACAGAAAGACACCAACAATAATTGTCGGTCCCCAACTTTTCTTCCGCCGAGACCGCAGGCGGTTAAGTTCACTGGAAGAACTCTCAGGTGCGTCGGGAGTAATGACAGGGGCAGACGACTCGACAGGCTCTGAGAAGTTCGGAAGCGCAGGCTCCGACTGGGGCTGGGACGCGACCTGTTGTTGCGAGGCGACAGGAGTCACGACAGGCGCATCGGGAACCCACTTGGCTGATGTTCCCACCGGTGGGGCGTCAGTGACCAACTCCAGTTTGACCTCTTCTTCCACTTGAGGAACTTGACGTTTCGGCTTTGGAAGTTCCAGAACAAATGGAACTTTACATCCAGGGCACTTCACTTTTTTTCCAAGCAGATTGCGATCATCGATCTTAAGCTTACGCTTGCAGTTTGGGCATTGAACTGAAAAAGATTTTGGAGTGGACTCGGAAGCCATGGTCTTGACCAAATATATTTCGCAAGGATGCAGGGGTGGGTAAATGACTAAGGATATCTTAGCCGGATTATGTTCTCAGAATCATGATATTTCAATCAAGCACTTCTTTCTTTCACTTCCAGAACGCAATTCTTCGTTGGCGAAGCCGCTTATATCGTCTTGCTCATCTTTTCGGCGAGTCGTTCAAGTGCCGGGCTGATATCGTCCGGTTGCAGATGCACGTTCAAAATGCTGAACGCATCCTGATGCGCCAACGCGGCTTTCATCGATTGATGAAGTTCGCCCACGGTATTCACTTCAAACCCCCAACCGCTGCCGAAGATGTCCGGCATACGGTGGTAGTTCCAGTTGAGGATATCATTGAACGGACCTTCCTGCAGAAAACGTTCGGTGGTGTAGCCTTTATTGTTGAGAACAACGACGATGGGATTAAAATTTTGCCGAACGATTGATGAAAGCTCCATACAAGTCATTTGAAACGCACCATCTCCGACCAGAACAAGCGGTCGCAAATTTCGATTCGCGACTTGGACACCGAGCGCCGCCGGGATCGCGAATCCCATCGAAGTGTAATATGCCGGGCTGAGAAACTCGGTGTGCTTATGAATCGTGAGGTCCGATGACGCAAACAGCGAGTCACCGACATCGGCAACAACGACCATGTCGTCATCAAGAATGTCGTTAATGTGAGCAAACAAACTTTTGGTCGTCACCGGTTCGCTCGCATCCGGTGCCCTCGAATTCTGTTCTTCGCGGGTCGGGAACTTTGGGCTTTGCTTGCCTGTGCGGATTTTCTTCTTTTGCAAGTTGTCGATGAAATCTTTCAGCAGAACATCGTGGAAGTGATGATGCCCGATGCGGAGTTTTTCACTTGTCACGTAAATACAGTTTTGAGGGTCCAGCTTCGCTGTGAAGATGCCGAGGTTGATGTCAGTCATAAACGTGCCGAGAAGAATCACGCAGTCGCTCGACTCGACGAACTCCGTCACCTCTTCGCGTCCCATTGCACCTTCATACACACCAACGTACAGCGGATGCTTTTCACTGATCACCGACTTGCCCAACAGCGTTGCACACATCGGAATCTTGTTTTTCTCGGCAAGCGAAAGAACCTGTTCACGCAACCCGAAGCGGTGCACTTCGACACCGGCGATGATCACAGGGTTCTTTGCTGTCTTGATTCGTTCGGTCGCTTCTTCAATTGCAGCCTGAAGCGCATCGGCATGACTGACCGCAACGGAGCAAGTCGGGTTGTGCGGGGCGATTGGTTTTGAGTGTACGCGGTCTCGCGGGAGTTCAAGATAGACCGGACGCTTGAAACGAACTGCTGCTTCCAGGCAACGGTCAATTTCACGAAACGCAGTCAATGGATCATGCAGGTCCGCAGTGGCAACGGTGATTTTCTCGAAGACTTCTCGCTGTGTGTTGAAGTCTCTGACGCGATGATGCAGCAACGGATCGTTGACGCGTTCTTCAATACCAGGAGCACCACTGATAATGACCACCGGAGACTTTTCCGCGTACGCACCTGCAATCGAATTACAGGCACTCAACCCACCAACACAATACGTCACGCAAACCGCTCCCAATCCATTGATGCGCGCGTACGCATCGGCAGCATACCCGGCACAGTCCTCGCGCGTGCAACCAACAACATTGATCGGCGACTCTTCAAGCAACCCGTAAAACTGAAGCACAAAGTCCCCAGGGATTCCAAAGAGATCACGCAGCCCATAATCCTGAAGCCGCTGAATCAGGTACTCCCCAATGCTGAGCTGAAACTCAGTGAGCTTCGCCTGCCGCTTCTTGTTCGGTGTTTTCGAGGTCATTGTCATGTGAATCTCCTGCTTACACTGTATCCTTGCATGTAGCATTGTACGTAGGAGAGTCTGGATGTGTTCAAGTGATTCCATTGAAAGACATGACCACCATGGCTCTCCCGGCTTTCACTGCAACCGTTAACCCTATTTGTAGCACAGGGTTGTGTCTCCCTACGGGTTTCGACTTTAATGGCGAGCGGTTCATTGAACTAATTGGCCCAAAATTTCAATCGGCTGTGAATCAATACGTCATCATCAATACAAGGTTTGACCATGCGCAAATATGCAAGACTCCTTTTTAACCTTGTGGCAGTCGCTTTGTCTTTGAATGCAACCACAATTCAAGCAGCTGACCCGCCAAACATTGTTTTCATCTACACCGACGATCAAGCTCCGAGTGCGGTTGGGTTTCGTGGAAATGAGGAGTTGAAGACACCGAATATCGACCGGATCGCTGCCGAGGGAATCGTCATTGAGAATGCGTTTACGGTGACGCCGGTATGTAGTCCTTCGCGGGCAGGTCTGGCGACGAGTCGATATGCCAGCGAGCTCGGAATTCTTGATTGGATCAATCCTCGCTCGGAACCGGAGTTGGGGCTGAATCCGAATACAGTCACTTGGATGGAATTGCTGCAACAGGCTGGTTACAAAACGAGCTTGTCCGGAAAATGGCATCTAGGAACCGCCGACCGCTTTCATCCAACGCTGCAAGGTTACGATGAATTCATGGGGATTCGTACTGGTGGCTGCCCGCCGAAAAATCCTGTTCTGGAAGTGGATGGTCACGACAAGAAGATGTCCGGCTTCACCGTCGATCTGGTGACAGAACACGCGCTCGACTTCATCAAGCGAAACAAAGACCAACGCTTCCTGACATCGATTCATTATCGCGAACCACACGCCGCCTGGCTGCCAACACGAGACGAAGACTGGGCGCCGTACAAGGATCTCGATCCCACACTCCCACAGCCGGTTCACGAAGATCTGAACGTCAAACTGGTCAAAAAACGAATCCGCGAATACTACGCCAGTGTTGCGAGTGTTGATCGCAACGTCGGTCGCATTTTGAAATTGTTGGATGAACTCGATCTCACCGAAAACACCGTCGTTGTTTTCACGAGCGACCACGGCTACCACAACGGGCATCATGCGTTGTGGTACAAAGGAAATGCACAGTGGATGCTCAACACGCTGCCGGAACAGAAGTGGCCTCACATTGGACGGAAACAACGACCGAATATGTACGATCAGGCACTGCGAGTTCCGACCGCCATTCGCTGGCCTGCTGGACTCAAAGGTGGTCGCACCGTCCCGCAGACAATGTCCAACCTCGATTGGTATCCCACCATGCTGGCAATGGCGCAGGTTGATATTCCGAACGACCTCACCCTTCGCGGCAAAGACTTCACTCCCATGCTCAAAGGTCTGCGAATTTCCTGGGATAATTCGCTGTATTCCGAGTACAGCATGCGACACGGCGCGAAGACTGATATGCGATGCTGGCGAA
>DAOUPA010000571.1 GCA_030626405.1 Planctomicrobium sp.
GCTGGAGGTTGACTCGGCTCTGACTGACTTTAACGGGACTCCGGCACAGAGAGTGCCATCTGATTTTGATACCGAAGAAATCCAGCTCGATTCGGCTCCCATCGCCACAGAGAGTCAATCGATCAAAATCATTCCTAAGGGACTGCGATCGTTCGACGCTCACGATTCCGATTTCTTCCTGGAACTTCTCCCAGGTCCTTGTGACCGCGATGGTCTGCCTGAAAGCCTGCGATTTTGGAAGACTCGTATCGAAGAAACCGATCCCGACAACACATTTCCAGTTGGTTTGATTTACGGGCCATCGGGTTGTGGAAAAACCTCTTTGGTAAAAGCGGGATTGTTACCTCGCCTCAACAATGATGTCATCTCCGTTTATATCGAAGCGACTCCAGATGACACAACGACTCGATTACTGCATGGACTTCGCAAACATTGCCCAGCGCTTGGGGACGGGTTGAGCCTGAAAGAAACATTGGCTGCCCTGAGACGAGGACGAGGTCTCCCGGTAGGAAAGAAGGTGCTGATCGTTTTAGATCAGTTTGAGCAATGCCTGCACACCAGAAATGAGGATGCAAACACCGACTTGGTGCAAGCCTTGCGGCAATGCGATGGGGGACGAGTTCAGTGCATCGTCATGCTGCGAGATGATTTCTGGATGGCGGCGACTCGGTTCATGCGAGAGTTGGAAGTTCGTCTCGTCGAAGCTCAGAACTCCGCTGCTGTCGATCTCTTCCCCGTCCGTCATGCTGAGAAAGTGCTGGCCGCTTTTGGTCGAGCATTTGGAACTCTTCCGAAAAGAAGCAGCGAATTCAGCAAAGAACAGAAAGCTTTTCTCCAGCAATCGGTGACTGGTCTGGCTGAAGATGAGAAAGTGATCAGTGTCCGATTAGCGTTGTTCGCCGAGATGATGAAGGGCAAACCGTGGACACCAGCCACATTGAAACAAGTCGGTGGAACGAAAGGTGTGGGCGTGACGTTTTTGGAGGAGACGTTCATCGCATCGACCGCTCCCCCTGAGCATCGTTATCACCAAAAAGCCGCCTGTGCTGTTTTGAAATCACTACTTCCTGAATCCGGAGCGGACATCAAGGGGCAGATGAAATCCTATGGTGAGTTGCTGGAAGCATCTGGATATGCTCACCGTCCCAGGGACTTCGACGATCTCATTCGGATTCTCGACAGCGAAATCCGACTCATTACACCGACTGATCCAGAAGGTGTGGATCGTGACAATGAATCCAAGGCGCAGGCAGAAGTAGGGAAAAGGTATTTCCAACTCACGCACGACTACCTCGTCCGTTCGTTGCGTGACTGGCTGTCTCGCAAGCAGAAGGAAACTCGAAGAGGGAGAGCCGAACTGTTGCTGTCGGACCGGGCAGCAGTGTGGGAAGCCCGCCCAGAGAACCGACAGTTGCCGTCACTCTTGCAGTGGATTCAAATCCAGTGGTTCACAGAAAAGAAAAACTGGACCTCCTCGCAGCGGAAGATGATGAGACGCACAAGTCGGCACCAGACGAGACGTGGTGTGACAGTGGCGCTGCTGCTGGCAGTGACAATGTTCACGGGGTCCGCAATTTGGCGACAAGTCGATGAGCAACAGCGGGCGACACACAATTCTGGTCTTGTCGACTCGTTGTTTACGGCTGAGATTGCTCAGGTTCCCAACATTGTTTCCGATATAGACGATGACCGTGATTTGGCGAATCCTTTACTCAGAAAGAAAATTGCCGAGGCAGTTGATGGCTCCTCTGCAAAACTGCATCTTGCTCTCGCACTGCTTCCGGATGATGAGACTCAGCTAAACTACCTTGGAGAACAACTGACCGTCTGTTCGCTGCAACAGTTGCCCATCGTGCGTGCAGCATTGGCACCTCACAAAGATTCCGTTGCGCAGAAGTTGTGGCAACGTGCTCTTGATGAGGAACTGGAGACCGCAACTCGTTTTCAAGTGGCGGCCACATTGGCGGAATACGCTTCCAGCGATAAAAGGTGGGGGCAACTCGCTCCCCTTGTTGCAACCCACCTCACGACGAGCGTTTCCTCAGTCGATCTTGGACAGTGGCTGCAGCTTCTCCAACCAGCACGAATGCAGATTGCGGGATCACTCGTTGCACTTCACGCTGACCGCAGCCTTTCGATACGACAACGGGAAACAGCTGCGAATATATTGTCTGTCTATTTGAAGGACCAGCCTTCAAAGCTGGTCGAATGCATCTTGTTTGCTGACGAGTTGGCTGAGTTCTCTCATCTCATCACTGCCCTTAAGCCGCACTCCGTTCTCGCCAAGAAAAAGTTAATCACCGAGATGCAGGCTCCAATGCCCGAACATCTCGACAAATTGAATGACCAACTTTCAGACGGAGACCAGCAACTCCGAGACGCACTCTGGAGGAAGCAATCACTGGCAGCGGTGGCGCTGCTACATCTCGGATTCGTCGATGAGATGCGATCATCATTGGAGCTTACGCCTGACCCATCTCTAAGAAGTTACATCATTCATCACTTAGGTCAACTTGGCACCAATCCCAATACGATTGCAGCACAGTTGCTGATCGAAGAGGACGTTTCGATTCGACGGGCGTTAATTCAGAGCCTCGGTGGTTTAGATCCAGTGCAGATTTTACCGGCTGATCGAAGTCGCATTACCGATCATTTGCTAACGTTGTTCATGAGTGATCCAGATCCCGGCATCCACGGTTCTGCCTCGTGGGCATTACGACAATGGGGCGCAACATTACCGGATTTCTCTAAGGTCAAGCCGCAGTTATCACCGAAGCAGAGATCCCGCGTTGCTGAACTAATTCTCGAAGTTGACGAGATTCGGCAACAGCTTGCTGTGGCCGAACAGGAACTCCCACAGCGGCAGGCTGCCTGGGAACGCAATCTCTCTGAGCAACCAACGGAATTAACGTCGTCTCTGAGTGACGGGTTGGTAGCCCATTACGCGCTCGACGAATCGCGTGGAACTGAAACGGCGAATGTAGTGAACGAGCAACAAGTCGCAGAGTATGTGGACGAAGGAACAGGCCAACCGGAATGGGTCCCCGGTGTCGTTGGTAACGCTGTGAGGCTGAATGGTAAAGGAGGCCGGTTCGATTGTGGTCTTGTGTTTAATCCTGAGTACACAGATGCGTTTTCGTATGGGGGGTGGTTTCTGAGTGAGACTGAAAAACAAAATGCTGCTTTGCTCGGCACATTTGATGCTGACAACCACCTTCGTGGATTCAATTTTTGGTGTCAGACGACTCTTTTTTCAACAAACTTCATACACAAAAATAACTTTGGCAAACCAGATCATTATAGCCTGAAAGTCATGTCGTACAATCCATTGTCAGGCGGGCAATGGCACCATTTATTCGCCACGTACGACGGTTCCTCGACAGCGAATGGAATGTCTCTCTTTGTCGATGGTAACTCCGTTCCCACGCACCACAATCCTGAACAGATTTCGAAGACCATTCAAAGCAACGCTCCTCTCTACCTCGGTGGGAGGGGGGAACGAGGAGGGTACACATTTCATGGCTGCATCGATGAGGTGCGAATTTACAACCGTCAGTTGAGTGAGTCAGAAGTCCGGCAACTGTATGAATCGGGCGTGCAAGCATTGACAAGTGTGGCGAATGAATCTCGTACAATTGACCAGCAGGAGATCCTGACTAGGATTTATCGCCCTCTGGATGAACCGCTTGAGAAAACCTCACTTCAACTTACTATTGCTGAGAAGTCGTTGCATCAAGCCGAATGGAATGATCAACTTGGCTGGTATGTGAATGGTCAAGGCCAGACAATGGTTGAGCTTACGATCCCTGCGAGCCAAAGTGACAGTCACCTCGACCACCGTTTTGCGATCGCCAGCCATGAGGTCACGGTTGCGGAGTTCCTTGAGTTCCGAGAAGACCATGTCTTTCATTCATTCACTGCCCCCACCGAAGATTGTCCAGCTCATTATGTGACTTGGTATCAAGCGGCCGAATACTGCAATTGGCTCAGCAATCAAGAGGGGATTCCGAAGGACCAGTGGGTGTATCAACCAAACCAAGAGGGCAACTATGCCGAGGGAATGCTGATCAATGAGAATGCGTTGGAATTGCGTGGTTACCGGTTGCCGACTGA
>DAOUPA010000073.1 GCA_030626405.1 Planctomicrobium sp.
CCGAACGACTCCATCGCAGAAATCGAGCGCCCGCAAACACTTCTTCAGGTTGACTGGTCGATTGATTTCAATAGCACTTGCAAGTGTGCTGGCTCGGTGATCCTTGTCATCCATGTTTTTGTAGAACGACTGAATGAGACCGCCGTCGGGCTTTCCACCGTTCCAGCAGAGTCCTTGATCTTCTACCAACTGATGCAGCGTATTCGCTCCTTGAGCATTGATCACGGCCAGTCGCGGAACTTTTTCAATCAGTCCCAACTGCTTCAGTTCCATGAACGCTTTTCCAAACGCGCTCGAATTTCCCAGATTTCCACCGGGGACAACGATCCAGTCAGGGACTTCCCAGTTCAACCCTTCGAGGACGCGATACATAATCGTTTTTTGGCCTTCTAGCCGGAATGGATTCACACTATTGCAGAGGTAAATCCCGGCGGCCTGACAGACGTCGCGCACTTGCATCAGGGCATCATCGAAGTCTCCCTGAATCTGGAGCGTGGTTGCTCCGTAGTCGAGTGCTTGAGAAAGTTTCCCGAAGGCGATTTTACCACTCCCAACAAAGACAACGACTTTGAACAGTTTTGTTGTCCCTGCGTATATCGCCAGCGAAGCGCTCGTGTTTCCAGTTGAAGCGCACGCCGCGATTTTCGCCCCGACCATATGTGCGTGAGTCGACGCCGCAGTCATTCCGTTATCTTTAAAACTGCCGGAAGGATTGAGGCCTTCGTATTGAAGAAAGAGTTGACCCTCGTTCATCCCCACATATTTCGCAACACTGTCGGAGCGTTGCAGCAGTGTTTGACCTTCACCAATTGTGACGATCTGATCGTCAGGAGCGAACGGAAGCAACTGCCGAAAACGCCACACGCCGCTATAGTCGAGCGGCTGGTTTCGGTTCGACCAGCGAGCTTCAAATTCTTTAAGTGAGGAAGGGACTTCGACGCGGTCCCAATCGTACTGAATGTCGAGCAGTTCACCTGTCTCCGGACAGGCAGTCAGGACTTCATCCACCCCGTACGAAGTAGAATGGTCTGGGCAAATACTGGACTGGTAAGCAAGGTCGGTCGACATGAAGTGATTCTGAATTGGTGGTCATTTTGTTACTGAATTCACGGGAATTCAATTTGGGACAGCCCATAATACCAGTCGCTGGACACGGCACAATCGAGGATTGTACGAATTAGAATAGCCTGTTTTGTTACGGTGTCTCGGTCCATTTCACTTCTGGCGGAGAGGAATACGCCTCCCAGGCCACATTAAGTTGTTTCGCATCAGGTTTCTCATCAAAAGAGACGTACCGGTTCCTCGTTTCGTAGGGCTTTCCAGGTTTCAAGTCAAACTCACCCAAGACCGCCGGAGAATAAACAAAATAGGGCATGCTGGGATGGAGTCGAACTGGCTGCGGGCTGCGGAAGTTGGAAGGGTGGGAAAACATGGCTGCTCCACAAAGATCCCCACTCACCGGACCGTAAACCGCAGTCCAGTTGGGCTTGGTGTGGTTGCCGACCTCTCGGTCTTCGGTTTCATTCGTGATGATGTGATGTTGGTCGTTCTTGATCCACTCTGCACTCCCGCGGTAGGCAAAGCCGCCGTAATGGTATTCCGCGATGGTCAAAGGAGTTTTCGCAACACACGTCTGCACAGATTCGATGTCGAAAATGTGTAAGTCCCGAATGTTGTACAGCCGCACCGTCCAGGTTTCGTCGAGAACATCTCGGGGATTGTCTTTAAGAACGCGATGTACCAACCGGACTTTGAAGGATGCAAAGACCGGACCAGATGTTGACTCTAACACTTCTCGATGCCCGACCGTGCCGGTGCCTGCCAGTTGGTTCCAGAAATCGACGCGTTCGCCTTCGAAAAACGTTTTCGTCCAGGCAGCGAAGATGGCATGTTGATGCAAATGGTCGCTTGGGTATTCATCGGTCACGACCTTCCCGCCGGGAGTAATGAACGGATGAATGTGTCCACTGCGGTTCAGGAGTGGAGAGATCCCTGGCGGCGGTTCTGCGACTGTTGTGTGATAGGTGAGGATTGTTCTTTCACCGATCACCAGGGAGATGGTCCCGTCTTTGATCAGGCACTTCGTGCCTTCTCCTTTGGGCGGTGCAGGATTGATGGAGATGTCATAGCTGCGAGATTCACCAGACGCCAACTTTTGATCCAGAATGAAAACCAGCTGCTTCCCATCTTCACTCAACTGAGAAGGAACACTTTGGTTGTTCGACTTGTTTGTGAGTTGCAGGTGTTTCGCGTCGCGCAGGTTTTCAGGGAGCGCGATCCAAATAGGGCAATTCTCACGTGCCGCATCGCCAGCCTGAAGTTCGAAGTGATGCGCAGGCTGCGCTGCTTTTGTCGATGCAGTACAAAGGATGAGAGAGCAAGCGATTGTAAAAATACGGATCATGACGCCACTAGAAGATAAAGGGACCACTTTCTGCCTCGCGGGATAAAACTGTGAGGAATGTGACGATCTCACATGCGGGCACTATCAAGTTCTCACAGGTTCAGTACGTCTGCCATTGAGTACAGTCCAGCACCTTGCGTTGCAGCAAACTTTGCGGCAGTGAGGGCACCATAGGCGTAGCTGTCTCTGGTATTACCGCGAACGGAAACTTCGAGCGTTTCGCCCATCATGCCGAACACAATCTGATGTTCACCAACATTATCGCCTGTTCGCAGAGCATGATAGCCGATTTCATTTCGTGGTCGCTGACCTGTCTGACCTTCACGACCATGGATGTGCTCGGTCTGCCCCATTTTGTCAGCGACGATTTCTCCAAACTTGAGAGCCGTTCCGCTGGGCGCATCTTCCTTGAATCGGTGATGTCGTTCGACGACTTCGACATCAACACCGCTGGAAAGACCTTTCAAAGCCTCACTCGCCTCAGCAACCAGTTTCATGGCAACGTTGACCGCCAGGCTCATACTCGGTGCCATCACAACTGCTGTTTCTTGCGCGGCATCGAGAATGATTTGTCGCTGGTCTTTTGATAAACCTGTTGTCGCTTCGACAAGTGAGATACCACGCGAGGCACAAGTTTTAGCGATGGCAACAGCACCTTCTGGAATCGAAAAATCGATGACAGCGTCAACGCGTTCTGGAAGTTGGGAAGTGATTTTAATGCCGATATTCCCAAGACCAGCCACTTCCCCAGCATCTTTTCCCAAAGCAGTTGAATTTTCTGCTTCGAGCGCTGCGACAAGTTCAAGCTCAGGGTCGGCATGGGTGAGCGCAACAAGCCGCTGCCCCATCCGACCAGCGGCTCCACTAATCGCGATCGCAAATGTTTCGGACATCGTTCTTCTTCCCGATAGTATTCATTGCGACACTCTGAAACTTGCGAGTGTCCATCGAATTGAGGATAGCAATAATCGAGAGCGGTCGAAACTTTGGCGAGACGTTGTACCAAAGTTCTTTAGGAAATTGCGCGCAGCGGGAAGTACTCGACGGACATTGTTTCGAGATCAACAATCGCCAGCGTATGCGGGTTGGCTCGGTGGAGAGCGCCTGGGTTGAGGACGTGCGTGTTCCCGACGAGGTGGGATTCCGCTTTGTGAGTATGACCGTAGCAGACCAAATCGTACTCGCCGGAAGAGATCGTTTCTTCGAAAAGCTGCCGGTCGTCGCTGTGCAGGAACGCAATGTTTTTTCCGTTTAGCTCCAGCTCACCGAACCGGTCGTGACAGCTTTGCCCGGCATCTTTAATCGCGTGCCTCAGAAGTGCGCGGTCGTGGTCGACATTTCCAAAAACAAAATGCGTCGGCCAATCGTGAAACTCATGCACAATCGATGTCGATCCGATATCACCGCAATGAATGAGGACGTCTACGTTCTGCTCTTTGAGAACCTCTAACGCTCTGACTGTGTTGGTGAGGTTGCTGTGTGTATCGCTGATAACGCCGAGTCGCATGTCTTTGGTCTCTGAAATTTTTGCGGATTGCCGTTCATTTGAAATGAAGGGCTAAGCAATACACTCGAAATGAATTCTACTTCCCAGTCGGAAGTTCAATGCGGGCACTGCCGTTTTCGTTGACTGGCATCAGCCGTATCGGAGTTTGTCGGATTGATTGGTCGATGGCGATTGTGATTTGATGCTCGCCGGCTGTCAGTTTCGCGGAGATGCGTTTTGCGGCGTCGACTGGTTTGTGATCGATCCAGATTTGTAATCCTACTGGATCGTTCAGTTGGAACGTGGCTGTGCCAGCGGTTGTGGTGAATCGAGTGCGGACGAAACTCATTCCGCGATTACCTGCGGCGACACGGTTGCGGATGTTGAGTTGTGGGAGTTCTGCAACCGTGAGATTTCCATCGACATGGCTATAAACTCTGGACCATTGAAAATTAGGGTTGTCCGTGGTTGCGGCGGCGTAGCTGATGCGGCGGAATTGGTGAGCGGCGGGCTGCGTTGCCTGAATCGCTTCCCAGTGACGAACGACCGGCTGGGTGCCAATTGTGAATTCCGGAACTCGCCCCAACGCATAGAGGAACGCGGAAAGATCGACCAGTTCCTGATGCGTGATGTTGGATGTCAGCCCGGCGGGCATCAGCGAGGAACCTTGTTTTTGTAGCTCGATTGAATCTTTCGGAATTGAAAGTTCTTTGCCTTCGGCATCTCTGAGGAACAGTTCCGTTGCGGTTTCGCGAGCTTTGATGCCGGAGAGGATTTTCCCTTCGTCGGTGGCGACAACGACGGTGTGGTAGCCTTCTTTCACTTTTGCATTGGGATCGAGGAGTGATTCAATGATATAGTCCGGCTGCGCGGTTGCTCCCAGACTGACGATGTTCGACCCAATCAATCCACCGGCAGGTCCAACAGAATGGCACTTCAAACAGTTGAGATCGGCACGTCGGAAAATTTGTTCGCCGCGAGCAGGGTTTCCTTGCGTTCGAACTTCATTGACGAGAGCGTTCATCTCGGCGGCAGAAAGTTTCACAGGATCTTGATTTAGTTGTCCCGCAGTACGCAGTAGTTTGGAAAGTTCGGAATCCTGTTGACCAGAAGAACTGAGCACTCTCGCCCCGACAACAGCAACGTCTTTCGGAATCGATTGATCCTTGAGTGCTTTCGCTAGAAGGTCAGTTGCACCTTTTCGCTGAAGGACCGCTTGGAATAAAGGTTGTGCCTCTTCTACGTTCGTTGATTGAAGAAACTTAACGGCAAGCTTCGCAGCCTGCTGTGGCCGGAATCGTAAGAGTTCCTGAATGGCTGCCCGACGAAGAACGAGTGCCGATTCGCTGTTGGCAATTTTTGTGAGTTCGGCAGCAGATGGCTGATCGGAGAAGGCTCCGAGTGCCTGTATGGCGACAATTTTCTCTGACAGGTCGCGATTCTCTCCTTGTGTGTGACTTAAAACAATCTCTCGTGATGGCTGATGTTTCCATGCTCCGAGGCACCTGACAACAGCGGATCGGATGGAAGGATTCTTTGAATCTGCGAGTGCTTTGACCTTTCCCAGATTGCGAGGAGGAATGATCTTTCGATTCTGAGCAGCCACGAAAAGTGTGTGCAACAAGGCATGTTGTTTTTCTTCAGATTGATCTGCAGCGGTTGCCTGATCGAAGATGATACCGAGTTGATCCGCTGTTCCGATGTCCGCGATGACCGCCAGCGCATCCCCTTGAGCCTGTCCGGAGAGAGTTCCTTGTTTGATTTTTTCAACCAGGGTTGCCGTTCCTGCTGCCGAACCTGTTGCACGCAATAAAAACGGGAGGGCTTGAGGTGGCGAATTGATTTCGAGATCGCCGCTGACGAGTGCAGGCGTCCAGTACGGTTCCAGGTCACGGCATGTGAGCCACAGGGCGTAGTCGATGTTGGTGTCGACATCGAAGTTGAGTGCCTGAAGTGCGACTTCGACGGCGGCAGGCTGTTTCACTTCTGCGAGGGCGCGGATTGCTTCGAGCCGTACTTGCGGATGGTCGTCAGTCGCACGTGCTGTGAGTAACTCAAGAGGTGCATCAACTTTGCGAACCAATTGTCCGATGACCCGCGTTGCTGCTGCACGGACCCTGTGGTCTTTGCTGCTGAGGCATCGACCGAGCAACGTCGGTTCCAGTCTTCCAAATGATTGATGAATCCAAAGTGCTTCGAGAGTAAGCGTGTCGAGTTGATCGTCTTTCGGAAGTCCGGCAACCCAGCTATCGACTTCAGGAAGAATTTTCGCCCCACGTTCCTTCAAAACGACTTTCGCTTGACCACGCGAATAACGGTTCGCTGTGGTGACTTTCTGAAGAAGTTCTGTGGTGGAAAGCTTTGTGAGGTCGACATTTTTGAGGGTCGGTTTGCCGGTGTAGGTGATTCGCCAGATGCGACCATGCGTGTGGTCGCGGCGTTCATCGCGGAAGTCGACTTCACCATGCTGGATGATCGGGTTGTACCAGTCGGCAATGTAAATCGCTCCGTCTGGTCCTTGTTTGACATCAATCGGGCGGAAGGCAACGTGGTTGGACTTTATGACTTCCTGTTGTTCCTGTGAGCGATAGCCAGACTCATCTTCGGTGACCACAAACCGGCAGACGCGATGACCGCGAAAGTCGTTCGTGAGCATGCTTCCTTGCCAGTCATCCGGTAGGTGTTCGCTCTCAACGATTTCTAAACCACAATGTTTTGGACTTCCAGGATTCAGTCCATGCAGGATGCGTTGTGCTCCGTACGCAGTCATGTAGTAAGCACCGGGGACCATGTAATTGATCCCTTCCCCGCCGGCTCCGTCAGTTCCGAAGGTTTGTCCATATCGATCAAAATCGGTCCCCCACTGATTGACGAGTCCTCTGGCGAAGACGCTCAGTTCGAGTGTTTCCGGACGGAATCGCCACATCCCACCTGCGTTGAGGCGGCGAATTCCCCAGGGAGTTTCGATGTGGCTGTGAATGTAGATTGATTGATTGAAATAGAGGTGGCTGTCCGGTCCGTAGCGCAGAGTGTGAATGATGTGGTGCGTATCTTCGGTGCCGAATCCGGAAAAGACGATTCGTTTCTGATCGGCCTTGCCGTCTCCGTTTGTGTCTTTGAAATGCAGTAATTCAGTGCTGGCACCGACGTAAACTCCACCGTTTCCCGGGGCGACGGCAGTCGGAATGAGCAATCCTTCGGCGAAGATTTGCGTGACATCGCTAACGCCGTCCTCATCGAGATCCTGAAGATAGAGGACTTTGTCGTTTGCTTTGGCGCCGACTTCGATATGCGGATACGTTCCAGAACTGGCGATCCACAGTCGTCCTTGTGGATCGAAGTTCATTTGGATCGGCTTGGCAATCTGCGGATCGGCAGCGAACAGATTGACTTCAAAACCTTCCGGCAAGATGAACGTCTGGCGTTCAAGCTCCGGATCCGGCAGCGGGATCACTTTTAAATCTCGCTGTGCAAACAGACTTTCACTTAAAATGAAAATTGAACAAAAAATAAAGAATGCCGCTCGAAATTGTTTCATTGAGATACCTATGTGGTGCGAAATGAATTCACTATTTGAATCCCGCACCGTAGGGTCCGCTCTGCGGACCACTGAATGGATATTTGTTTTTGATCCGAACAGCGGACCTTACTCATTTCCTGTTGAACACCACGATCATAAACAACGTCTGCAACGATGTCATCTTCGCGTGAGAGTTTCGTCAAGATTCAGCAACACGTTGGACAAGACAGTCCAGGCAGCTTGGGTTTCTGCCGGGATCTCTTCGCCCTTTTGCAGCTTCATGGCTTGCAGTTTTTGGGCAGATGCAGAGTCGGAGGCGAATTGATTCTTTAAGGACTCGAAAGTCTTTGTCAAAACGGATCGTTCCGCTGGAGTTGGTTCTCGCGCCGTGCAAAGCGTGAATCCATATGACACTCGACTTTCAATCGAGTCGCCGCCTTCGTTCAAAATTCGACCGGCTAGAGCTTGTGCTGCTTCGATGTAGACAGGGTCATTCAATGTGACGAGAGCCTGAAGCGGAGTGTTCGTTGGAATTCTCCGGATGGTGCAAACTTCGCGGCTGGGAGCATCAAAGGCATCCATGGACGGGTACGGAATCGAACGTCGCCAAGTCGTGTAGAGACCGCGTCGGTACTTGTCTTCTCCCTGACTTGTTTCCCAATCTGTTGAGCCGCCGAATGCGGCACGTAGTCCGAGTTTCGGACGCGGTGGGTTCACCGAGGGTCCGTGCATTTTATGACTCAGAAGTCCCGAAACTGCCAAAGCCTGATCGCGAATCATCTCTGCGGAAAGGCGGAAGCGAGGGCCTCTGGCAAGCAGGCGATTCTTGGGGTCGAGTGCCGTTAACTTTGCATCGACGGTTGAGGATTGCCGGTATGTTGCCGACGTGACGATCAACTTTAAGAATTTTTTCTGCTGCCAGTCACCTTCCATGAATTGAATTGCGAGCCAGTCGAGGAGTCCGAAATGGCTCGGCAGTTCTCCCTGCATCCCGAAGTCTTCGCTTGTTTCAACGAGTCCCAGACCAAAGAGGATTTCCCAGTACCGGTTTGCGAACACGCGCGCCGTGAGGGAGTTTGCTGGGTCAACCAGCCATTTCGCGAAGTCGAGTCGAGTTGGGTTCGAAGCTTCAAGCGGATGGAATTCCTTCAGCACGCCGGCTGCCACTTCTGGTCCAAGATCGAGGAAATTGCCGCGAACTTGAATGTGAGTCTTGCGATGTTTATCGAGCGGGAGTTCCCGCATGATTGGAACCGTTAACGCCTTGATCGCTTTGAGTTGCTTTTCGGTACTGGCGATTTGCTTCTGGAGCTTATCAAGCTCCGGATTGTTTTTGCCGAGGTATTCGGCAAGGGCGGCTTTCTCTTCTTTTGAAACTTCTTCGGAGGATTTCGGAATTACGATCAGCGTCTCGGTTTCGTTCGCCTTTAATTTTGCTTTGGCCCAAATTGGTTTCTTATTCGCGTCGAGTAGAACCACGCGAAAGCCGTTGAGTCTTTGGCCGACACCAGGGCTGTCACTACGGTTCCACACGACAACCCGATCAATCTTGTGAACCTTCCCCAAGTCGACTTGCCACCAGGGGGCGAGCCCTTTTTCGGTGTGTGTCGTCGATTTCGCATCGAAGAAATGTCCGTCAGTGTTTCCGTCGACGGCTAGCTTCGCTGGTGCGTCATGGGACGTGCTGATTTGTGTTGCGTTCTTGCCAAGGGCGACTTGATCTTCGCCGGCGAAAACTTGAACTTCCGCGAGCGAAAGGAATTCGGATCTTCCAGGAATATCTATCCTGACAAATTGAGCAGCAATCGGGCCGTCTGGCAGTTGAAGATCAGTCGGCTCGCTCGCTTCTGATTCTTGAAGCGTCTTCAGCTTTTCTTTGAGGGCATCGATTTTCGCCTGTACATTTTTCTTTTTCTCGTTGAGTTCTGGAGTCCAAGTTTCGAGGAGCGGGCCTTCGTCGCGACGGTCGGCATCTTCGGTTTGATTGAGAATCGCATAGACGCGGAAGTATTCCTCTTGTGAAATCGGATCGTATTTATGCGTGTGGCACTGGGCGCACCCCATTGTCAGTCCCATCCAAATTTGCATTGTTGTGTTCACCCGATCAACAATGGCAGCGCTGCGAAATTCTTCGTCATCAGTTCCACCTTCACTGTTTGTCATTGTGTTTCGATGAAACGCGGTCGCGATCAATTGATCGTGCGTCGGATTAGGGAGCAGGTCTCCGGCGAGTTGCTCAACAGTGAACTGATCGATGGGAAGATCTTTGTTGATCGCATCAATGACCCAATCTCGATACTGCCAGATGACGCGAGGTGGATCGTCGGCATAGCCTGCTGAGTCAGCATAGCGCGCCAAATCGAGCCAGATTCTCGCCCACCGTTCCCCATAGGCAGGTGAGACGAGTAGGCGATCAACGAGATGTTCGTAGGCGAGAGGCGAATCGTCCGATAGGAAATTCTCGATCTCTTCGGGACTTGGTGGCAGGCCAGTCAAATCGAGCGAAAGGCGCCGAATGAGTGTGCGGCGATCTGCCTCTGGGGAAGGTTTTAGTTTTTGCTGGTCGAGCTTTTGCAGTACGAAATGGTCTAGCCCGTTTCGGCACCATTCCGGGTTGCTGACTTCCGGGAGTTTTGGAGAGACTGGGGCAACAAACGACCAGTGCTTGTCGTATTTTGCACCTTCGGCAACCCACTGCTTGAGTGTTTCGATCTCTTGCTTGCTGAGCCCGGCACCTTGATCGGCTGGTGGCATTCTCGTCGATTCGTCATCGGTAATAATGCGGGCGATCAACTCACTCGCATCAAGTTGACCAGGAACGATTGCTCGCTCGCCGCTTTCCAATTCCACTTGGGCAGCATCAGCATCGTCCAGACGCAATCCCGCTTCCCGCGTGTCAGGGTCAGGACCATGGCACTTGTAGCATCGTCCGGAAAGAATGGGACGAATGTCACGCGTGAAGTGAATTTCGTCGGCAATCGAGGCAGTTGAAATTACGACGAGACTGAACAGCGAAAAAATGCAGAGTCGAATATTCATGAACAATTCCGTTGAAACAGTTTCCGCGTTCAATCCAATGTGAAGTCAATCAATGAAATCGAGAGAGACATTCAGTTTTGCCGAGAGCTCTGTTAATTGCCTCCACGTTTCATCAGGAATGGTGACGCCGTTTGCTTGTCGGTCAACTTTTCGCCGCTCTTCAATTTCCCCTGGTAGGAAGATCTCATCTACACCTGGTAATTTTGGACAGTCCTTAATGTGGCTGACGTATTGACTCATCCACGAATCGTATTCATCTTGAGAAACGAACTGCTCGACATCGATGAGTTGTACCCAAACGCCATTTGCTCCGCGCGGCAAGTCCGTCCGGCAAACGCCACTCCCGGAAAGCATTCCACAAAAGACATCGACCATCACAGACAAGCCGTAACCCTTGTGTCCGAGCATCGGTCCACCAAGCGGAAGGATGGAGCCGTCCGGTTTGTCGTAGTAGGCATTCGGGTCGGTCGAGGGTTTTCCGTGACCGTCTATGATCATTCCTTCCGGGACCGAATGCCCCGACTGTTTGGCAACGCGAAGTTTGCCTTCGGCGGTTGCGCTGGTCGTCATATCCAGAACGAATGCTCCGTTGATCGAAGGGGCTGACATGCTAATTGGGTTCGTCCCGAGTCGCCGTTCCATTCCTCCAAAGGGAGCCACTCCACCTGGACCTGGCGCGTTGACCGCCATGATTGCCGCAAATCCTTGATTGGCGGCATCGTGCGTATAGGCTCCAAGTCGCCCGACGTGATTGCAATTTCTCATCATCACTGTCGAAGTTCCAGCGGCACGTGCTTTCTCGATTCCGATCGCAAGACCCTTACGAGCTGTTACCTGACCGAAATTGAAGTGTCCGTCGACAATCGCGAAGGCGCCTCCTGATTTGACGATTTCAAAATCACCTCCCGGTTTTACGTATCCATCGTTAACGAAGTCAACGTATTGCATCAGCCGCATGACGCCATGACTGTCGTGTCCAACGATGTTTGCATCTGAAAGTTCCTGCGCAACGACTTTTGCATCTTCGGGAGGGATTCCAGCACCAAGAAGAATGCGGTTGGAGAGTTCAAAAAGTTGGCTTTGATTCAGAACTGGCATGGATCGTGTTTTCAATTGAAACGGGTTTTCAGGGGCGGGCAATCAGGCGAAGTTGACATTCGACGATTATAGATCGAGCAGGACCGAATGAGAAGAAGTCCGTCGAAAACTGTGCAAATGGCCCATGGTCTCGGTTGCTTGCGCCACCGGAGATTACTTCCCAATTGTGATGGAGTGAGGTTGCGGACCTCGCAGAAGTTTGATGAGGGCCATATTCGGAAATAGGCAATGCTGGCTTGGGCACAATTCGTGCAGCAATGTAGTGGTTCGAGACAGTTCAGAACAGCAGCGCTAGCGGGACAGTCAACCGAAACGCATTGAGCTTAAAGTGACGTCCGAATTTGAGTGAGAAGAGGAACCTGCCGAACAGCCCCTAAAGCAATTCCGAGGATAACCTTGCTGGTCATTTTTTAGTCTTTTTCTTTGTCTCCGTTTTTTTCTTTACGGGCTTCTTTTTCTTGACTGTTTTCTTCTTTGCAGTCTTTGTGGTTGCTTGTGCTGTCTTGGAGCGTGAAGTGGTTTTCTTTTTTGCAGGTTTTTTCTTGCTGACCTTCGTCGTTTTCTTGGTCACGACTTTCTTTTTCTTGACGGGATTTTTGATTAATTCTGCAAGGCGTTTGGCTGCTTCCATGGGATCCGCATCTTCGAACTGCTCGAATTCTTCGAAGCCCGGTTGAAGTTTCTCGTCGCTGGAAACAGACTTCAGCAAGTAGCAGAATTGTTGACCATCAGATTTCTTAATGCCTGCTTTAATGGCATCAGCGGCTTGTTCGTCAGTGTCTTTCTTCTGAGCAAGGGCCAACCATTTCAGCGTGCGGCCCATGAAATGATCAACAGGTAGCACGTGCGCGCTCAAGGCGTTTTGGATGGTGTAATCTCGCATGAACGTCGATAAGTGAGGAATTGACATCAATTCCTTGTTGGCGGCATCCTGCGTTTTTCTTCTCATGACTTCGACGTCAAACGCGTAGTATTTTTCAAATACAAATTGCAGAACTTCGCGAACTCGTAATGCTTTCCAGTTTGCATCATGAATGTCCCCGAGTGCCTCTTCTATCTCGAGAACCGAACTCACACGAATTTCATTGAGGTCAAAGAACTTCTCGAGCATACGTGAGTATGCAGCTTCGGCCTCCTGGTAGTTTGAGTCTTCCAGACACGCGGAAAACAAGAGTGTTTCAAAAACAGACCGGTCCTGTTTTGGAGGAGAGCCTTTGTAGTGCTTCTTCAACTCCGTGATCAGTTTCTTTGTAATCTTCTGTTTGTCCGCAGCTTTCAGCGAATTGCTGGCAGGCATGGGCGCCTCCCGAATTTTGAGTCGAATTCGTGTGTTATCGATGAGTGGTCAGAGCGAGTCAATTCACTCTTCGGTGGAATCATCCCTGTCCTGATCGTCTTCTAACTCGCTCGCATCGACATCGAGCTCGTCTTTCTCTGTCGGTTCGCCCTGAATCTCTCGCAGCATTTTTGATACTTCAATACTTTTCTTGATCCCTGGATCAATGAAAAAGCTTAGAATCGGTGTCAAGCGGAGCTGGAGTTGGTCTGCGATTCTCGACTGCAACCAGCCCCGAGATGCTTCCAGTCCCTTGAGGGTTAAACGTTCAGCTTTTTCGTCGCCAAGAATGCTGACATAGATTTTTGCTGTGCGAAGGTCCGATGGGACATCGACATGTAAAACGGTGACGTTTTTGACGCGTGGATCGCGCAGTTCAGTGAGAATGGCAGAACTGACAACCTGGCGAATTGCCTCTGACACCTTTGCAGTCCGTCGTGTTTTCATACAAATCACTCAGGGGAATTTGGAGGAAAATGAATGAGCAGAGTCCGAAGCTTATTCGTCCAAGGTTCGCTTCCGCTGCTCCACACGATAGGCCTCTAACAAATCGCCTTCTTTAATGTCGTTGAATCCACTGAGTCGAATTCCGCATTCGAACCCTTCGCGAACTTCTTTGACGTCATCCTTTTCTCGCTTGAGAGACGCGATTGCGTAATTGTTTAAAATGGTTTGGTCCCGAATGACATGGACACGGTCATTACGGTCGATCGTTCCATTGAGCAGGCGGCAACCAGCGACGGTCCCCACTCTGCTAATGGAAAACGCCCGCAAGACCAAGGCACGTCCTGTTGAAACTTCAACACGTTCTGGTCGGAGCATCCCTTCCATCGCTTGTCGAATTTCATCAGTCACGTTGTAGATGATCTTGTAGCGACGAATTTGCACTCCCTCTTGGGATGCAAGTGCCTCGGCACGATCTTCAGCAATCACATGAAACGCAATGACAATTGCTCCAGAAGACGCTGCGAGGTAGACGTCGCTCTCGTTAACTCCACCGACACCTTCGTGCAATACTTTCAGCTTCACTTCATCGTGTTCAAATTTTTCTAATTCATGCCGAATGGCTTCAATTGATCCAGGCGTATCCGCTTTGATGATGAGCGGCAAGTTCTGGATGGAGCCATCGCGATGTGCGAAGAATGTTTCCAGCGACATCGGTCCGCCGCGATTGGCAAGAACGGATGCCCGTCCTCGATCCTCTCTTAGTTCGGCAATCTCTCTGGCTTCTTCAATGTCATCTAAAACGAGCAGGTGTGATCCAGCGTTTGGAACAGAATTCAAACCAGCAATGCGAACCGGCGTCGATGGGCCAGCGGCTTCGACTTCGCGGTCATGATCATCGTACATCGCACGGACACGACCGTATGAGGTTCCGCAACTAACGATATCGCCAATTTTGAGTGTTCCGCGTCGAACGATTCCCCAAACGACCGGGCCACGACCTTCGTCCATGAACGCTTCAAGACAGACTCCTTCGGCGGGAGTTTCTTCGGCAGTTTTGTATTCCTGAAGTTCAGCAGTCAGCAGAATTGTTTCGAGCAGGTCGTCAACACCAGTTCCCTCCAGTGCAGAGACGCGGACCACTTCCACATCACCGCCCCATTCAGACGGAAGGATGCCGTGTTGCGAGAGGTCGGTGAGTACTCTTTGCTCGTTGAAATCTGGCAGGTCACATTTGTTGAGTGCAACGATAATTGGAACCTCAGCCGCTTTGGCGTGGCTGATACACTCAACCGTTTGCGGCATGACTCCGTCGTCTGCGGCAACGACCAGAACGATAATGTCGGTGACGTTGGCACCGCGTGCTCGCATTTCACCGAAGGCAGCGTGACCTGGCGTGTCAACGAAGGTCAGTTTATGTTCGTTGTGTTCGACTTGGTACGCGGCGATATGCTGGGTGATTCCACCTGCTTCGGTGTCAACAACATTGGCAGAACGAATTCGGTCAACGAGAGTTGTTTTTCCGTGGTCAACGTGTCCGAGTACTGTAATGATCGGCGGACGCTCAACGAGCTCTACGCCAAGTTCACTGTCAGGCAGGTTCAGGCGTTCGGCGAGGACGTCTTCGAAATCGATTGCTTGCTCGATTCTCAGATCGACACCGAGTTCCAATGCAATTTCGAGTGCCATTTCATCTTCGAGTGGATCATTGATGGTGACCATTTCGCCATGTTTGAACATCACCGTGATGAGATCACGTGCAGGTCGTCCCATGGCTTCTGATAAACTGCGAACAGAAATTGGGGAGTCGACTGTCGCTTCTGTCTTACGTTCAACCGGACCTGCGCGGCGATTTCGTTTGGGAGATTTTCTGATGTAATTGTCATCATCATCAGAACCGCGACGCTGCCGTTTGCTGCGACGACTCTTTCTCGCTTCTTCGAGACTCAGTCCGCGAGACCCTGTTCCGCTTTTTCCTCGGCGCGAATCGCCACTTTTCTCGTCGGTTTTTTTACGAGTGTCGTCACGATTCTTTTTGAGAATATCGGCCAGCTTGTTCTTTTTGAGAACGTCACCGGTGAGCGCGACTTCTGGTTTGAGGACTGGACCCTCTTCGACCTTCTTAACGACGGGTGGTTTATAATTTGGTGTTGACGCAAGGGAGGGCAGAGCTGGCCCTTTCTTCTTGTCTTTTCGAGGTAGACGATGTCGCATCGAGCCTTGAGGGCGCATTTCTCGCATCGAGGCTCCACCGGAACCTGCCCCTGTCGGGTCGATGTAATCGGATTTTGTCATCGGAGAATCAGCAGCGTCTTCAAGTTCTTCTGGAGAATCTGCGGAGGCTAGCTCAGGTTCAGTGGCAGCTGGGGTGGCGTCTTTTTCTTTGCCGTCGACCACTTGCTCAGCTACAGGAGTCTCGGCAACTTCAGCCGGAACTTCTTCAATTTCAGGTGGTGCCAGCTCGACTTGTTGCTCATCAGGAACGACCACAGTCTCTTCGATTGCAGCCTCGTTCTCTTCTGGCTGGCTGTCGACAATTATTTCGTCAGTGTCGACTGCCTTGTCCTTACGTGGTGGGCGTCGCTGGCCCAGCTTCGACGAGAGTGGACCTGCGTTTTGGATTTCACGAATCTGCCGTGTCGAGCTGGAGTCATCGCGTACAGGCGCCGAAAGATCGACTTCCGGAGTCGCCTTAGGCGTTTCCACGGTTTTCGAACTCTTTAAAAACTCCAGAACCAGATCTCTCTCCTCAGGCGAGATGCTCGCCAAGGCAGAATTCTTCACGCTCAGCCCTGCATCATTGCAACGCTGAATGAGTTCTTTACTGTCGAGCCCTAGTTCCTTCGCCAGAGCGAAGATTCGGATCTTCAATCGACATCCCCTGAAAAATAAAGTTTGTTTTGATCAGAATTGATCAACCCTGTGGCAGTGTAAAGCGAGACACGTTCGTTTTTACTCCCGATGTTATCGGCAGTACTCAAATTATGACTCAGTCTCCGACTGTTGCTTATTATCTTGCTCGGCTGCTGTGTCAGCATTTTGAGTTGCTGGTTCTTCAGCAGGCGTTGTTTCTTCAGCTGTGGCGGCTTCTTCGTTAGTCGAACTTCCGTTCGTGTCTTCTGAAGTTGCGTCTTTGTTTTCAGCCGCTGGTTCGGTTGCTGCCACTTGCTGCGGAGCATCCTCTTTTTTCTGTTCCCCATCCAGGGACTTGCCGGTCATGGCGTCCAGTTCGGCAGCTTCTCGTTCGACCCGCCGTGCCTCACGTTCGATGGCTTTTCGCCGATCTGTTTCAAGCTCTTCTCGTTCTGATTCAACTTCCGCGTGCTCGACAATTTGAGCACAGATTTCCGGTGACAGTTCACTCAGTTCCTGAAGGTGGTCAGGTTCGATGACCGAGAGGTCGTCAAAGCTGAAGAAGCCCTGCGAGACTAATGACTCTGCTAAATCTTCTGTGACTGGGGGAATTTGACTGAAAGCGGCCACCGACCGTTCAAGTTGATCGTCCAGTTCATCCTGAGTCATCACCTCGATGTCCCAGCCAACTAATTTTGAAGCCAGACGAACGTTTTGCCCTTTCTTGCCAATTGCCAAGGACAACTGGTCATCTCGTACCAAGACGATTACGCGACCGAGCATTGGGCAGAGGATAACATCCTCGACTTCCGCAGGTTGCATGGCGTTTGGAATTAAGATTTGTAATGAATCGTTCCAGCGAACAATGTCGATGCGTTCTCCGTCGAGTTCATCGACAATGGTTTTAATTCGAGAACCACGGACACCAACGCAAGCGCCGACAGCATCAACATTTGTGTCATAGCATGAAACAGCGACTTTGGATCGATAGCCAGCTTCCCGTGCCAGCGAGCGAACCTCAATAACACGGTCCGCGACTTCCGGGATTTCTACTTCGAACAACCGCCGAACCAAATCGGCATGTGTTCGCGATAATACAACTTTGACTCGGCTTCCTGCTTTGCGTACATCCAGTACAACAGCTCGAACGCGATCCCCCACGCGATGCGACTCACCTGGGATTTGCTCGCTTTTGGGAAGAATTGCCTCGATTTTACCGAGATTGACCGACGTGACTCCGTGATCAGCTCGTGCGACGGCCCCATTGACGAGAAACGACCTTAACTCGAGGTATTCGTCGTAAACGGCATCACGTTCGGCTTCACGAATTTTTTGGATCATGACCTGCTTGGCTGTCTGGGCAGCAATTCGCCCAAGTAGATCGCCAAGCTCGTCGGAATCTAGAGCATCTCCGTCTATTTTAGCTGAGACATCGCCAGTGGATCGGTCAATGAGAACGACGATTTCCCGTTCTTCTCCGTAGTGTTTTCGCGCAGCCGAAAGAATCGCGGCTTCAATGCCGGAGAATACGATCTCTTTCTCGATGCTCTTATCACGATGGATGGCATCGACGATGCGTAGGACTTCAGTGCCGTTCATGCTCTGTTGCGCCACCAGAATGAAAAAAAAGTGAGTAATTGTCCTTGGCGAACAAATAACTCACTCGTCGTGATCCATTAGAGACACCATGCTCCACCACAAGTAACTACAGTAGTTGCAGTCACTTACAGACGCAGAACACCGGTCGTTTTTCACGCCAATGCCTACATGGACAGCCTCTCTTCTTCACCAGGAACAAACCTGGTTAGGAACGACAATTCCGACATAAATCAAAAGTTCAGACGCGGAAGATAGGTCTACGACCCTGAAATGTCAACGTTCGTAGACTGTTGATCGTCACAAATCCAGTATTCAAAAGGAAAAGCGGAAGAGAGAGGCTCTCTCTTCCGCTTTGAGATCAGCCGTTAATCAGAGCGTTAACGTCGGATGCCAACAGCATCCTGAAATTCACGAGCTAATTCGCGACGGATTCCATTCTGAGCGTCATATCGCCCAATCCAGTAGTCCATTTCATCCCGACTCGGATTTTTACCTACAAGGAGTTGGTGGATCCGTGTGATGTAAGTGACTTTGTCTCTGTCACATCGATTGAAAAACTGGTTGTGACCCAGCAGTTCAAGTTGAAGTTGCTGGAGGGAAAGGCCTCGTTGAATTGCCCCAAGCCAAACAGTCATTTCGTGATCTGTAGGAGGGCGACCGAGGTATTCATTGAACCACTTTACGATGGTTGCAATCTGGGAATTCTGGTCGATCTGAATAGGTGAATCGTAATCAGGGACAACAGCGGCCAGTCGCATTGCGACTGCACGCCCATCACCATGCCCTAGGCTGTTGACAGTGTAAGCCTGAACGGTCTTGTAAACGGAACGGCCGCTGTTGATGACATTTGCAGTCAGCACGTACTGACCTCGGTGGGAAACTTGTGCTGGGTCGTACTCAAGGCTGAATGGAACTTGAGTCGAGTTGGGATTAAAGCCCTTCAACTCCTTGCGGACAATGGTCAGTGGCGCTGCGCCTTGCCTGACGATTTCCTGCAGCTCAACGATCACGATCCCATTTTGAGGAAATCGCTGATTGTTCAGCAGGGCGACAGATCCTTCAACGTTAGAAAAACGAGAGTCGAGCTGCACAGTGATGTTCATCAGTGTTTTAGACCGATTGTCCTGAACAAGCATCGTGATCATTCCGCTCTGGTCAGCATGTGCTTCGAACTCACGGGAAAGCTCGTAGAGCTCTCCGTTCACAAGTCCTACCTGATGTCCATGAACGGCGACAATCGTGTCGTTCGGCTCAAGCCCGGCACGTGCTGCCGCGGAGTTGCGAACAACTTCGTGGATTTGGACTCCAGTCTCGGTGTCGCGCGACAAAACACCTAACCGCCAGCGGTGTTCGGTAGGAGTTGTCTGCCCACCAGGAGGGACAACAGTAGGATTGATTCGGACCTGCCCGGTGCCGGTCCCTGGGTAAGTTCCAGGTCGAGGGTTCGGGACGCCAGGAACCGTTGGAGACGGAGTTGTGCCTGGCAGTGTGGGGAATGGGTTATAGATGTTTTGAGGGAGGAAAGGGTCGCTTTTGCTTCCCAGATTGTTCAGTCCATTCTGCCCTGGAAGATTTGCAGGGTCAAACTGATTTTGAGGCGCGACCGATCCGGGCGTGCCTGTTTTTGATTTGTCGATCGCGTCCGCAGTTGTGACCAGGGAAAGTAGTAAGCAGCCGGTCACTGCAGCCGTGAATGAAATCCGTTTCATTATGTCGCTCCACGCAGAGTGAGGTGAGTTTAAAGAGAGAATGCAGAAGTTAGTTCAAAGTCTTTCCGCCAACAGCTTCGAGAGCAATTTGTGCTGCTCCCGCCGGGACAGGTAGGAAGCCACCGATGACGACGTCCTGTTGGCCGCTTTTGCTGAAAACATACTTGATGAATTCCATTTGAAGTGGATTCAGTTTTCCATTTGGATTGTTGTTGACGACAAGCTGCAAACGGCGAACGAGTGGGTATGCGGTGCTGTGGACGTCGACAGCCGTTTCACCTGTTCTCCAGGCAATCGGAACAAGCTTCACTTCCGGATTGTCGAAGGTTGATCCAGCAAAGCCGATGCTTCGCTGGTCTTTTCCGATGGCACCGATTAAATCGGGATTCGAATCGTGTGAAGCCATGTTTGGGCGGAATTCTCCTCCACCAAGGATTGCGGATTGGAAGAAGACTTGAGATCCGGTGGTTGCTCCGCGACCATGTGCGATGACTGGAACTTTCGCCCATTCCCCTTTCACGCCGAGGTCACCCCATGTTTTTGCAGTGCTCTTTTCACCTCGTTTGAGGGTGGATGAAAAGATCGCATCAAGTTGGGAGAGGCTCAAGCTTTTGACTGGATTGTCTTTGTGTACAAAGATTCCCTGTGGTTCAAGAACCGGCGTGAGAATTGTTGGGACATAGCCGAATTTTGCGTAGAACGCTTTCACTTCTGCTTCATTAATGTTGCGGCTGAGAAGTCCGAAGTTAGCACTTCCGTCAATGACAGATCCAACCGCGTTCGCAGATCCTTTGACCTGAATTTCAACTTCAACATCCGGATGC